>NZ_KV812856.1:440-72513 GCF_001813525.1 Streptococcus sp. HMSC065C01 | reverse complement strand
ACGAATGACCGATTTCTGTCCCACTCTCTCTTCCATTATTCCTTCCAAAAGGTCAGGCTCTGAGTAAATCGGTAGTTTGAACTCTTGGTAGACACGGTCGTTTTGGGATACTTTTCCAGTAATTGTTGGATCTTGTACAAACCAAGACCACGGCCCTCTCCTTTACTCGAGTAGTCTTTTTCAAAAATTCTCGCCAGATCTATTTTTTCAGCTTTTGTACTATTTTCAACTATTAAGATGAGGGAGTTCGTCTCCTGAAGCATGGCAAGAGTCAGCTGGGGGTCCTCTGATTCAAGACTCGCTTCGATAGCATTGTCACAAAGGATGGATAAGAAGGTGATGAAATCTAAAACCTCGATGAATAAATCACGAACTGGTTCATCGATCTCGACAGAGATCCCAATCCCTTTGTTTTGAGCTTCCAATAATTTTGCGGACAGAACACTTTTTACAGCTGGATTTTCGATGTGACTGAGTTTGGCAATATCAAACTTACTATTGTAAAATTGCTGGCCACTCTCTCGAAGAACATTCTCATAGACTTCCCTGATCGCATTGAGGTCTTCGTGCTCAATACTTAATTTGAGACTGGTTAAAATATTCAGGTAATCATGACGAAAGGCACGAATCTCCCCGTAGAGCATTTCGACGTGTTGGCTATAGGTGGCTAACTCCTGCAGTTGCCTATCTTTTTGTTCCAGAATCTCTTGTTTCAATCGTTCTTTGGACACTGCATTGAAATACAAGAGCATCACAAAAAACAAAATCAGATAAATACTATTTAAATGTTCCCGTAAAGCATCTGCATGCGGAATAGCATCCTCAAAAACCACCAGACCTACAACACTGACTAAATACACAAACATAGAAAGATCCATTGGAAGTAAGAAACGATTAAAATACTGCCGTTGAAACCCTACTTTTAAATCTGTAAAATCTAGTTTTAACAATTTAGTGAGCCCTAAATAGACAGGAAAGACCAGCAATTCAAGTAGAGCATCATACCAGCTGACAGATGCCTCATGAACAAGTACAATCCCTAGCATTGGAAAGACATAAAAGGCTAAGAGACGCCCAATGAGACTCTCCATGACAACCGGGTAGAGCCCATAAAAAATGTTCAAAAGGTGTCGTATGTTACGATTTCGATAGAAACTATAGGCAATAAATACTAAGAAATAGCCAAAAAAGCCTACCGGTGGCACAAGGGTAAAGACGACTGCAAAGAAGAAAGGGCACAAAAAGAGCCAGCGCCAAGCGAACTCTTGTCTACTGATATGACGATAGATCAGCATGCTGACGAAGAACTTTAAGTAATATATGAGAAAATCTAACAGCAATTCTTTCTCCCTTCTATTTTTTCAAAGCTTCCAGTAAGCCTCTGTACTTGGTCCGTGAGATCAAGCAATTGTCCCCATTTTCAAAAAAAGCTTTCTTGGCTTCTTTATCAATCTTCGTAATATTTTGTGGATTCACCACAAAGGAGCGGTGGCACCGATACAAGCGAGGATCTGCTTTTTCGATATCGGCAATACTAGCGTAAAATTCCAAGCGCTCATCCTGGGTATGTAAAATGACCTTGTGAATAGTTGGAGACGTTTCAACATACAAAATCTTATTAAAGGGAACTTGTACACGCGCCATCGCACTCTCAAATGTAAAAGCATCTTGCGCAATCGTGGTCCCAGCTTGCTCCAAGGTATAGTCAATGGCCGAGTCGATTCTTTTTCTGAACTCTTCCTCACCCAGCGTTTTATCAATAAAATCCAAGGCGGCTACTTTGTACTGAAAGGTAATGGGCATGAATTCAGAGTGAGTGGTGACAAAGACAATGGTCGCATGGGGGTCTTTCTTGCGAATCTCTTTTGCGATCTCTAGACCCTTTTTCTCCTCACCTTTAATCTCGATATCTAAGAAGAATAGGTGATGAGCGCCTCTCTCTGTGATAGCATCTAGCAACTGGCTTGACTTCCCAAACACTTCTGGTGCTTTGCATTGCAAGGATTTCTGAGCAATCAGTTCCTGCAAGACCGATTCGATTCGTGATTGCTGGATCCACTCATCTTCTAACACAAAAATCTTCAACAAAGTCTTCACTCCTTCCCCTCGACGAATATGTTCTATTTTACCATAAATAATAGCTGCTGAGCCATTCTTTCAAAGTAGACTCAAAAGGCATTCTATCTTTTTCTCCTTAACAAGAAAAAACTCTCCCGGAGGAATCCGGAAGAGCTTGCGCAAGGGGAATTTGAAAAATATTTTTTAATATGAAAAAGGTCGATAAAATCTATGCTATGTTCAAACTCTCATTTTACTAACAGCGATATTACGATCAAGTTTTATTGTCAATAGACATGTATGTGGGAAGTTCTCCCCTTGCAACAATGTAGACCTGTGATCTACTCTTAATAGTATACACTAGAATTATTACAAAATCAGTTAATTTGTATTGCAATTTGTTGGCAAATATCCCTCTGCCTGAAAACACCGCAAATGCTTGATTCCCAAGCATCTACGCAAGTCCTCTTTAATTAGTATTTATCATTTCTGTTACAAAATTTAAAATAAAAATATTATTCCATAACAAATGAAAATCCCAAAGCACGATAAAAAGGGAGGAACCATACTTTCCTCCCTTTGAGCTAGTAAGACGATTAGCCAGGCCGCAACATAGTGGCTACTATCCAACGATGAGAGGTATAGCCTCAATCGTGTAACAGTTACGACAGAAAATAAAGAAGGCCTATAACGCCTTCTTTATTTTCTTAGTAAGACACTTCGGCAAGGCACCATGGTGCTTGCCGTAGCCTAATGAGGTGCTTTAGCACCCATTAGGCTAAGTGTGTTACATCATCCCCCCCATCATGCTTGGATCCATTCCTGGTCCTGCTGGGGCTGCTGGTTCTGGTTTGTTGGCTACGACTGCTTCGGTCGTCAAAATCAGACTCGCTACGGAAGCGGCGTTTTGAAGGGCTGAACGGCTCACTTTAACTGGGTCGATGATTCCTGCATCAATCATATTCACCCATTCACCTGTTGCAGCATTGAAACCTGTTCCGACTTCGGCATTTTTCAAGCGATCAATCACAATAGATCCTTCGTAACCGGCATTGTGGGCAATTTGGCGCACCGGCTCTTCCAAAGCACGAAGAACGATATTGCGTCCTGTGGCTTCATCCCCTTCTAATTCAAGGGCTGCGACTGCAGAGATAACATTGACAAGAGCTGTACCACCTCCGGCAACGATCCCTTCTTCAACGGCTGCGCGAGTCGCATTAAGAGCATCTTCGATACGAAGCTTCATTTCTTTCAATTCTGTTTCTGTTGCAGCACCGACCTTGATTACGGCAACACCACCAGACAATTTGGCCAAACGTTCTTGTAATTTTTCACGGTCAAATTCAGAGGTTGTGGTTTCAATTTGTGACTTGATAACAGCCACACGGTTAGCGATCGCTTCTGGGTTACCAGAACCTTCGACAATGACGGTACTGTCTTTATCGACTGACACTTTAGCTGCTTGACCAAGCGCTTCAATGGTTGCATCTTTCAATTCCAAACCAAGATCGTCTGTAATGACTGTACCACCTGTCAAGATGGCAATGTCTTCTAACATGGCTTTGCGGCGATCTCCAAATCCTGGCGCCTTAACAGCTACGACATTAAAGGTACCGCGGATCTTGTTCAAGACAAGTGTTGGAAGAGCTTCGCCATCGACATCATCAGCGATGATCAAGAGTGGACGGTTGCTTTGAAGAATGCTTTCCAACAATGGCAAGATTTCTTGGATATTTGAAATCTTCTTGTCAGTGATCAAAATGTATGGATTTTCAAGGTCTGCCACCATTTTTTCATTATCAGTGACCATGTATTGTGAAAGGTAACCACGGTCAAACTGCATTCCTTCAACGACTTCCAGTTCTGTCTCCATTCCACGAGACTCTTCAATCGTGATAACTCCATCTTTGCCAACTTTTTCCATGGCCTCAGAGATGTACTCACCGACTTTTTCAGAACGAGAAGACACAGCAGCTACTTGAGCAATCGCTTCCTTGCTCGATACTGGGATCGCATTGTTTTTCAAAGCTTCTACTGCTGTTGCAACAGCAGTCTCAATCCCACGACGGATGCCAATTGGATTAGCACCTGCAGTGACGTTTTTGATTCCTTCACGGACGATGGCTTGAGTCAAAACCGTTGCAGTTGTTGTACCGTCACCTGCGATATCATTGGTCTTAGAAGCCACTTCTGACACCAATTTAGCACCCATATTTTCAAAATGGTCTTCCAATTCGATTTCTTTTGCGATGGTCACCCCATCATTTGTGATCAAGGGTGAACCAAATGATTTTTCAAGAACCACATTGCGACCTTTAGGGCCCAACGTAACTTTCACTGTATCTGCTAAGACATCGACACCACGGACCATTGCAGAACGTGCATCAGATGAAAATTTAATATCTTTTGCCATTTCTCTTACCTCTTTCTTCTCTTACTCTACAATTGCAAGAATGTTTGCTGTTCCAACGATGGTGTAGGTTTCTTCCCCATCTTTAACTTCAATTCCTGCATGGCTTTCAACCAAAACTTGATCTCCTGCTTTTACAGCTGGGGCGATGAGTTCACCACTTAGGGTACGCACACCTTCACCAACGGCCACTACTTCAGCTGTTTTTGTATCGGCCTTGCTCGCACCTGCGAGGACAAACCCTCCAACAGTCTGTTCTTTTTCTTCTACTTTTAAGACAACACGGTCTCCTAATGGTTTTAACATGTTCATTCCTCCATACGTGTTTTTAGCACTCTCTATACACAAGTGCCAACTTATGTTTCTATTGTATCACTTGGTCAGAAATAGTCAAGAAAAAAACACCTCAAAAATAAATGAGATGCTTCTAAAATTTCAATTTAAAATTGTCAATTTTTGATTGAAATCATCGATCACTTTTTGAAGATTGATCCGCCCGCGGTAGATGCCATATCCAAAAACAATCATGCCTAAAATTCCAATCAAGGCTAGTAAAATCCCGAGGATCAAGAGTGGGAGGAAACTTTTGTGAAAGAGATAGATCAAGACCACACCAATACTGGCAATGATAAAGAGTAAGCTAAACCAACGTCCAAGGTTTTCAAGCATGTGGCGTTGGTACTTGATTTCTGTTTCATATCCATTGACAAGTTCTTGTTTTGTAACCATGGGATTCCTCCTAATAAAAATTGAGAATGAAGTGCAAGTAAAGGAGGTCCATTCACTTCATTCTCAAAAACTCCTACTAGCAAATTCGTTTTTTCTTTTCCTTAGTATTTAAGATGTGGGTCAAAGATACCAAGGGCAACACCGATCAAAGCCACTACAACGAGAAGTAACATAACTTTGTTTGGTGAAATTTTTTTCTTAGACATCAACCACCAGCAAAGAGTGATGAAGGCTGCTGTCAAGAGACCTGGATAAACACCATCGATCTTTTCTTGAATGTTCAAGAAGACTTTTCCTTCAGAATTCTTGAATTGAAGGGCTGTTGTAACAGATACCCAAGTAGCTGCTACAGCACCGATAACCATACCACCGACAACGCTGATCGCTTTACGAAGAGCTTGTCCTTTTGGTCCTACAAGGAATTCAACAGCTTTATCCCCTAATTGGTAACCTTTGAAGAAGGCAAAGCGCATACCAAAGTAAACTAAGAGGTTCCATACGACGATGTAGAAGAGGGCACCAGCGACGTTACCACCTTTAGAAAGTCCAAGGGCAATCCCCAAGAGAACTGGAATCAAGGTACCAACGACCAATGAGTCACCAATACCAGCGATTGGTCCCATCAAACCGGCACGCATACCGTTGATGGTTTCGCCATCTACTGCATCTCCGTTTGCACGCGCTTCTTCCAAACCAGCTGTGATCCCTACAACAAGAGATCCTAGTTGTGGTTCAGTGTTGAAGAAGGCCGTATAGGTTTGCATAGCATCCTTTTGTTCTTCTTTTGTGTCATACATTTCTTCTACGATTGGAAGCATAGAAGTCAAGTACCCGAAGGTTTGCATATGTTCTTGAGAGAAACAAGTCAAATGACCATAATACCAATGATGGAATGCTTTTGCTAATGTTTTCTTTGAAATTTTCTTTCTATCAGCCATTTTAAATATCCTCCTCATCATCGTCTAGATCCACCGCTCCAGCGGGAGCAGCTTTCATCGATTTGATCACTTCAAGTTCATAGTAGATTACTGCAAAGATTAATGAAACAACGGCACTGGATACCAAGTTCAATCCGAGAGATTTTGCCAAGGTAAATCCAACAAAGAATGGAATGAAGTCAGTTGCTTCTGTAACAATTTGTTTCAACAAGATGGCAATACCGACACATGGGAGAAGAGCACCGACTGTAAAGAGGGCTTTCATCCAGTAACCATCCATAGGAAGGTATTGTTTCATCAAATCAACCATGTTTTCACCGTATTTGGTGATAATCATTGTTGGAAGGAAAGAGAAGAGGAAGTGAGAGATCCAAGGGTAAACCCAGTCAACTGCGTAGAGTTTTTTGAAGTTTCCTTCTTCAACGGCTTTCCAACCAATGTGTTGCCAAACCAAGTTCATAGTAGCGGTACCGTAGAAAAGAACTGTACCGATTGTCCCAACGGCTGCACCGATTGGAGCTGCAGCTGCGGCAATTCCAGCTTCATCTGTGATGTTATTAGCATGCACAAACAAGATAGCAAGAGAAACACCAATGTAAGAGATGGCACGCACATCGGCAGATACGGTACCACCAGGTGTTACCAAGGCGATATAAACGACTTGAAGGGCAACCCCGACCATAATACCGGTTGTCACATCTCCAAGAATTAAACCTGAAATCAACCCACCGATCAAAGGAC
This sequence comes from Streptococcus sp. HMSC065C01, assembly GCF_001813525.1. NCBI lineage: Bacteria > Bacillati > Bacillota > Bacilli > Lactobacillales > Streptococcaceae > Streptococcus > Streptococcus sp. HMSC065C01. Next base: position 65,637 of record NZ_KV812856.1, on the reverse strand, counting down.
GACCGAGTGTATAGTTCCCGATACTGGAACCTCCCATACCAGGCATTGAAGACAAGCTGGCGAAAATACCAAGCAAGATTGCTTGAATCCATGAAATTGTCATAACAAACGCTCCTTTTGTTTGTAAATTTATTTACCTAACAGATAAGACTGTTAGTTTTAAAAACCAAATTTTGATTTGAAATCATCCCAATACCCGATGGAAACATCTGGCAACAATTGGAATTTCACCTTGTAGCCTGCTGCTTGAATGGCTTGGAAGGCTTCTGCTTCTTCCTGAGTGATGGATTGGTTATTTCCCAATTTCACAGCTCCAGGACGATCATTTGCAGGGCCTACGATGATTTCTTTAACATCACCTGGGACAAACCCTTGGTCGACCAAAATTTCCTTCATATCGATTGGATTTTTGGTAATCAAGAAGTAACGACTATCTGATTCTGTTACTTTTGCTGATTTTTCTTTAAAGGCTTCCTTTGTCCATACAAAGGTTTTCTTGTCTGATGCGCCTTTGTAAGCTTGGATCAAAACCTTGTTTGATGCTGCTGCATCGTTTACAGCAATCAAACCATCACATGGTTTTTCCTTTGCCCAGCGTGTGACTGTCTGACCGTGAATCATGCGGTCATCAATCCGTACAAATGTTACTACCATAAGGTACCTCCCTATTAAATATCGTCATCATCCTCTTCAGCACTAGTGGCTGAAACTTCAAAAGGCTGTAGTGCAGATCGTGCTTCTGATAAGATGGTAGCTGACAAATCGTCTCCATCCAAGACATCCTTCATCACAACTGCTGTCAAGGCCATGGTAAGGTTCATCCCACCAAGGATCAAGGCTCCATCGAGCTTTCCAGCTTCTTCTAGAACCGTGGCTGCAGTGGTTAATGGACTACCACCTACGATATCTGCCAAGACCAAAACAGAATCATCAGCTGTCAATCCTGAAATGCTCTCTCTGAAATCAACTGCGAAGTCATCGACCGATTTTCCTTCTTTGAGTCCAACTGCGATGACCTGATCCATCTTATCACCAGCAAACATGGCTAGTGATGTTTTTAGACCTTCTGCCAGTCCGCCATGACTGACCAAAACGAGGTATTTCATTTTTCTACGCCTCCTTTATTTGACTCTATTGTAGATTATTTGAAAGCGTTTTTACATTGTCAAATGTCACATTCCTAATATGACATTTAGCAATAAAAAAATGACATCTGTCACTTGACAAAATGCCATCTTATTTTACTCTAAACTCCTACCTGTAGACTACTTTCAATCTCCCTCTGAATTTGAGGCAAACGGTTCTCGACATCCTGATCGCGCAAGGCATTACCAATCAAGTAGTCTAGCTTTTCTAACACCTCTTTTGAGACATTTTTCGGACTACTTTCAACAGCTTGTTCCATGATGCGGTTCAAGGTCTGATTGGTTAGGGAATCTGTTCCAAAATCATCCACCTGCAAAAGGTCTTTACTAGAGCGACTCTTGACTACCTGTGGCATGACAGAGATCCCCTGGGATTGGGCAAAGAGGGTTTGTTGAATTTCGGGATCCTCTGTTAAGAGTTGCATTAATTCCCAAGCCAACTTGGAATGAGAACTTCGAGCCGACATAGCAAAAGAAGTCGTCGTGACTAAGGTCGCCTTGGTTGTTTTTGACTTAGCAGGCATCGGGATACAGGTCCAGGTAAAGTTTGAATATTTAGAAACGTGGTAGGGATAAGGTTTATAGGTCCGATATTGGGCCAAGGTCATAGGATAAAAGGCGACTTTCCCCTGGTCAAAATCTTTGGAGCTCACCTTGTAATTTTTATTTAAATCTTCCAATTTTTGTAGGAAAGTCAAGGATTCTTTGACTTCTGGAGCCGTCAGCTTAAGCATCCCTTCTTGAAAGAGATGACCCCCATTTGCTGCTAAGGCTTCTTTCCAGGTGTATTCTGTACTCCCAAATTGGTCTAGTTGCCCATCCCCATTGGTATCCTTGGTTAGCTTCTTGCAAATCGTATAGAACTCTTCAAGGGTCCAACCTTCTTTGGGAACTGCGATGCCTTCTTTATCCAAGAGATCTTTATTGACACACATCAAAATCGGATTGCTTTCATAAGGTAAGGCATAGGTTTGTCCCTGATAGACACCCGATTCAAAGGCAACGGGATAAAAGGCAGCTTGGTCTTTTCGATCCATATAGCCGTTTAACTTTTCTAGCACCCCCCGCGCTGCTAATAAGGAAAGATCTTGCTCAGAGACCATAAACACATCTGGCGTCTTTCCTGAGACAATCTTTTCAGAGAGCCAGTCTGAATAATCTGACTGCGGAATCCCGTTTTCATACTCTACACGGACGTGGGGATGGGATTTTTCAAATTTTTGAATCGCACGATCCAAGGCATGGGAACGTTGACTGGTCGGCACATCCCAGCTAGAACCTGCATAAACGCCGATATGGAGTACGGTCGGTTGCTGTTTCCACCAATAGAAACCCGCGCTCGCACAGAGCACAACAAGGAGACCAATCCCCCAACAAAGATGCTTTCGCTTCAATTTCATTCTGTATTTCCTTTAGAAAAATCACGTCTCGTCACTCCTGTTTGGACTGACCAGATCGCTAATTGCGTTCGATCTCGTAGGTTTAATTTCGCCAAAATCGTTGATAAGTAATTGCGCACGGTTCCTTCTGATAAGAAGAGTTTGGCTGCAATTTCTTTATTGGACTCCCCATAGCCGACCTCTTGGATAATACGCCATTCCGTCGTGCTCAAATCCTTGACATTGTCCTCATCTACAGCAATAGAGAAGTTGGTTTTGGCCATTTGTGAGAAAATTTGAAAGACTTTACTAGCGATATTCGGGTTGATCATGGCTCCGCCTTGATACACCACCTTAATCGCTTCATAGAGTTCCTCTGTCGAGGCTCCCTTTAAAAGATAACCTGAAGCACCATACTTGAGTGCACTATAGATAAATTCATCATCATCAAAGGTCGTTAAAATAATAATTTTGATATCCGGATAGTGCTCTTTGACTTCTTTTGTCGCCAAAACTCCATCCATGCCTGGCATCCGAATATCCATTAAGATCAGGTCAGGATGTGTCTGCGGAATGCTCGACAAGACGTGATTCCCATCTTCCACTGTGGCCACCACTTCGATATCGGGGTGGGCTGACAAAATAATTTTCAGAGATTCTCGAATCAAGGCCTGGTCATCTGCCACCATTACTTTTATCACCATCTCTATCTCCCTTCTTTATATTTCGGTAAACTGATGCGCGTGAAAAATCCATCGCGGCTTTCAAATTGAAGCTGTCCTCCTAGGATAGAAATTCGTTCCATCATCTGCTTGAGTCCATAGCCATAGGTCAAGGTTTCAAACCCAACCCCATTATCCTGCAACTCGATCAGGTAATCTTCTTCATTCTCAAAAAAATGAAGGCTCATCTGACTGGCATGACCGTGGCGAACCGCATTGGTCATAGACTCTTGGATCACACGAAAGATTGTATCTTCAATCATGACGTCCATATCGACATCGACCCATTCATAGTGTAAATCAACCTGCAAGTTGGAAAGCGTTTGGTACTCACGGATCATCTTTTCTAAAGCATCTTTGAGGGTTCGTCCCTCAAGGGCACCTGGACGGAGGCGGTTGAGAGAGCCTCTCACATCCTGGATTCCTTCACGAACCACTTCTGATACGCTTTTCACCTGCTCTTTTGCCCGATTGGGATCGATATCAATCAAGACTCCGACAGCATCCAGCCCTGCCGAGATCCCTGTTAGCGCGTGCCCCAAGGTATCGTGAATTTCCCGAGCAATCCGCTTACGTTCCCGATCTTCTGCAATCTTCTCAGACAAGGCCATATAGTTGTTCAACTCTGTATTGACCTTTGAAACCATGGCCAACTCTTCTTCCACTTCGTGGTTTTCCGCAAGGACATTCATAATATAGAACAAAAGCGAAATAATGAAGAGCACCATATTCAAGGCATAGAGGGAATTCTTTAAGAAAAAGGCCAGAATCCGAATGGAGGCAGGGTAAAAATGAATATAGACATCCAGAGAAGGAATCGGAAAGAAAAGCGAAAAGACGTCTGAATTGGTCACAAGTAGAATCAAGAAACTCACTAGGATAAAGGCAAACCAATACTTGCGGTCTCGCTTGGTATTCAACTCTTTGGAACCATAGAAGATATCCGCAAAAACCAATAGAATAAGCCCGTTATAAGCTACATTTTGGACCCACATCAAGAGCAACATCAGGAGGATCTCCAGAATGTTCCACTTATCAAAAATGGACCATCGACTCATTTGAGACCGGTAACGACTCATGGAGATCAAGGCAATCCCAGCAAATAAGAGTGCAGACAACCAAAAAGTTGTAGAGGGCGCAAAAGGAATGCGCTCTAAGCGTTCTACTAATAGGGAAGCTTGTCGTTGAGCAATGATATAATTGGTTGCTTGAAGATAGATGATACTGTTGAGCATCACAGCGATAAAATTCACGACCATCAGAATGGCCAAACTGTATCTCACACCTCTAAATTTTCTCATTACTGCCACCCATTCACATCAAAGTGATCGATGTTTTCCTTTGTCATCATTTGAACCGGAATGGTTATCTCTTTTTGGTAGCTTTTCCCATCAGCCATATCTTGGATGACCTCCATCACGCGGTCTCCCATCTTCAACGGAGACTGGGCAACGGTTCCCACGACATCATCTGTCGAGTGTAGCAAGGCTTTCATATCTGGTGAGCCATCAATCCCATAGATCGCAATGGGATGGGTGATTCCTTGCTCCTTGATCGCCGCTAAAGCTCCTATAGCCGAGCGGTCATTCAAGGAGACTAGAGTATCGACATTCCCCCCTGACTGCAAGAACTTACGGACAGCTGGCATGGCGATCTCCGTCTGCCCCTTGGTTTCTAGTTCCGAGATGATCTGATAAGACCCATGTTCTTTGATGGTATCCTTAAATCCCTGAATCCGCGTATCTGCCGAAACAGTCCCCTTATGCTCCAAGAGAAGGATCCGAGCATTTGAAGAGCGTTTCATCAACTCTTTCGCAATCAAGACTCCTGCTTGGTAGTTGTCGGAGACAATGCTGGCATCCGGCTTAAAATGCTTGAGCTGGGTATCAACTGCAATGATCTTAATTCCTTGTTTTCTAGCTTTTTTAAGAGCCCTTAAAATGGGCTGACTATCCCCTTTGACCGGATTAATCACAATCACATTTACTTTTTGGGCGCAAAAATCATCGATCTGCTGGCTCTGCCTTTTTTCATCCAATTCCGGATCTCGAACATATACAAGAGCCCCTCTCTCATCGGCAATTCGACTAATTTCCGAATGAATACTTTTATAGAACTCATTGTTCATGGTCATATAGGTGACACCGATCTTGGTCTGATCCTTGATGCTACTGGTTTGACAAACGGCATAGATCCACAAGAGGATGCAGGCCACTGGAATCACCAGTAAAACCCGTTTTATCAGCCATTTCAACCGTTCTTTTCTTTCTTCTTTCCCCTTCAAACTCCGTTCCTTTTCTGAAAATTTTGAATATATATTACTTTATTTTACTACTTTTTCAAGAAAAGTGCTGGCTTTTATTGTACAGATGCATATTTTTGATTTATTTTTAAATGAGTCGTTCCCGAATGAAATCCCTACCAAATATCAAAAAAGCTGGTCTATAAACGAACCAGCTTTCTTTTTTGATCCTAAAAGGGAAGATCTTCCTCTTCTAAGATGATATCGGCTAAATCTCCCGTTCCACCATTTTCACGCATCGCTCGCTGAGCGCGGCTCTCTAGCAACTGAAAACTTTGGCAGAGGACCTCTGTCACATACTGCATGACGCCATTTTTCTCGTAGCGGCGCGTCCGAATCTCTCCATCCAAAGAGATCAAGCTCCCTTTACTGGCATAACTAGCCATGGTTTCAGCTAATTTCCCCCAGACAACCACATTGACAAAGTCAGTCTCTCGCTCCCCGTTTTGATCCTTGTAGCGACGATTGACCGCAACGGTCACTCGGGCAACGGATTTGTCTGTGCTGGTTTTATGCAATTCTGGAGCCGCTACTAGGCGACCGATTAAAATAACTTTATTATACATCATTTACCTCCTATCTATTTATTCGAAAAAATTTTAAAAAATGGAGGTGACAAACCAAAATCAAAAAAATCTAGGATCCAAAACATCCTAGATTCTTCTCTTTATTCGTGCCAGTGACGAGCAGGATCAAAAGGTGTCCCTGCTACTTCTGCGTCATCTAATTCAATAATGCCTCGTTTTTGAGGAGCATTTGGCAAGTGCAATTCGCGCGGACTGCACATCATCCCATAGCTTTTTTCTCCACGAAGAGCCCCTGGGAAAATCAAGCTACCATCCGGCATCATGGCACCTGGAAGAGCGACAATGGTCTTGAGACCCACTCGCGCATTTGGAGCCCCTGCTACGATCTGAACTGTCTTGTCTGGTCCAACTGCTACTTGGCAGATATTCAAGTGGTCACTATCTGGATGGGCTACCATTTCAAGGATTTCTCCCACCACAAATTTTGGTTCCCGATCATTGACCAAACGTTCTGCGAAGCCTTCTCTTTCCAATTCTTGATTCAAACGAGCTACTTGCTCATCTGTCAAAAAGACTTGGCCCTTGCCTTCGATGGCGAAGAAAGATGAGGCATCAAAAATATTCCAGGCAACGGTTTCTTGCTTGTCCTCACGGTAAACGCGAGCCACTTTTCCTTTTCTCTCCACCGCGAGCTTTGCTTCTCCACTATTTTTCAAGGTCAGCATCAAGACATCGCCGACTTGTTCTTTGTTGTATGTTACAATCATGTTTTTCTCCTATTTTAATCCTGCTAAGAATGCTGTAAGCTGCGCCTTGGTTTTTCGATCCCGATTGACAAACCGACCGATTTCCTTATCCTTTTCCAGAACCACCAAACTTGGGATCCCATAAACATCCCAGACTTTCGCCAGATCCATATAGGCATCTCGGTCAATCAAGATAAAGGTAAATTCGGGATTTTCAGCTTCAATCTCCGGCAAAAAAGGCTTGAGGTAACGACAATCCCCACACCAATCTGCTGAAAAGACAAACACTTTCTTGCCATCTTGCTCTACATAAGAAGCAATTTCTTCTAGAGAATTTGGTGTAATCATAGTTTTTCCTCTTCATAATGCAAGAGACCGTCCTCATAGACAAAGCGGTAATGGCGCTCATCTTCAAAAATGACGCCTCCTACTAAGCGTTCTTCACTAGACTCGTAGAGTTCCACATACAGGGTCGCAATCGTCCCCATGGCTTCCATTTGCTCCCGTACTTCTGCTACCAACTCTTCTTGGGTACGGAGACGCTTTTGATCTTTGGCGATTTTATAAACACCGGCCGCAAGAGCTCCTGCACTTGCTACAGCCAGACTAGACAAAATAATTTTTTTAGCTTTCATAGTGCCTATTGTAACACAAAATAAGCAGAGGGACAACGGTCTAGGCTGGATCTCTCCCTCTGCTTTTTGAGATTGATTTCCATAATAACGCTACCATCCTTGTAGAAAAAGTGTTAAAATAGCATCAGAAAGAAGGTAACCTATGACTGATTTATTTTCTAAAATCAAAGAAGTAACTGAAATCCCTGCTATCTCAGGTCATGAAGCTCCTGTACGGGATTATTTGCGCCAACAATTGACCCCTCATGTGGACGAAATCGTGACAGATGGTCTCGGTGGGATCTTTGGGGTCAAACATTCAACAGCTGCCGATGCTCCTCGTATCTTAGTAGCTGCCCACATGGACGAAGTTGGTTTTATGATCAGCGAAATCAAAGCTGACGGAACTTTCCGTGTTGTCCCAATCGGAGGTTGGAATCCGATGGTCGTCAGCAGCCAACGCTTCAAACTCTTTACACGTGACGGACGTGAATACCCTGCTATTTCAGGATCTGTTCCTCCTCATTTGACACGTGGAACGGGTGGACCAACCGTACCAGCCATTAGCGACATCATCTTTGATGCAGGCTTTAGCTCTAAAGCCGAAGCTGAAAGTTATGGGGTTCGTCCTGGAGATACTTTGGTCCCAGATAGCTCTGCGATTCTCACTGCTAATGGTAAAAACGTCATCTCAAAAGCATGGGATAACCGCTACGGCGTCTTGATGGTCAGCGAATTGGCCAAGAGCCTTTCTGGACAAGCCTTAAACAACGAACTCTATGTAGGGGCCAACGTTCAAGAAGAAGTGGGACTGCGTGGAGCCCACACTTCAACCACTAAATTTGATCCTGAAATCTTCCTTGCTGTAGACTGTTCACCAGCGGCCGATGTCTTTGGAGACCAAGGAGCGATTGGGGAAGGAACACTGCTTCGCTTCTATGATCCAGGTCACATCATGCTACCAAATATGAAAGATTTCTTGCTCACTACTGCTGAAGAAGCAGGTATCAAATTCCAATACTATTGTGCCAAAGGTGGTACCGATGCAGGTGCAGCACACTTGAAGAACGGTGGAGTCCCATCAACCACTATTGGTGTCTGTGCACGTTACATCCACTCCCACCAAACCCTCTATGCCATGGATGATTTCTTGCAAGCACAAGCCTTCTTACAAGCATTGGTTAAGAAATTGGATCGCTCTACAGTTGATTTGATCAAATACTATTAAGCAACATCGATCACGAAGCCCCGTAAGGGGCTTTTTTAGGGGGAAAACAAGGTTCTCTTTGAAACTTTCCAGCGTGAGTCACCATTGAGCCCCTCGGCATCCACACTCCCTTAGGAAAGTATCTTAGAATATTTTATCTTCCATCTGTTTTCTGATATAATATGAAAGAATGAAATGGTAGGGAACGGAGCACTCATCCTTGGATTTGTGTGGCAGACCTTTCCCTTATATACAGGAGTTTTACATGAAAAAACAAGCTTTTAGTTCTGAAAAGTATTTGAACTTGCAACGTGACCACATTATTGAGCGGATCAATCAATTCGATGGCAAGCTCTACCTTGAATTTGGTGGTAAGATGTTAGAGGACTTCCACGCTGCTCGTGTCCTCCCTGGATACGAACCAGACAATAAGATCAAGTTGCTCCAAGAATTGCGCGACCAGGTGGAAATTGTCATTGCCATCAACGCCAACAACATTGAGCACTCAAAAGCCCGTGGGGACCTAGGAATTTCTTATGACCAAGAAGTACTGCGTTTGATCGACAAATTCAATGAATTGGGGATTTTTGTAGGCTCTGTCGTCATCACCCAATATGCTGGACAAGCTGCAGCAGATGCCTTTCGCAAACAACTGGACAAGAGCGGGATCGCCTCTTATCTCCACTATCCGATCAAGGGCTATCCGACCGATATGGACCACATCATCTCTCCTGAAGGGATGGGGAAAAATGACTACATCAAGACTAGCCGCAATTTGGTCGTTGTGACAGCTCCTGGACCTGGTTCTGGTAAGCTGGCAACTTGTATGTCCAATATGTACCATGACCAATTAAGTGGGATCAAATCAGGTTATGCTAAGTTTGAAACCTTCCCAGTATGGAATCTTCCTTTGCACCACCCAGTCAACTTGGCTTATGAAGCAGCAACTGCAGATCTGGACGATGTCAATATGATCGATCCCTTCCACCTCCAAACCTACGGAGAAACAACGGTCAATTACAACCGCGATATCGAAATCTTCCCTGTTTTGAAGCGCATGTTGGAACGCATCTTAGGAACCTCTCCATACGCTTCCCCAACAGATATGGGCGTCAACATGGTTGGCTTTGCCATTGTGGACAATGACGCTGCGATTGAAGCTTCCCAACAAGAAATCATCCGTCGCTATTACCAAACTATCTTGGATGTCAAAGCTGAACGCGTCGGTGAAGGAGCTGTCAAGAAGATTGAGCTCTTGATGAATGATTTGAGCATTACTCCAAATAATCGGAAAGTGACCGTTCTTGCTCGTCAGAAAGAAGAAGAAACAGGAGAGCCAGCCTTGGCACTTGAATTGCCAAACGGCGAGATGGTAACCGGAAAAACCTCCGATCTCTTTGGCCCAACCGCAGCCCTCTTGATCAATGCGATCAAGAAATTGGCGCATATTGATAAAGAAACCAAATTAATCGAGCCAGAATACGTCCAACCTATCCAAGGCTTGAAGATCAATCATTTGGGTAGCCGCAACCCTCGTCTTCACTCAAACGAGATCCTCATTGCCCTTGCTATTACAGCCATGACCAATGAAGACGCTAAGCTTGCTATGCAAGAATTAGGCAAGTTGAAAGGCAGTGAAGCCCACTCAACCGTGATGCTAACAGACGAAGACAAGAATGTCCTTCGCAAGCTCGGTATCAACGTCACCATGGACCCTGTCTACCAGTACGATCGTTTGTATCGTAAATAAACTAAGACAAACAAAAACAATCCCTGTTTTAGGAATTGTTCAGATTGAAGACAAAGTCTTCTTAAAAAACTTTCCTTAGGTGAGTACGGACGTCAGCGAACTTCTACGAAGTTCCATGACTAATTATTGAGCCTAAGGTCTCAATAATTCCGAGTGCCTGAAACGGTATTGTTTCAGGCACTTTTCTCACGGCGGAAAGTTTCATTAGATGACTGAATAACTATAACGAGTATAATTTTTAAAGAATTGATTAGATTCTATTAAAGATTCGTTTATCTACGCTCTCAACAATCCCTGCTCGAGGGATTGTTTTTTTATAATGCAAAGAAGAGAAACTATTTGACAGCCTCCCATAATTGGCGAATGGGCTTTCTTTGAACAGGGTCCACAAAATGAGGAGCAATTTCATTCAAAGATTCTAGGACAAAGGCACGTTCTGCCACATAAGGATGCGGCAAGATCAAGCTCGGACTGTAACAAATGGTGTCATCCATATAGAGCAGATCTAGATCGATCACACGTGGCCCCCACTTGATCTCACGGACACGCCCCATTTCCTGCTCAATAGCAAGTAAGGTCTCTAGTAAATCCTCTGGGGTCATCCAGGTTTCAACCTCTGCCACCTGATTCAAAAAGGTGTCCTGCTCCACTCCTCCCCAGGGTTCTGTTTCAATCCTTGTGGATGTCTGAAGAAGGCGAATGCCTCGATCCTTGAGTTTTTCTAGCGCCGTCTCTAGTTGCAGTTGTTTATCTCCCATATTGGTGCCAAGCCCAATAAAGGCCCGTTTTTTCTCCCGTTCGATTGTCACCGAACAAGTCTCGAGTGGCAAGGGAACAGGAGCCCAAGGTTTTTTCAACTCCAGACGAACTTTTTCTACGAAGGCATAGCTTTCGAAAATCTTTTGAACCAATTGAAAGGCCACCGTTTCAATCAGATCAATCTTTTCTGCCTGCATCCACTCGGTCAACTGTTCCGCCAAGATCCCGTAATGGATCGAAGCTTCCAAATCACCTGTGCGGGCAGCACGAGTCATCTCATAATCTACCCATAGGTCTAGGACAAAGCGTTGTCCTAATTCTTTTTCTGCTGGGAAAACACCGTGATAGGCGTATACCTCTAAGTCCTTGATCCGTAATTGATCCACTCTGTTCACCTCTTATAGCCAGCCATTAGTGGCCCATGAGTTTATAGGCTTCATTTTTTAAGTCTTTATCTGTCGCAAGCAGTCCACGCGCAGCAGTTGTCACTGTAGCGGTCCCAGGTTTACGGACACCACGCATGTTCATACACATATGCTCTGCTTCTACCCAGACAAGTGCTCCTTGTGCTCCAAGATATTCCATCAAGGCATCTGCGATTTCTACCGTCAAACGTTCCTGAATCTGTGGTTTTTTAGCGTAAACTTCGACCGTACGAGCCAGTTTGGAAAGCCCAGCCACACGGCCATTTGGAATGTAGGCAATGTGCACTTTTCCATAAAATGGTAAAAAGTGATGCTCACACATGGAATGGAAGAAGATATCCTTCTCGACCACCATATTGTTATCAATGATTTCAAATGATTTAGACAGGTGCTCTTCTGCTGTCTGCCCTAGTCCTGCAAATATTTCTTGGTACATCTTGGCAATGCGGGTCGGCGTTTCCTGAAGTCCCTCACGGTTCTCATCTTCACCGACTGCCTCGATGATCATTTTCACTGCTTCTTCAATTTTCTTTGTATCCATATCATCTCCTAGTTGGATTTTTCTGTTTTTAATAAATAAGGTCGTACCTGGCTAAGGAAGTAGAGCGACCCTGTTACAATGAGGAGCTCATCGCCTTCAGCTTGCCAGTTTTGTAGAAACTCTTGCCAGTTGACTTCCTCAAGCTGATGGTTTTTCGCAGCAGCTCTTATCTCTTCTTGAGAATAGGCTCTTGGATCTTCAAAGGTCGTGAGGATCAAGCGACTATTTTCTAGTTCCTGCCACTGAATGAGCATCTCTTCTAAGGCTTTGGTCCGGATGCAGGTAAAAAGAATGGTCTTTTTTTGACTTGGAAAAAGTTCCCGAAGACTTGCGATCAAAGGCGCAACGGCGTGGGGGTTATGGGCCCCATCTAGCAAGATCATGGGATTTTGTGAGACCACTTCCATTCGGCCAGGCCAGATGACCTGATGCAAGGCATCATCCACTAACTCTCTTGACAAGAGTTCACGCCCTTCTCTTTCAAAAAGTACATCACAGATACTGATCGCAAGAGCTGCATTTCTGGCCTGGTGATGACCCAAGAGCGCTACTTGATAGGAGGCTGTTTCTCTTTTGGAACTGTGATAAGAAAAGGATTGGCCCGATAGACAAGAGGCCGCTAGCTCAACTTGGTAATCTCTGTCATAGGCTGTTATCGGTACCTGCTTCTGAATCGCAATGCCTTCAATGACTTGGCTGGCTTCTGCTTCTAATTTCCCTAGAACCAGAGGAATTCCTGGCTTAATGATACCAGCCTTTTCACGGGCGATGGAAGCCAGATCTGGCCCAAGAAGGGCAACATGATCCAAGCCAATCGAAGTGATCGCGGTCAGAACAGGCTGACAGACATTGGTACTGTCTAGTCGTCCCCCCATACCGACTTCCATGATCACATAATCCAGCTCCTCGTGAGCAAAATAATCATAGGCAATCGCCGTCATCACTTCAAATTCCGTCAAACCTTGAAAGATGACCCTTGATTGTTCATCTTCCAGGAGCTGCTGGTAACTATCCAGGTAGGCCTGCAGGTCTTGATCCGCAATAGCTTCGCCATTAATGGTGATTTGGTCATTGTAATGGATCAGATAAGGAGAGGTAAAGACTCCAACCCGTAAACCTGCCAGCCTCAAGAGTTGGGATAAGGTAGCAATGGTAGAGCCTTTGCCATTGGTCCCCGCAACATGAATGACCCGACAGTCTAAGTGAGGATTTCCTCTCAAAGCCAAGAGAGCTTCCATGCGCTCCAAACCGAAATGTGGATCTTGGGAACGATAGGCTTCTAGCCAACGAAGATCCAACTGATGTTCTTTTGTCTTCATTTACTTGTATTGTTTTAAATTGGTATCTGCTGCCTCTTGGGCTTGGAAAATAGCTTGGCCCAGACTGGCTGCCATCTTGTGAAGGGGAATATCATGCACCCGCACTACTTCGACTCCTTGACTGGCTGCAATACTGGTCAAATGGCTCGAAGCCAGGTCCCGATTCCAAAAACCAGTCTCCGTTGCAGGATCTGTCTCAAATCCAGCTTCCTCAATAATATTGACCACAAAACGTTTGCGGGAGACCCCTAGAAAGATCGGATACCCCTTTTGGTGAATCGTCCCAAGTTCTTGTAATAAGAGTAAGTTCTCTCGCTTGGTCAAACCAAATCCGATCCCAGGATCCAGCATAATACGATCCGTCTGGACACCAGCTGCTTTCGCTACCGCAAGCGAGCGGTTAAAGAAGGTCCACATCAAGTCTTGAATCGGTTCTTGAGCCATCTGTTGAAGCTCTTGCTCTGAAAAGACTGGTTCAAAACCAAAACGTGGAAAGATAGTGGAACTTGGATGATGCGGTCTTGCCATCACTGGATTAAACATGAGAACCGCGCTCGCTTCATGCTCCGCAACCACAGCAGCCATCTTAGGATCTCCAAGAAAACCCGTAATATCGTTGACAATATCAGCTCCAGCTTCAAGCGCTGCGGCTGCCACCTGTGACTTCCAGGTATCTACTGAGATCAAGACATCACTTTCTTTCCGAATGGCTTTAATCACCGGAACCACGCGGTCAATCTCTTCTTGAATCTCCACATAATGACTACCAGGTCTGGGTCTGGTTGATTCTCCTCCTATATCCAGGAGTTGAGCTCCTTCTTGGATCAGTTTTCTCGCCTGCTGCAAGGCTGCATCCACACTCGTATACTTACCGCCATCAGAAAATGAATCCGGAGTGACATTTAAGATCCCACAAAGAAGGGTCCCTTGGCCACTCAGCCATTTATTATCAATCATTTTCGTCCTCCTTTGATTCCCTTCCTACAGCATGATTGCGAACAAAAGAGGCTAGAACAAATGTTCTAAACCTCTGAGTTCATTCTCCATACGAATTGCTTATTTTTCTGACCTTCTGTACGAAGGTTCTGCATCAAAACTCATTGGTACCTACCATTTTATCATAATTTATCATGGAAGAAAACTCTCGATACTGGCAATAAACAAAGGAGTATGACCACCGGATAATAATAAGCCAGCGCATTCAAGGTCATATGAAGGCAAATGCTATACTCGATCCGCTTATAGCGATAAGCCACCCAAGTTAAGATCAAGGACATGCCTCCGTAAGCTACCCACTCCCCTAGGGTACTCGGTCCATGCAAGTAAGTAAAAAAAAGAGCACCGGCTAGGTAACCGATCGGTTCTGCCCCTCGAAAGATCAAACGAGAGATAATGGCCCGACAGAGCAGCTCTTCTAGAATCGGAGCGACAAGGATCACGACCATCCCCATGGCAAGAAAAGGAGCATGAGATTGTAGTTCATTCAGAGCCGCTTGGTTTGCCGTCGTACCACCTGCCTCTTGTTTCAACAAGGGATAGGCGAGCAGGTTATTAGCCATCAACAAGAGAAGAAAAAGAAAATTTCTCCCCAGAGCTGGCCAGGTTATGACCCAAACATCTAAGTTCTCCAGAGGGCTCATCTTGATGACCCTATAAAAAACAAAGAGTACTGCCACTGTCGCCAAAAGAGTGAGGATAGTGACCCACCTTGCATCCATTCCTTCTTGAAGGGAATAAACCATAGTGATGAGGGGAAATTGTGAGAGAAAGAATAAGGGCACAAAAAGAAGGAGCCAGAGGGCATTCTTACATAATGGGTGCTTTCGAACAAAAGACTGTATATTTTTCAATGGACAACCTCTTTCTTGTATAAAATAAGAAGACTGGGGCTTTCGCCTCCAGCCTTCTCACTTTATTTCAGTTTACTGATTTTTGAAACGTTCAACGTCACGCGCAATCACCAACTCTTCATCAGTTGGAATCACCAATACCTTCACACGGGAATCATCTGTGGAAATATCTCCGACAACTCCAAAGACGTTCTTTTCAGGGTCGACCTTGCAGCCAAACCAGCTGATTCCATTGATAATAGAAGAACGAACGTTTACTGCATTTTCACCGATTCCTGCTGTAAAGATGATGGCATCTGCACCATTCAAGACTGCTAAGTATTGACCGATGTATTTTTGCAAACGATCGATAAAGATATCGTAAGCCAATTTGGCTTTTTCGTCTCCATTGTGCATCGCTGTATGAATATCCCGCATGTCGCTAGAAGATTCAGAAACACCCAGAAGACCTGATTCACGATTGAGGATGCGGCTGATATCTTCAGGCTTATTGAAATCCTCTGTATGCTCCATCAAGTAAGGAATAATCGCTGGATCGAGATCCCCTGTACGGGTTCCCATCATGACACCACCTAGAGGGGTGAAGCCCATTGAGGTATCGACAGAGATTCCCTTGTCAACCGCTGTAACAGATACACCATTTCCAACGTGGCAGGTGATCAATTTCAATTCTTCTAATGGTTTTCCAAGAAGTTTAGCAGCTTCACCAGCTACATACTGGTGACTGGTTCCATGAGCGCCGTATTTACGGACCTTATTTTCTGTGTAATATTTGGTTGGAAGAGGATAACGATAAGCTTTTTCCGGCATAGTTGTATGGAAAGAAGTATCAAATACCACAACACTGGTAATATTTGGACAAATCTCTCTAAAGGCACGAATTCCAGCTGCATTTGCAGGATTATGAAGAGGTGCTAACAAAGACAATTCTTCTACTTTTCGAAGGACTTCGTCATCTACCAAGGCAGAATCCTTGAAGTATTCTCCACCAGCAACGACGCGGTGGCCCACACCTGTAATCTCATCGTAGGATTTGATAATATCAAAGCGAATCAAATCATCCAACAAAATTTTTACAGCTTGTGTATGGTCCTGGATATCTAATACTTGTTTTTCAGAGCGTCCATCAAATTTAACAGTTGAAATAGAATCTTTCAAACCGATCCGTTCAATCAACCCTTTTGCAAGAACAGTTTCCTCTGGCATTTGGTACAATTGCCATTTCAAACTAGAGCTTCCTGCATTAATAGAAATTGTTTTCGACATATATTCACCTCATTAAGCGTTTTCACTTCCTCTATTATATCAGATCTTTGATCAAATTTCACTATCCTTTAACCAGTTTTGGAAACTTTCCATAAAGTGAACCACCTGGTCTTGATCCTGGAGATCGGTAAAAGGATAGACAAAGGGCTGAACAGACTCTTCTTCTTGTTTCCGTAGGACGAAAATCGTCTTCGCATAGGCTGGATTTGAAAAAAGAGATTCTGGCAAGGTCAGCATGGCAAGGAGTTGGGCCTTGTCTGTTAGCCAAGCTTTTAACAGATCACTCTGAGGACTCGTCAAGAGGTTGTTTGGAGCTAAAAAGATGGCTACTCCTTGAGGTTTCAGGTATTTCAGAGCCTGTTCCATCATGAGGTGATGGGCATAGGTATGGCCTTCGGAGCTCGCTACCTGATAGCGCTGTGCAATCGCATCATCTGGATAATAACCAATAGGAAGATCACTAACGATCAAGTCACTTTCTTTCAACACTTGTGGGCGAACCGCATCGCCTTGTGCAAAGACAACACTGGATTCCATCACATCTGCGATACTAGCAGATAGGTCAATCAAAAGATCATCTACTTCCAATCCTAAGTAATCAATCGTGAGACGGCTATTGTTGACAATGGTCTCAGCGAGATTTCCGGTTCCACTTCCCACTTCTAAGACATCCAGTTGGTCGCTTTTAGCCAACTGATCGATCAAAAATGTAATGATAAAACCAATCGCATCTGGTGTGAACTGGTGATTCGCTTGTAAAGGTTCTGTCTGAGCAGCTTTCATAAAAAGGAATTGGTAGGCTCTGCGCCATTCTTCCTTACTTAAACCTAGTTCTTTTAATTTTTTGCTATTGTTTTTAACAATGTCTAAATCCGTCTTGCCATCCAAATACATGGCATTTTGTTCAATCAAGGCGTCATAAAAGTTGGTCGACAATTCATTTTGAATACTTTGAGTGTTTTCTAATAGATAGGTATAAGCTTGTTCAATTTTTTCGAAATTCATGATTTCCTCCGCACCCTATCATACCAAAAATTAGTCTTTTTCGCTATTTTCTGATGGTTCCTTGATCTCGTTTGGCGTCTCTTCAGAAGGTGTTTCGCTCCCTGCCTTCGCCTTATCTTTCTGTGTCTTCTTCTTTTCTTTTTGGCTCTTCTTACTTTCTTTTTCTTCCCTTACTGGAAGGACAAACTCATAGCTTTCGCCATCCATCTCAGCTTGGGCATGAAGAAAACCAGTATCCTTCTTTAGCTGAACTGTTCCAGACTTTAAATGAATCTCCGATGTCTTCTCATCACTCTTTCTCTTTTCAAGAGCCATTTGCACCAAAGCATAAGCCCGAAGGCGCTCTTGACTCGTCTTTAAGATCCGTCTCTCCGCAACCTGACGGTGCAGGTAAAACTGAAGCAAGAGACTAAAAATCGCTGCCATCAAGAGAGCGTAAAGCAAGACACCAGCCTTAACTTTTTTCATTTTGTATCGCTGGTACCACATGGTAGACATACTCCCTTTCTAGACCTTCTTCAAAATCCAACCGCAGATGAAGCAAATCTCCCTCCTGCCAAATTTGGCTAGAGCGAACACCTGAAATCATAGGCTGATAGCCCCTGCCCTTATCATCTGTTTTTCGGATATCATCTCCTTTAGATTGGCCAATAGCAATTGGTTTTTGATCCTGAACCAAGTAGATATGATTGTCCGCTACTTTTTCAAAATGACTCCGGTCCAATTCCACCTGCAATTGTTGCTGAAAAAGTATCCATTCTTCCTGCTTTTGATGCGCCTGGTAGTCCAATTCAGCATGCAGAAGCTTGGTCAAGCCTTGAAAGACCAGCACTCCCCCACTAAGCACTAAGAGAGCGACCAAGGCTTCGAGCAGGGTAAAGGCCTTGACCTTTCCTTTATTCCACATGCAGCACCACCTTTCCTTGATGATAGACCGTGAGTTGATCGGCATCTTTTTCGACTTGAACCTGAATACCATTGGCCTCAAGATGATTTTGCCCTGTCTGAAGCGCCATTTGAGCGACAGATAAGACCTCTACCTCTTTGAAATCCACTAGTCGCTCCTTGCGCGAACGCCGGATCTCCCCTAACAATAAGGTCGTAATCATGGCAAATAAACCCAAGGCTACCAAAGATTCTATGAGAATACTAGCGGGAACGGATGCTTTTTTTAATTTTCCCATTTCCAAGCGACAGTTGATAAGTCACCACTCCTCTCTGTGTCTGAAAGTGAACATTGGCCAGGGATGAATTGCCACCTGCACGGTCTAAACGAATAGTTTTAGGATCTTGCAAAATAACAGAATCAGGAATCTCCACCGTCTGATAAGGCGTTCGAATCTTCCTTGCAGTCATTTCAACATCCAATTCCGTTTGCCTTGCCAGTGCTATCTTCTGGCTTTCTTGATAGAGGTGTTCAAACTCTGCAAAAAATACTTTTTCTTCCACCTGCTGAAAGCTCGTCTTGATCGATCCCGATAAGCCCAGATAGATAAAACTGACAATCATCAAGGTCAGAAGGGTCTCCACCAAAGTGAAGGCCTTAATCTGCAACCGCACGAATTTCTCCACTATTTTTCGCATAATAGGCACGGTAGGATTCTGCTTGTTTGTTGGTAATATTTCCATCAGCAATCAGTTTTGCTAGGGTGGCCTGGTCATTGGTATGATTGAGCTCGTACAATTCAGCCTGACTTTCGACCACCTTCACAACCGCTGCATTTCCTGTCTCTTTCACGGAGTCTTTTTGCTTGGTCAAATTCGGCACAAAGAGCAATAAGAGCACACTGATGATCAATAAGACCACCAACATTTCAATAAGTGTAAAGGCTTTAACCTTATAGGTTTTTAATTTTTTCATAAATGAACCTCCATATTTTGATAAATCGGCAGCAACATGGCTGCATAGAGTAACACAATCACAAGAGCCACAAAGACAAACACCAAGGGTTGTATCACATTCATGGCCTGGTGAACCCGACGAAAGAAATCTTCCCATGTTTTTTCAGCGTAGATCTCTAGTTCACTTCCGAGCTTTGATTTGACTTCACCATATTCAATCATAAGGGACAATTCTTTTTTGAAAAAAGGATACCCCCTGACCGTCTTTGAGAAGGACTGGCCACGATCTAAAGAAAGAGCTAAGTCCCTTCCAATTTCTTGAAAAAGCTGGGATTTTTGCTCCTGCATCATGGAAAAAATCTGAGATAACTCCAATCCTTGCCCAATCAGATTGCCCCATTCCCTGGCATAATAAGCTGTCAAATAAGCTTGAATCATGCCTTTCCCGAAAGGCAGATGAGACAAGTTTCTAAAAATTTTGATCTTGCCTGACTTTCGATAATGGAGAAAGCCGAGTAAGAAGAAGGCCACCAGTCCCGATCCTAAGGCCAAAAAGAGTTTGGGGAAGGAACTGATCAATTGCGTCCCAATATTTTGAGCATCCATTTGAGGGAGCAAATAATTGCGCAAGCCTAGCATAATCAGAACCAAAAATCCAAGCAAGATAAGAGGATAAGTGCTCACCTCGATCAGCTTTTTCTTGACCTTGCACATGTTTTCTAAGTAAGCACTGATTTTCTCCAAGCTCAATGCAAGATTGCCATGGAGCTCAGCAAGAGACAGCTGTGTCGTCACTGCATCTGAAAAACCGATCCCTGCCATCATCTCTGAAAAACTCCGGCCCCGCGAGAGATCCTCTCGCATCTTGGAAACCAAACGACTCTCCACTAGGTGAGAGCGATCTAGAAAATCGACAATCTCAGACAGATGAAAACCACTCGAATAAAGATTCAAAAACAATTCGATGATTTGCTTTTGTTTAGCGGTAGATAATTTTTTCGGCTTGCGCCTGAGCCAGCTGGATAGATCCTGATTGAGCCAAGAGATCCATTTGTTGGTTCCAGCGGCTGGCTGAGTGCTCTTGATAATTTTCCGTCGCAAAATCGACCACACCTCCTCCTGCAATTAATCGTTGGTAACAAATACCTTGTAAAACAATCTTGAGCTCTTCCTCACTCACTCCAAGTTCTAAGAGCCTCTCATAAACACCTCGAACGCTCTTGGCATGAATCGTAGAGAAGACGGTGACTCCTGTCAAACTAGCTCGTACAACTGCACGGGCCGTTTCCTTATCTCGGATCTCCCCAATAATGAGAAGATCCGGTCGATGACGTAAGGAGAGTTTGATCAGGTTGTCATAGGTCATGCCGATCTGGTCATTCAGCTGAAGCTGAAGCATATTCTCTTGCTTGATCTCGACAGGATCTTCAATAGACATAACTTGTTGGTCTGCAAAGCGCTCTTGCGCCAAAGCATGCATGAGAGTGGTCTTTCCCGAGCCAACGGGACCTGCAAAGAGATAGAGGCCACGACCAGCCAATTTCTTCTTCAAGTCTGGCAATTGATCAAACCAAAACCGCAATTCGCGTTCCTCATCATGCAAAAGCCGAATGACCAAGCTTTCATAGCCACGATAATCCCCCACCGTCGACAAGCGAATCGATACCACTCCATTCTCCAAAGGGTAATCACACGATCCTAGCTGGCTGCGCCTTTTTTCTCCCACATTCATCCCTGCTACAAATTTAAAATGGCTGATAATAGCCGTCATCTCCTCAAAAGGAAAGGATTGCACAAAACGCCTCTCATCTCCGACCCTCATAAAAACCTGATACTCCTCCTTCCGAGGAACGAAATAGAGATCCTGAGCTTCTTCCTTCTTCCCCATACGGATCAATTTTTTTGCAATTTCTTGAACCATAGCTCCTCCTCTCACTTATACTATTCGAAAAAGAAAACAAAAAAGAAGACTTTCTAGATCGCTCTAAAAAATCTTCTGATTTTTCTTATGACAGGGTCGTCCCCTTTTTTGAATCGAGTGTATATTGACAAGAACGGTGTTTGCGACTGCCTCTTTCCTTTTCGTAGCCTGGGCGGAGCTTGCTTTTAGGGATCTTATGCTCGTCTTCTAGGAGGACAATCGAATGGAAAAACTGCACATCTTCACTGCAGTCCTCACACCACTCTTGCTCCTTGGTATCCCAAAAGATCGTCATGAGGTCACTCCGACTCTTATAACTTGGAAAGTGCTCATTTAACTCCAACCACTTCTGCTTGTAGTATTTCAAAGCCTGGTAATAGTCTTCAAACTTCCGACTACTCACGATATCTTCTTCCCAACCTTCTAAAAACCACCAGGGTTCACAGTCCCCGTACATTTCAATCACTCGATACATAAACTCTTCCATCCTTTGTATCCTCTATTATATAGAAAATCCTTTGAGAATAAAAGTTTTCTGCTCAGAGCATGATTTTTCAGGTAGTTTTCAGGTGATTTTCACAATTATTTTTCAAAAATAGACTGCCTAATTGCTATTGGTTCCTTTTTTCGAGAATCAAAAGAAGAGAGTCCCAACAAAATGGACAGACCATCCTGGGGAACTCTCTTTTCTCAAGTATTTAGAACAATTCTAGTGCAATCATAGTTGTCATGGTTGCATCGTAATAGTTATTCAGAGGTAGATCTTGTGTAAAGATATACTTGTTCTGTTGAACCAACTTCAAATAGCCTTTTTCATGTTCAGAGGCATAGACAATCGGTGCCAAAAAGCTTGCTGCCTGATGATTGTTCAAGGCCTTCCCTTTCAAGTCATAACCTGCATACAGGTTTCGTTGACTCTTGAAAAAGTTAAGCATCTTTTTCACCAATTGTTGACTGGTTTTGTCCTTACTTTGAACAAGGTTGTATGGAAGGCGACAAGCGTTATACGAGTAGGCACCATCATACTTGGATTCAATCGTCTTGGGATCCGCTACACGCGTTCCTTGCTCATCTACCCAGATGAAATCAGGTAGTAAACCTGTTTTGGTTTGGGAGCTGATCGTTTGGAGTTGCTGCAACATCTTTTCTTTGATATCCAACCACTTCGAATCTTTTGTCACTTCATAAAAGATCTGGAATTGCGCTGGCAGTGTATCAGACGTCCGCATCAAATGATAAAACTCCGAGTCCTGATTGGCCCAATTCCCCACCGTTAACACACCAGTTTCTTCATTGTAGTTGTGTGCGAGAATATCTTCTAAAATCGCTTTGGCTTGAACCTGGTAGTCTTTGGCTTGCTTTGGCCATTGCTGAGCAGCTTTTAGAAGAGCATAGGCGATGTAGAGATCCCCATCTGTGGCGTTATGATCCTCATCTTTTGCTTTTCCATTGCTGATGGTTTGTTTCCAAGACATCAATTGGGTACCTTCTAAGCGATGATTTAGATAATAGTGATAGAGTCGGTCAAAGTCTGCTTGTTGGGCTTGTCCTTTTTCAGCAGCTGCAACAGTAATGAGCATTCCATAACTTTGCGCCTCGGATAACACTACTGTTTGATTGCTATCATTGGTGGTTCGAACATAGGATTCTTTCCCTTTTGAAACAACAAAATGCTCATTCCACTGACGATAAATTCGATTTCGCATCTCCACTTTACTTCTCGTTCTCGCTAAAAACAAGGTCAAACAGAAAATGCAAAGGATGACTAGAAACCATACATATCTCATCTTTTTCGTATTCATAATCTCTCCTATCCTGCGAATCGTTTTGTTTTAACCCATTTGGTTTCTTTCCGGTGCAATAGTTTATCCATCACAATCGAAGAGATGGCATCAATCGACACAATGATAAACAGTTGAGAATAGGTGAAATAGGCAGCCAAGGCCAACCAAATTTGCTTGGTAGTAGCTTGACCAAATTGTGAGGCAAGAGCCACATTAATCTGAAGCAGATAAAGCCCAATCATCAAGATCCAATTGAAGAGCATCAATTGCGCAATGTAGATATTTTCAGAATCAAAGGCAAATGGAATTTGCACACCTGGCACCACTGTATGGATACACATGGCCAGAATATTGGCAAAAAAGATCAAGTCCGATAAGACGATGGCTGCGTTAAACCAGAAGAAGACACAGGAATAGTTGGTCACTTCCAACTTCACGCGCCAATTTCCCTTACCAAATAAATGCTTGAAGTTGGAAAGAACCACTTCATAATTCCCTTTGGCCCAACGTTTCCGTTGCATATAGTAACTCTTCAGAGTCTCTGGCTCTTGTTGGAAGGCTTCTGAATTATAGGCTAGCGCAATCAACTTCCCACTTTGCATAATCTTGAAGGAAATATCTGTATCCTCAGTCAAGGCACCGTTTTTCCATCCTCCAATACTCTTGACAAATTCGGTTTGAATAATGAAGTTAGTTCCTGGAATCCGTCCAATCTTAAAGAGATGCCACATGCCCACATGATGAACCCGTTGGGTAACGACAATTTCTTGGTTGATACAGCGAGTCAAGAAGTTTTGATTGGCATTCCGCGTTTTATTGCGGCCGAAAGAAGCCACATGACGTTCTGGATCTTTGAGGACTTCTTTCACAAGGAAATAAAGAGCATTCTTTTCAGGCATGGCATCTGCATCATAGACGCAGATATAGTCTCCGGTTGCCATCGCCAAAGCGTCATTTAGCACACCGGCTTTCCCACCTGTCCCGCTTCGATTGATAATGGTCAAATCACGTCCTGCATACTCTGGCAATGCTTTAACCGCCAAACACTCTTCATAGGTTCGATCAGAACAATTATCCGCAAAGAGCAGTAATTCAACACGATCATGTGGGTAGTTCATATCAAGGATCGCTTTAGCTGTTTGTGCAATGACCACATCCTCATTATGGGCGGGCACGACGATCGTCACTTTTGGATAATAAGGAAGCGGATCCGTATTAACACGAAAATCACTGTGTTTAAACCAAAAATGAACGGCTGAAAAGAGGATTACTAAGCCCCAGGCTAAGGACAACCAAATCGAAATCAAGGCAATAATCATCACAATCTGACTAATCATGGTCCACCGCCTTAAAATTTTTATTGACACGGTGGTAAATCACCGTATAAGCTACAAATAATACAATAAAGCACAAGGCAAAAAATACACTGATGCCTACAGCTATATTAAAAAATATATTTGTAAGAGACATGTTTTCCTCCTAATATTCCACAATAATATCTGTTTCAAGTTGACGTTTTAAGTAACGAATCATTTCTTTATAGCGATGGTATTTGGTTCGATTGGATTGATCCACTACAAGAAATCCTGACTGAAATTGGATGCCCTGAACCCCATCTTCTCCTTGGAAAACCAGTCCTTCCAACTGTGGTTTTAAGACCGTCATATAATCGCTCTTCAGATCCCGCTCGCTATCAGAAGATAAGATCAAGAAATTACCGTCTGATACATAATACAAGCTTTCATTTGGCTTCAGATGATGCGTTAACAAATAGTTGATTTGGTTCAAGGTCCGATTGTACTCTCTCGGTTGCAATTGGAAGAACAATTCCTCGTGCGACCAGTGAATGAGTAAGGCCTGAATTGTATCATTGGTTTGTCCGCCATAAGAAGCGATGCGGTTGCGGTAATCTGCGTAAGCTTCTGGCTCTTGATCCTTCACTTTTGCAATCTCTTTAAAGAGGTGGTAGCGAATTTGGGTCAAAATTCCAATCAAGATTGGAAAACTAAAGAGCAGAAGCAAGGCTTGATGAAATGGGATATAGACAACACCCGCCACCAAAAAGACAATCCCTAGGGCAAATGACAACAGGATGGTCCATGTCAACAACAAATCTGATAAAACAATAGCAGAAAATAATCCTAAAACAAAGAATAATCCTTCTTCAATCAGAATCTCTCTTGCAAAAAACAAGCAGTAAAGTAAAAGAAGTACTTCGAAAACAATCAAAATTAGCAACCATCTACTTAACTTTTCCGTTTTTTTCATTTATTCTTTCTCTCCCTCATGAAATTCTTCAGCAGCATCTCCCTGGCCAAAGTAATGTTTAATAGCTTGCACGATTCGCTCAGAAGCTCTTCCATCTCCATAAGGATTTCGGGCATTTGCCATTTCTAGATAAAGATGTTCGTTGGTTAAGAGCTCCGTTATCGTGGATTTGACGACGGCAGGATCCGTACCAACTAATTTCAAAGTCCCTGCTTTGACCCCTTCTGGGCGTTCTGTTGTATCACGCAATACCAATACCGGTTTCCCCAATGATGGCGCTTCTTCTTGTACCCCACCTGAATCCGACATGATGAAGTAACTTCTCGAAGCCAAGTTGTGGAAGTCAAGCACATCTAAAGGTGCAATGAGATGGATCCGATCATGATCTCCTAATAGATCGTTTGCCGCCTCTTGTACCGCTGGACTAAGGTGCACTGGGTAAACCACTTCAATAGTCGGTTCTTGATCCACCATTTCTCTCAGAGCTCCAAAGACCGCTCTCATGGGAGCTCCTTGATTTTCTCTTCGATGCATAGTGACAAGGATGATTTTTTTAGCTGGATCTAATTGATCCAATACTTCGTGATGATAGTTCTCTTGAACCGTGAGTTTCAGCGCATCAATAGCAGTATTTCCTGTCACCACAATAGAGGATTCCGGATGATTTTCTTTTAAGAGATTGGCCTTACTTTCGCCAGTCGGCGCAAAATACAGATCCGCTAGATCATCCGTCATTTGACGGTTCATCTCTTCTGGATACGGAGAATATTTATCAAAGGTTCTCAAACCAGCTTCGACGTGGCCAATGCGGACTTGATTGTAAAAGGCAACCAAACTCGCCGCAAAGGTAGTGGTCGTATCTCCATGAACGAGCACCATATCTGGCTTTTCTTTTTTGATAACTGGATCTAATTGATTCAGAATTTTAGAGGTAATGTCTAATAAGGTCTGGCTTTTCCCCATAATATCCAAATCGTAATCAGGTACGATGTTAAAGGTTTCTAAAACCTGGTCCAGCATTTGACGGTGCTGGGCAGTGACCACCGTAATGGTCTCAACGGTCTCCCTCTGCTTTTGCAACTCCAACACTAAAGGGGCCATTTTAATGGCCTCCGGTCGCGTCCCAAACACAACCATAATTTTCAATTTTCCCATAAACTTCCCCCGTCGACATACATGTAATTCGACATTTTTTTAATTTGTGTACATCTTTTTTCATTCTACCGCCAATGACTTTAAATGTCAAACCGATTTTTGGGTTTTATAAAGAAATTACTAATAGTTAGTCATTTTATTATTTTGGTGTTTAGAATACATATCCATATAATCACTAATTGTAAGTATTTACAGCACGACTTTTACCGGGCTAATATTTTTGGTAAAAAAATAATTCAATAATTATACAATTATTTTTCAAATAATAAATTTTTATAATTTTTTCAAAAAAAGCCGGAACTTGTAGTTCCGACTTATTTTCTTATTTTTCTACGACTTCAGCTGTTTGAACTTCATCGACTGTTCCATCTGTTAATGGCACTTCTTCGATGATTTCAACTTCATTGACTGCTTGTGGTTCCAAGTTACGGTAACGAGCCATACCTGTACCTGCAGGAATAATCTTACCAATGATAACATTTTCCTTAAGTCCAAGGAGATGGTCTTTCTTACCACGGATCGCTGCGTCAGTAAGAACACGAGTGGTTTCTTGGAAGGAAGCCGCTGACAAGAAACTGTTGGTTTCAAGAGAGGCTTTGGTAATTCCCATAAGGACTGGACGAGCAGTTGCAGGAACTCCACCAGAGATAAGGACATCCTTATTGGCATCTGTAAAGTCTGTAATGTCCATCAGAGTACCCATGAGAAGGTCTGTATCTCCTGGATCCATGACACGTACTTTACGGATCATTTGACGCACCATTACCTCGATGTGTTTGTCGCCGATTTCTACCCCTTGGCTACGGTATACTTTTTGTACTTCCGCAAGGAGGTATGTTTCAACTGACAAGACATCACGAACGGCAAGGAGACGTTTTGGTTGAATAGATCCTTCTGTCAGAGCATCACCACGAGAAACTTGATCTCCCACTTCGACTTTCATGCGGGCAGTGTAAGGGACAACGTATTCGCCCTCACCAGTTGCTCCGCTAACAAAGACTTTCTTGGTCCGTGTAGAAGCATCTTCTTCGATGGCTGTGACTTCCCCTTTGACCTCAGTGATGACCGCTTCCCCTTTTGGATTGCGGGCTTCAAAAATTTCTTGGACACGAGGAAGACCCTGAGTGATATCGGTATTTGAGGCAACCCCACCCGTGTGGAAGGTACGCATGGTCAACTGTGTACCAGGTTCCCCGATAGATTGGGCAGCGATAGTTCCGACTGCTTCACCCACTTCAACCGCATCACCAGTCGCCAAGTTGATACCATAACAGTGACGGCAGACACCATGGCGGGTGTTACATGTAAAGACAGAGCGGATAGTGACTTCTTCCACACCAGCATGAACAATTTCACGTGCTAGGTCTTCTGAGATCAAGGTATCTGGACCAACGATGACTTCACCTGTTTCAGGATGTTTAACAGATTTCTTGGTATAACGACCAGTCAAGCGTTCTTCGAGTGGCTCGATCATTTCCTTACCATCAGTAATGGCACGGATCACAAGTCCACGGTCTGTTCCACAGTCATCTTCACGAATAATGACGTCTTGGGCAACGTCAACCAAACGACGAGTCAAGTAACCTGAGTCGGCTGTCTTAAGGGCCGTATCGGTCATCCCTTTACGGGCACCGTGAGTTGAGAAGAACATTTCGAGTACTGACAAACCTTCGCGGAAGTTTGACAGGATTGGCAATTCCATGATCCGTCCGTTTGGAGCGGCCATCAAACCACGCATACCGGCAAGTTGCGAGAAGTTTGAGATGTTACCACGGGCTCCAGAGTCCATCATCATAACGATTGGGTTCTTCGGATCTTGGTTATCCACCAAGCGTTTTTCCAATTTCTCACGGGCTGCACGCCATTCAGCTGTAACAGCATTGTAGCGTTCGTCATCCGTGATCAAACCACGACGGAATTGTTTCGTGATCTGTTCCACACGTTTGTGAGATTCTTCAATGATTTCTGCCTTATCTTCAACGACCGGAATATCGGCAATCCCCACTGTCAAACCAGCAAGGGTTGAATGATGGTAACCTAAGTCTTTCAAGCGGTCCAAGAAAGCAGACGTTTCAGTTGTACGGAAACGTTTGAAGATTTCGGCGATGATATTTCCAAGATTTTTCTTCTTGAAAGGAACGTTTAATTCCAATTTCTCAATCGCTGATTTGACATCTTGACCAGGCTCCAAGAAGTACTCAGCTGGAACACCTTCTGTCAAGTTGGCATTATTAGGCTCTTGAAGGTATGGAAGCTCTGCAGGCATGATATCGTTAAAGAGAATCTTACCAACAGTTGTCAAGAGAATCTTGTGTTGTTGTGCTTCTGTCCATGGTTTGTTCAAGCTATCCGTCGCAATTCCGACACGGGTATGCAAGTGAACATAGCCATTGCGAAGAGCCATCACGGCTTCATCACGGTCTTTAAAGACCATTCCTTCACCTTCACGACCAGCTTCTTCCATAGTGAGGTAGTAGTTCCCCAATACCATATCCTGAGATGGCGTAACGACTGGTTTACCATCTTTAGGGTTCAAGATATGCTCAGCAGCCAACATCAAGATACGAGCTTCTGCTTGAGCTTCTTCTGAAAGCGGTACGTGGATGGCCATTTGGTCTCCATCGAAGTCGGCATTGTAGGCTTCACAGACAAGGGGGTGCAAGCGAAGGGCTTTCCCGTCAATCAAGACAGGTTCAAAGGCTTGGATCCCCAAACGGTGAAGGGTCGGTGCGCGGTTCAAGAGAACTGGGTGTTCTTTGATGACTTCTTCCAAGATATCCCAGATACGTTCATCTCCACGTTCGACCAAGCGTTTTGCAGCTTTAACGTTTTGTACGATATCACGTGCAACGATTTCACGCATAACAAATGGTTTGAAGAGCTCGATAGCCATTTCACGTGGCACACCACATTGGTACATCTTCAGAGTTGGACCAACGGCGATAACGGAACGTCCTGAGAAGTCCACCCGTTTACCAAGCAAGTTTTGACGGAAGCGTCCTTGTTTCCCTTTGAGCATGTGGCTCAATGATTTGAGTGGACGACTACCTGGTCCTGTGATTGGACGACCACGACGACCGTTGTCGATCAAAGCATCGACAGCTTCTTGGAGCATCCGTTTTTCGTTTTGCACGATGATACCAGGGGCATTCAATTCTAACAAACGTGCCAAACGGTTGTTCCGGTTAATTACCCGGCGATAAAGGTCATTCAAGTCAGAGGCGGCAAAACGGCCACCATCCAATTGGACCATCGGACGAAGATCTGGTGGAATAACGGGAAGGATGTTGAGGACCATCCATTCTGGCTTGTTGCCAGATTTGTAGAAGGCGTCCAAGACATCCAAACGGCGCACAGCCTTCACACGTTTTTGACCAGTTGCAGTCTTCAATTCTTCTTTCAAGAGAGCAATTTCAGCTTCCAAATCCACTTGTTTCAAGAGGTCTTGGATGGCTTCTGCACCCATCTTAGCTACAAAGGAACCTGGTCCGTATTCACGCAAGCGTTCACGGTATTCACGTTCTGTCATGATGGATTTGTGCTCAAGTGGTGTATCTTTTGGATCGATCACCACGTAAGCTGCGAAGTAAATGACTTCTTCAAGGGCACGAGGGCTCATATCCAAGGTCAATCCCATACGAGAAGGGATTCCTTTGAAGTACCAGATGTGTGATACAGGCGCTTTCAACTCGATGTGTCCCATACGTTCACGACGAACCTTGGCACGTGTTACTTCAACCCCACAGCGGTCACAAACGATCCCTTTGTAACGGATCCGTTTGTATTTCCCACACGCACATTCCCAGTCTTTTGTAGGTCCAAAGATGACTTCATCAAAGAGACCTTCACGTTCTGGTTTCAATGTACGGTAGTTGATTGTTTCAGGTTTCTTGACCTCTCCATAAGACCATGAACGGACCTTGCTTGGAGAAGCTAGGGTGATTTGCATACTTTTAAAACGATTTACATCAACCACTATTTCTTACCTTTCCTTGTTTTCATACTTGTTTCATTTGGATACAGCTTAGGTGGGGAAAGAAAGAAAACTTTCTTGCCACCTCCCTCCTTGTGTCTGTATCTTGTTATCGAATCATCCTGTCAGAAGCATTGGTTTCTTACAAGACAATCATTTTTACTGATTATTTTTCTGATTCTTCAGCATCAAAGGCTGCTTTTGCTTCCTTAGCTGCTTTTTCACGTGCTTTTTCAAGGTCATCCACATGAATCACATCATCGTCTTCCCCTTCATCGAGGTCACGAAGTTCCACTTCTTGATCATCTTCGTCCAAGACACGCATGTCAAGACCAAGAGATTGCAATTCTTTGACAAGAACGCGGAAGGATTCTGGTACACCTGGTTTTGGAATCGGTTTACCTTTGGTAATCGCTTCATAAGCTTTCAAACGTCCGTTGACATCATCTGACTTGTAGGTCAAGATTTCTTGAAGGACATTTGATGCACCATAAGCCTCAAGGGCCCACACTTCCATTTCCCCGAAACGTTGTCCACCAAACTGAGCTTTCCCTCCGAGTGGTTGTTGAGTAACCATTGAGTATGGTCCGACTGAACGGGCATGGAGTTTATCATCAACCATGTGGTGAAGCTTGATCATGTACATAACACCGACAGAGACACGGTTGTCAAATGGCTCACCTGTACGTCCATCGTAAAGAATCGTCTTGGCATCACTATCCATACCAGCTTCTTTCACAGTATCCCAGAGGTCTTCTGAGCTTGCTCCGTCAAAGACTGGTGTTGCGATGTGAATACCCAAGTTACGAGCGGCCATACCAAGGTGAAGTTCCATAACCTGACCGATATTCATACGTGATGGTACCCCAAGAGGGTTCAACATGATATCAACCGGTGTACCGTCTGGAAGGTAAGGCATGTCTTCAACTGGAACAATACGAGACACAACCCCTTTGTTTCCGTGACGACCGGCCATCTTATCTCCGACGCGGATCTTGCGTTTTTGTGCGATGTAAACACGAACCAACATGTTGACACCAGATTGCAATTCATCTCCGTTTGCACGTGTAAAGATCTTAACGTCGCGAACGACTCCATCTCCACCGTGAGGTACACGAAGAGAAGTATCCCGCACTTCACGAGATTTATCTCCAAAGATCGCGTGAAGGAGACGTTCTTCAGCAGAAAGGTCTTTCTCACCCTTCGGTGTTACCTTACCGACAAGGATATCGCCTTCTTTTACTTCCGCACCAATACGGATAATACCTGTTTCATCCAAGTCACGAAGAGCATCTTCCCCAACGTTTGGAATTTCACGGGTAATTTCTTCAGGGCCTAACTTGGTATCGCGTGTTTCTGATTCGAATTCTTCCAAGTGAACAGATGTGTAGACATCTTCTTTCACCAAGCGTTCGCTCATGATAACGGCATCCTCGAAGTTATACCCTTCCCATGTCATGTAAGCGACGATTGGGTTTTGACCAAGGGCCATTTCCCCTTTTTCCATAGATGGACCGTCAGCGATAAAGTCGCCTTTTTCAACGACATCGCCAACTTTTACAAGGGTACGTTGGTTGTAAGCAGTACCTGAGTTTGAACGACGGAATTTTTGGACGTGATAGACATCAAGAGATCCATCTTCCCGACGAACTTCTACCTTGTCCGCATCCGCATAAGTAACTTTACCATCGTGTTGAGCAATGACTGCAGCTCCTGAGTCATGGGCTGCTTGGTATTCCATACCAGTACCCACATAAGGGGCTTTTGGATCGATCAATGGCACAGCCTGACGTTGCATGTTGGCACCCATGAGGGCACGGTTGGAGTCATCGTTTTCCAAGAAAGGAATACATGCTGTCGCAACGGCAACTACTTGTTTTGGAGATACGTCCATGTAGTCGACTTGATCAGATGGGAATTCTTGGTTGTTACCACGGTGACGTCCCATAACGATTGGCTCAGCAAAGCCACCTTTTTCGTTCAACTTAGAGTTAGCCTGAGCGACGATGTACTCATCTTCTTCATCGGCTGTCAACCAAACGATTTCGTTGGTGACTACACCTTTTTCCCGGTCCACTTTACGGTATGGCGTTTGGATGAAGCCATATTTGTTCAAGTGTCCGTAAGATGACAAGTTGTTGATCAAACCGATGTTTGGTCCTTCAGGTGTTTCGATTGGACACATACGACCATAGTGGGTATAGTGCACGTCACGCACTTCATATCCGGCACGGTCACGTGTCAAACCACCAGGCCCTAAGGCAGACAAACGACGTTTGTGAGACAACTCAGAAAGTGGGTTGTGTTGGTCCATGAACTGTGACAACTGTGAAGATCCAAAGAATTCTTTAATTGCTGCAGTTACTGGGCGGATGTTGATGATTTGTTGTGGTGTCAAGACGTCGTTATCTTGTACAGACATCCGTTCGCGAACGTTTCGTTCCATCCGTGAAAGTCCAAGACGCACTTGGTTGGCAAGCAATTCACCAACGGCACGAATCCGACGATTTCCAAGGTGGTCGATATCATCTACACGGCCAATACCTTCTGCAAGGTTCAAGAAATAGCTCATTTCTGCCAAGATATCAGCTGGAGTCACAATCCGTACTTTGTCAGATGGGTTAGCATTTCCGATGATGGTGACAACGCGGTCTGGATCTGTTGGAGCGACAACTTTGAATTTTTGCAATTCAACTGGTTCTGTCAAAACAGCAGCATCATTTGGAATGTAGGTGATTTTGTTCAAACCGTTATCCAATTGTTCTGAGATGCTGTCGATCACATCGCGCGTCATGACAGTACCAGCTTCTACAAGGATTTCCCCTGTTTCAGCATCTACCAATGGTTCTGCGATTGTTTGGTTCAACAAGCGGTTCTTGATATTGAGTTTCTTGTTGATCTTGTAGCGACCAACAGGAGCCAAGTCATAACGACGTGGATCAAAGAAACGAGCTACCAACAAGCTACGTGAGCTTTCCGCTGTTTTTGGTTCACCTGGACGAAGACGCTCGTAGATTTCTTTGAGGGCTTCATCTGTCCGTGAATCCATTGGATTTTTGTGGATATCTTTTTCGATGGTATTGCGAACCAATTCGCTGTCCCCAAAGATATCGATGATTTCATCATCTCCAGAGAATCCAAGAGCACGCACAAGCGTTGTAAATGGAATCTTACGTGTGCGGTCGATACGTGTGTAAGCAATGTCTTTTGAGTCGGTTTCAAGCTCTAACCAAGCCCCACGGTTAGGGATAACAGTTGATCCATAACCAACCTTACCATTCTTGTCCACCTTATCATTGAAGTAGACACCTGGTGAGCGGACCAACTGAGATACGATAATCCGTTCTCCACCATTGATGATAAAGGTTCCCATTTCAGTCATGATTGGGAAATCACCAAAGAAAACTTCTTGGGTCTTGATTTCACCTGTTTCTTTGTTGACCAAACGGAAGGTCACAAAGATTGGTGCTGAGTAGCTGGCATCGTGGATGCGCGCTTCTTCAAGCGAATACTTAGGTTCGCGGATTTCATAACCCACAAATTCCAATTCCATTGTATCCGTGAAGTTTGAGATGGGAAGCACATCTTCAAATACTTCCTTCAAGCCATGATCCAAGAAATCTTTGAATGAGTCTGTCTGGATTTCAATCAAGTTTGGTAAATCAAGAACCTCTTTGATTCTTGAAAAACTACGACGGGTCCGATGTTTCCCGTATTGAACGTCATGTCCTGCCAAAGTTTTTAGCTCCTTTTTCCATACTAGGATAGCTTGGTAACATCACTCCTACCACCTATCCGGTTTTAACTACAATTGTGTGATTTGCATCACGTGAAGAGCTGTCTCTTCACCTTATTCGTCGCTTTTTGTAATTTTTAGAAAAATTAAATTTGTGTAACAAACTAGGTTTTTTCTGAAAAATAGGCACAAAAAGAGCAGCTAAATCGACTTATTCAAGTAAGATTTAACTGCTGTAAGCTCTTATTTGGACAATATTTCAAATAAAGCACACGACAAATTAGTTATCACTATTATACCGTTTTTTGCTCCAAAAATCAAGGCTTTCTCTAGGTTTTCTACTGGATCAGACTAGCGTCGATTGCCACGATTTGAGCTGTTTCGATTTGAACTATTGCTTGATGAACTATTGGTTGTCGAATTGTTCTTATTATTCGACTGATTTCCACTGCTATTACCGAGAATTGCTGCCCAAGCACTTTGATAATCGCTATCCGATCCCCCGATGGCAAAGTGGTATTGAGTGGTTGGCGCTCCGTTTTTGGCCCAAAGGCTCGTCACCGTTTGACCGCTCACATCGATATCTCGGCCATTGACATTGACGCGGCCTGGTCTTTCACCAGTCGATTTGAGCACTTCAGAACGGATCACACTCTTATCGAGAGTGAATTTATCCTGAATTCCAAAGAGACTTGGATCTGCTTGGTAGATTGCATTCGCCAACTGCGCCATGTATTGGGCATTGTTGTTGTATCCGGTCAAGGTCTGCATGGAAGCATTGTTGTCATGACCGATCCAGCCACCTAAAGAAACATTTGGGGTGGACAGCATGAGCCACATATCCCCATTTGAGTTAGTGGTACCGGTTTTTCCAATCCAGTCAGCACCTGCCAGTGTTGGGTTGATTTGGCTAATCCGTGACTTAAAGGTCGTTGTAGCACCAGACGTAATAACCCCGCGCAAGAGATCCTGCATAATCGTTGCCGTTGCTGGAGAGTAAACACGAACAGGATCTGCCTCGTGCTTGTATACTACATCCCCATCTCGATCAATGATTTGCTCTACCATGTAGCGTTTGAGGTAGTTCCCATTGTTAGCAATGGTTTGGAAACCATTGGTATGTTGGGCAACAGTGACCTCAATTCCTCCCCCCATCGGCAGACTCTCAATGCCATATTCAGGGATATCATAGCCCATTTTCTTCATGTAGGATGGGACATCCACACCTTTTTCACGAAGAGTCCGGTAAGTCCAGTAAGCTGGAATATTCCATGAGGTATTGAGGGCCTCACGGAGATCCATCATGGCTGTTCCTCGGCTATCCACGTGCATGATTGGCTCACCACTTGAGAAATTAGTCGGATAGTTAGAAAGGATGCTATTGCTTCCCATCAAGCCTTGGTCGATGGCAATCCCATAGGCCAACAGCGGTTTGATAGTAGACCCTGGGGAACGCTCTGTATCAAAGGCATGGTTGTTTTGGTTGCCGTCAAAATTCCGTCCACCGATAAATCCTAAAACGGCACCCGTTCGGTTGTCCATAAGGACATTCCCAACTTCTACAAGACCCGTCCCATCATCCAAGACGCTTCCAAAATTCGCTACTGCCGCCTGCATCGCATTGTGAACCGGTTTGTTAATCGTGGTTTGAATGGTGTAGCCACCTTCGCGCAACTCGCTCTCAGCTAATTCTTGGTAAGCCTTGACGGTTTCATTATTTTTCAAGTCTTGCTTGGTGACATTGTCTCGCTTGATCAAGTAATCATACATGGCCTCTTTTGCTTCTTCCATGGCTTGGAAGTAGAGGTAGTCATGCGGTGTTTTCTCGATGCCATCTGGAGCCATGAAGTCTTTGGTCAAGTCGTATTGAGCATAGGTCTCATAGTCTTTTTTCGACAAGACTCCCGTCCGGTACATATTGAACAAAACGTCTTTGGCACGCGCCAGACCTAACTCGAGATTCTCCTTGCTCTTTAGGCTACCGTCTGCAGCATAAGGAGAGTAGACAATCGGACTTTGTGGCAAGCCAGCGATAAAGGCTGCCTGTGGAACAGACAAGTCTTTTGCAGAGACGCCAAAGATCCCTTGAGCTGCAGCTTCCACACCTGCAATATTTTGTCCTCGATTATTTCGTCCAAAAGGCGAAACATTTAAGTAGGTGGTTAGGATTTCGTTTTTATCCATTCCCCGCTCTAAAGCTAGGGCATCAACAATCTCTGTCGCCTTACGAGTAAAGGTTGGAGCGTCTCCTACGACTTGCTGTTTGATCAACTGCTGGGTCAGAGTTGATCCCCCACTAGAGGAACCCACACCGGCTACGGATCCAAGTGTTGCCCGAAGAACGGCTTTAGGTACAACCCCCTTGTGGCTTTCAAAATTCTCATCCTCAGTAGCGATCACAGCCTTCTTGACATTATCTGAAATGGCGTCTCCTGCGACTGGCGTGCGGATCAAATCACTGTCCACTTCTGCAATCAGGCTCTTATCGGAATAGGTCAGTTTTGAAACACTGCTGACGTTGCGGACCTGCTGGACCAATTCTTCTGTCTTTGGAACCTTGACATTGCTAAAGAGGCTCGCCGCATAACCAATCCCAATCCCTGCACCAAATAAAAAGAGGCACACGAACAGGGCGATCATGACATCCCACAAGAGTTTGAGGGTGCGCAAAAAGGTCGCAAAAATATCGCCGACAGACCAGCTACTTTCCTCATTTTTTTCCTTATTCGGAGTTTCTGTATACATCTTTGCAAAGAATTTTTGGACTTTCTTCCAAAACTCTTGCAGTTTCTCTTTTAATTGATTCACTGATTCTTTCTCCTTGTTCCCTATATTATAGCAGATTAGACCCTTTGTTTTCAATCACAAGAGCGTAGAAATCGTCACTCATTCTTCCTGGGTAAGGACAAGAAAATGATGGAAAGCATTGCCATTTCCGTGGTTTATGGTAGAATAGAGAAATGAATAAACTTATAAAGGAGAAAAGACACATGCACATTTTTGATGAGCTAAAAGAGCGTGGTTTGGTATTTCAAACGACGGATGAAGAAGCCTTGCGCAAAGCACTGGAAGAAGGTCAGGTTTCTTATTATACTGGTTATGATCCAACTGCTGACAGCCTTCACCTTGGTCACTTGGTTGCCATCTTGACGAGCCGTCGTCTTCAACTAGCAGGCCACAAACCTTATGCGCTCGTTGGCGGTGCGACTGGTCTCATTGGAGATCCGTCCTTCAAAGATGCTGAACGTAGTCTCCAAACAAAAGAAACTGTACAAGAATGGGTTCGCTCCATTCAAGGGCAATTGTCTCGTTTCCTCGATTTTGAAAATGGTGACAATAAAGCCGAAATGGTCAACAACTACGATTGGTTCGGAAGCATTAGTTTTATTGACTTCCTTCGTGATGTCGGAAAATACTTTACAGTCAATGCTATGATGAGTAAAGAATCTGTTAAAAAACGGATTGAGACAGGGATTTCTTACACAGAATTTGCCTACCAAATTATGCAAGGCTATGACTTCTACGTCCTCAACCAAGAACACAATGTCACCCTTCAAATCGGTGGGTCTGACCAATGGGGAAACATGACAGCTGGTACTGAGTTGATGCGT
This sequence comes from Streptococcus sp. HMSC065C01, assembly GCF_001813525.1. Lineage (NCBI taxonomy): Bacteria > Bacillati > Bacillota > Bacilli > Lactobacillales > Streptococcaceae > Streptococcus > Streptococcus sp. HMSC065C01. The sequence goes on along the minus strand of NZ_KV812856.1, from coordinate 27,790 downwards.
CGTAAAGCAGATAAAACTGGTCATGTTATGACTGTTCCTTTGATCACAGATGCAACTGGTAAGAAATTCGGTAAATCAGAAGGCAATGCGGTCTGGCTCAATGCAGACAAAACATCTCCATACGAAATGTACCAATTCTGGATGAATGTGATGGATGCAGATGCTGTGCGCTTCTTGAAGATCTTCACTTTCTTGTCACTTGATGAGATTGAAGAGATCCGTAAACAGTTTGAGGCTGCTCCTCATGAACGCTTGGCTCAAAAGATCTTGGCGCGTGAAGTGGTTACCCTTGTCCACGGCGAAGAAGCCTACAAGGAAGCCCTCAACATCACAGAACAACTCTTTGCAGGAAACATCAAAAACCTTTCTGTCAAAGAACTCAAACAAGGCCTTCGTGGTGTGCCAAACTACCAGGTACAAGCAGAAGACAACCTCAACATTGTTGAACTCTTGGTCACAGCTGGTGTGGTCAATTCTAAACGCCAAGCCCGCGAAGATGTTCAAAATGGAGCTATCTACGTCAACGGCGAACGCATCCAAGACCTTGACTATGTCTTGAGCGATAGCGATAAATTAGAAAATGAATTGACCGTTATCCGTCGCGGTAAGAAAAAATACTTTGTTTTGACTTATTAAGAAAGTAAAACCACGAAGTTTGGTATGAACTTCGTGGTTTTCTTATACACTTTTTTCTGGGACTATTTCCCTTTTCTGCGATGCAACAAAGCTTGGTTGATTCGTTGAGTTTTTTTATGGAGTTGCCAAATCTGGTAAAGCCAGATCAGACCGTAAATGGCTAGAAAGATCAACCAAGGAATCGGGCTCCGTAAGGCTGCTCCCCAGCCAAAAAATAAGTAGGTCAATGCTAAGATGGTAGCTGTCACAACTAAATGCAAGGCCACACGCAAACTATAGGTCAAAAACTCTTCTTCCTCAAGAATGAATGTCAAGACCCCCATTGTCCCACTCATCAAAAAGATCGCCAGGATATTGCGGACATTCACAGCGGGATAGACGATGTTGGGATAGACATGGGATAATAACACCAAACACAAATAAAAGAAGGATCCTGTCCTCATACCAGATACAAAATAAGCTATAACTCGTTTCATCACTTTCTCCTATACCCCTAAATAATCCATCAAGGATTTGACATATTTCCGACTGACACTTGATTTTACTCCGCGTGTCAGTTTAGCCATCATATTGCCTGAAAAACTATCCGATAGCGATTCCAAATGGTCGATATTCATCACCGCGTGGCGGGATATCTGTAAAAAATTACGACGATTAATCCGATGTTGAAAATTTGTCAAAGTATCTCTGACGATGAACGTTTTGTCTGTCGTATAAATGGTTAGCTGATTCTTATCAATCTCGGCTAGAATAATGTCATCAATTTTCACCATGATCAAATGATCATCTGTTTTGATAGGGATCACTACTTGATTCACTGTCGAAAATTGTTCGAGATAGTCCATCACCTCTCGTGCTTGATCGGATAATTGCTTGGCTTGAATGACCACACAGGGGTCGTTTTCTGGGATATCCTGTTTTTCCTCAAAACGAATCTTCATTCCTACTCCAATTCTCACTTACTTTCTTTTATTCGATCTTTTTGCTAAGGAAACCCAAATCCCCAAAGCTAAAAGAATACCACCTAACACTATAAGGTATGTTTGTTCCTTTGTCAATAAGGCTTGCCATTTGAGCTGAACACCCATTTTTTCTTGAAACTCTTGAAGAAGCTTATCTTGACCTTTAAAGGTCTCATTTAATGCTTCTTTCATGAGTACTTGCCGATAAAGTGCAGCAATATAAGTTGCTGGAGTACATTTCATTAGTAGTTGTGCAAAATCAGGTAGAACACCTAAAGGTACATAAGTCCCTACCAAAAAACCAGAAGCTGTACCCACTATGGTCGAAAACTTCCCAAGACTGTCTACGGAATGGAAAAAATAAACAAAAATGGCATTCACCAAACTAGAAAGCAGGCTACTAAGCAGCATGATGTGGAGTACTTCAGGTAATAAAGACAGTGCTGGAACTTCTCTAAAATAGCCACACATCAGCACATACATAAGGGCCTGCATGAAAAAAGAGATGATGATTGCGCTCGTTAGATACGAAAATGGTAACCGCCACTTTCCTTGATCCGATAAATAAAGATCCTGATCTACTTGACGTTCACGATCCTTTACTAACTGAGTCAGGGCAGCCAGACTTGTCGTAATCCCTGTTACAGCCAGCGTCCCACTCATTAACCAATTATTTAACACAGGACCTCTATTGGGGAGCTGAGCCCAAGCATCTGTTAGATTTTTTTGAAGAAAAATAATATAGAGAACAAAGGAAATCAAGGCTCCCAACAGGGAGAAGAAAACTCCTGAACGATTTCTGAAGTACAATAAAAAATTTCGCTTTAGTAAGGCTAGCATTAGCGGACCTCCCTTCCTGTAAGTGCAATAAAGGCATCATCCATGGTCCCTGGACGAAACTCAAAATGGGCTATTCTATCTCTAACTTGTGCCAGGTAATCAATGGCTTCCCTTTCACTCTTGGGTTGAAAAATATACTCCAATTGACTTTGTTGCTCTACTGACATTCCCAAAGATTTGAGACTTTCTATCTGCTGTCTCTCCTTGAAACGAATCTTCAAGATGTTTTTTGCATATTGACTCTTAATATCTAGCGCCGATCCTTGAGCAATCACTTCCCCATGGTCCACAATATAAATTTGATCAGCTTCATCTGCTTCGTCAAGATAATGCGTGGTCAATACAACAGTCATTCCCTCTTCTCTCTGCAATTGATAGAGCAAATCCCAGATAGACTTCCGAGTTTGGATATCCAAACCTGTCGTTGGTTCGTCTAAGAACAGAATATCTGGTTGTGAGAGCAGGGCACGCGCAATGTCAACCCGACGCTTTTGGCCACCTGAAAGCGTCCCGTATTTCTGCTTTTGGAAAGCTGATAGACCTAGCCGATCAATAAGATCAGACACACGATTTGGTTTTAGGTCTTTGTACTGTCTGGCACGAATGGTCAGATTTTCCCTAACCGTTAGCATCTCATCTAAAACACTGGTTTGGAAGACCACACCAATTTTAGTACCTGGTTCATAGATGATTTCACCTTGCGTTGGTTGTTTCAAACCAATCAACATGGAAATCGTCGTTGATTTCCCCGCCCCATTTGGTCCTAGAATCGCATTAAAGGTTCCCTTTTCAAACTGTAAATGAATATTGTTTACGGCTAAATGATTTCCATATCGTTTACTGATGTTTTTAGCTTGTAATATCATGTTCTCTCTCCTTTTGATAGAACCAGTCTAACAAAAAAGCCGCTTAAAAAATGGCTTTTGGGGATAAGTGGTCAAAATGAAGAGATGAGTGGCGAGATAGAAGAGATTAAAATGAGGAAAAAATTTATTGCAGCCATTCTTTTCCCCATTGATTCAAGTCCTTTAAAATTGGCATCAGTGAATTTCCTTTTTCTATCAGCTCATATTCTGTTTGGTACTCTATTAGAGCATCGGTTGCTATCTAGAGGCTCTTTTGTTACACTACTAATATGAATACACCGATTAAACCAAAATTACAACGATTTCAAACAGCCACTGCTTTTGCCTGTCCCATCTGTCAACTGGACCTAGAACTTGTGGGGACCAGTTTTAAATGTCCCAAGGGCCATTCTTTTGATTTGGCGAAATTTGGCTATGTCAACCTAGCTCCTCAGATCAAACAATCGAAGGACTATGACAAAGAAAATTTCCAGAATCGCCAGCTAATCTTGGAAGCAGGTTTTTACGAGCCGATTCTAACAGCGATCGGACAAAAAATTCCGACCAGTGATGCCAGAATTCTAGATATCGGTTGCGGAGAAGGCTATTACTCCCGAAAACTACAAGAAGCCTATCCCAAGGCCACTTTCTATGCCTTTGATCTTTCCAAGGAATCTGTGCAACTAGCTGCCAAGAGTGACGCTAGCTGGAAGGTCAATTGGTTTGTAGGAGACTTGGCTCATCTACCCATTCAATCCAAGAGTATGGAGGTCATTTTGGACATCTTCTCCCCGGCTAATTACGCTGAATTTGAGCGTGTCTTAAAGGCTGAAGGGGTCATCATTAAGGTCGTTCCAACCTCTTCTCATCTAAAAGAAATTCGTCAGTTGGCCCAAGATCAATTGACCAAGCAATCCTACTCCAACCAGGAAATTTTGGAGCACTTTGAAGACCACTGCCAAATCCTCTCATCCGAAACGGTCAGCCTCACCAAGAGTTTAACTCCTGAAGAACGCCAGGCGCTCCTCGCCATGACCCCCCTTCTATTTCACGTTGACCAAGAAAAAATCGACTGGAATCAACTCACAGAAATCACCGTTGAAGCGGAGCTGCTAGTTGGGAAAATCAAGATACAAAGGACTTAAAGTAAAAAGGCTGAGACAAATCGTCTCAGCCTTTTACTCATCTTCTGCATGCTCTGTCATGACTTGTAAAGCACTTTTTAAATCCTTTTGGCTATTTGTGCGATTTTTTCGAGTTCTTCTTTCCGTTGACGCCCACTCATATACTCCACTCGTGTAACTTGTGTCACTTTAACCGGTTTAATACCACAGGGTTTCAAGATTTGGGCTTTTAGAACCTTTGCGTAGTCTTGAGAAAAAGGAAGAAAAATTTTTGGCGTATTATGCGTCGTAATGATCCACGCTTTTCCATCTAGTTGCCCCACCGGACCTCGAGGTCCATTCTGATAAGCAAAACCTGCAACAAAAACACGATCAATAAAACCTTTTAGAATAGCTGGCATTCCACTCCACCAAGTAGGGAAAATAAAAATCAACTGATCCGCCCAACTCAATAAATCTCGATACGGTTTCATGTCTTCATTATGCTGTAAATCTCTCCTTTTATACCTTTCATCAAAACGTAAAACCGGATCAAAGTTTTCTTTATATAAGTCTACTATTTTAACCTTATGCTCTGGTGCTAAATGCTTTTGCACAGTTTGAAGGATTGATGCATTATAACTTGTTTCATTCGGATGTGAATAAATTATTAAAACATTCATCAGCTATCTCCTTTTATATAAATATCAAGCATCGTTCTGACGGTCTTTTGAACATCATTTTCTTTAAAGCTTTCTCCAACGGGACTCCTTACCAATAGAGCCAAACCAGCAATAAAACTCCAAAAATGGATCAAAATTTCTGCGTCACTACTAGAAAGATTTTCCTCATCTTTAAGTCTTAACGCTACCGACTTAAAATGTTCAAATCCTGGTAAAGAGGAGTTGACTGAAATAGTTTCATGGGATAACTCCATATAGTTATATGGAAATTTGATAAATAATGCTTCAAATAGATAGGTTTCCTCTTGGGCAAACCTTACAAAGTTACAGCCCATCAGAGTTAGTTGAGTTCTTGCATCTATGGAAGTATCAATCCCTTGTATCATATTTTTCAAAAAGAACATTGATAAGTGTTCCATAACCACTTGAATATATCTATCTTTACTTCCAAAATGCTTATAGGGAGCTCCATGAGTCACCCCACATTTTTGAGCTATTGTACGCATAGACATCCGGTCAATCCCGTTAGTTCTGATTTCTTCAATGCCGACCAAAATTAACTTTTCTTTCAGTTCTTCCGTATTCCGTTTCATTTGACCACCTTTCCTTATCAAAGTATACGCCGTCTACTTTTTGTAAAGTATACACTGTCTACTTATATTTGTCAAATAAAAAATACTCAAAACTTAGCTTCAGGGTCTCTGACCTTCTGTCACGTACTCACCTAAGGAAAGTTTCTAAGAAGACTTTATCTTCAATCAAAAGGCTGAGACAAATCGTCTCAGCCTTTTACTCATCTTCTGCATGCTCTGTCATGACTTGTAAGCGATAGGTTTTAGGCGATTTTCCACAGAGTTTACGGAAAACCTTATAAAAATAGCCTACATTACTGTAACCGACCTTATAGCAGATATCTTCAATACTGTCATTGGTCGATAAGAGGAGCTGCTGGGCGGCCTTAATCCGCTGTTTGTTGAGGAGTTCTGCGAACGTTGCGTTGGTTTCTCGTTTAATCAATTGGCCTAAATAGACTGGATTGATAAAGAGAGCCTGACTAATGTCCTTGAGTGACAGCTCTTTTTGGTAATCACGGCTAATCACTTGGAGGACACTCGCTACATTTTCGTTCATCCGATAGTGGGATAAGAAACGGGACAACTCTTCCTGGATGAAGCTAATCATCTCGCTAAAGGTAGCAGCTTCTTGGACTTTCTTGACCACATCGGCCAAATCATCTCCCTGCAGGTATTCAAACAAATGAAAGACATCCATCAAAAATTGGATAAAGAGTTGCTTGGTCAACGAAACCTTGGGTGTCTTCTCAAGGATCATTTTTTCCAACCAGTCCAGTTCTTCTAAGATCTGTTGGATATTTCCTTGCATGATCACCCGGTAGGCCGGCTCGTAGTAGTTAAAGACTTCCTCATCTTCATTGAGAGGGGTCGCTCCATAAAAGAGGCTCCGCTCCACTAGGTCCTTAAATTGACGAAAGTGCTCCTTATAAAGGGGCTCAAAGGCCTTCTCAATCATGGCTTCTTCTTCTTGATCTGAGATAAAGAGTTGAAGATTTTGCCCGAGAACTTGGTAAGACGAGCTGATAAAGCCTTTTTTCTCCTTAGCAACCCCAATCCACAGTGAATTTCGTCCTGCGATATACCGACAAAACTCTTCCTCAGAGATATCATCGTGAATCAAACGGTTGGCTAACTCTTGGCTTGGTTGCTGGATTTGGTGCTGAATTTTTTCTAAGATATTGCCCATTTCCACCTTATTGACCGGTTTGAGCAGGTAGTCTGCCACGCGCAAATTGAGGGCTGTCTTGACATATTCAAAATCCTGATAGCCTGACATAATGATAAAAGCAGCATCTGGAATCAAATCCTTCATCTCTGCAATCATCTGAAGTCCGGTCTTTCCAGGCATATTGACATCCGTGATCACCACATCCACTGGACGTTCTCGCACATAATCAAGGGCCTGGTCGGCATCTTCAGCAGTTGCGACCACTTCCATATTCCAGTGGTCAAAGGGGATTAATTTTTTTAACCCTTCTGTAATCATATACTCATCGTCTACTAATAAGACTTTGTACATTCTGTCTCCTTTATTCATCTTGAATGGTTATCGTATAGGTCACTCCATGGTGAGGTTGGGAGAAGACTTGGATATGGTAGCGATCTCCAAAATAGAGTAGCATGCGTTCATGGACATTGACAATTCCGATAGACTGCCGACCACTCTTTTCTTCGATTTCTGAGCGTGGATTGCGATTGGCCAGTATCTCTTGAATTTTTTCTAGCTGTTCTTCTTCCATCCCACGCCCATTATCAGTAACTAGAATCATGACTTGCCCTTCTCCTTGCAAGACTTTGACACTAATCACATTGTCCTTGCGTTTGTGGTCCACCCCATGCGCAAAATAGTTCTCGACCAAAGGCTGGATGGTAAATTTTGGAATCTTCATCTTTTCCAAACCTGGATCGATCTTAAAGCCATAGGCGATCGATTTTGGATAACGCACCATACAGAGGTAGCTGTATTTACGACAAAATTCGAGTTCATTTTCAACCGTCGTTACTCGCTCATCTGAGATGTTATTGCGTAAGAGACTACTAAACTCATAGATAATATCACCCAATTCATCCTGCTCTTGCATGACGGCATACATCCGGATAAATTCCAGCGTATTGTACATAAAATGGGGATTGATCTGGGCTTGTAGCGCCCGCATATTGGCATCTTTTTGGCTGAGCTGTAGCTGGTAGATATCCCGAATATTCTTATCCATATTGTCTAACATGGTATTGATCATATTACCAATAACCAGCAGTTCTTGGTCCTTGGTCGAGGTATCAATCCGTCGTTCACTCTCGCCTTGACTGATCAAATTCATGGTATCGACCAAATCGAGGACTTGACGCCGATAATTTTTGAAAATCTGACCTAATAACAAGTAAAGGATCAAGAAAATTAGGAAAGCAATGGAGAGAAAAGTGGCCAGGTTAGCTAGACCCTTTTTGACCAGATAACTTTCAGAAACAGCTACATCCACCTTGTAGCCATAGATCGTGCTGCGGGTTTGCCATTTAACATCCTTTGATTGCCCCTTATCCCCTTCATGGTACATCTCTTTCCCAAAGGGAGTGAAGATCCGCACAGCGACCGGAAGATCGCCTCTGGCATTGTCAATGGCCAAAGTCAGGATTTCTTGATCCAAGGTCATATAAGCAATCCCAATTCCTGCACCCGTGGTCGGATCTGTCAAAGGAACAGGGATGGCGGTCGCAGGAGCCTGGTAATGATCTGCCGAGACCTGTTTGCCACCTTTGGATTGCCGCGTAGAGACAAAAACTGTCTTGTAGTCTGACAAGGTGACATCGATCCCCTCGATGTTTTTATTGCTCAAATAGAGGCTATCAATATTCTTATGTAGAGACAATTGGATATAAGAAGGGAATTGGGCATTCAACCGCCAGGTCTCATACTCCGATGGTGACAAGGTGAAATAGCGGTAGACCCCTTCTAATTTTGCAGGATTTTCAACAAGACTACGCCCTTCTTGGGTAACCCGCTGATAAGAGGTCTCAAGATCCGTCACCACTTCGGTTAAGACCCGTTGGGCGATCCGGTCGGCTTCAGCTTGCTGGTTTTTCCAAGAGATCCCCGCGACGACCAGGCCCATAATGGTCAAAATGACCACCATGACATAGGCGTAGAATTTTAAAAGCGTACTTAACCAGATTTTTTTCATCGTTAGGATACCAATTTTTCGTGGATGTTTTGATAAACAGGGTCAAAGATATCATTGACAAAGAAATGCCATACACCGATCAAGACGAAAAAGAGAAGGGCTGGCATATAGTAGCTAATGACGCCAAGCAGCGCGGTTCCAAGGATGAGCTTTAGAACCGGACGAATGTCCAGCAACATTCCAATCAAACTGAGCTTGATACTATTGGCATAAGAAAGATCGAAATGAACTTGCAATTTCAAATAAACAGCGTAAGCTAGAGGCGCAACCAAGAGGAAAACCAGATTAAACAAAAGAACCAAAATTTGGAAGAAATTCAAGTGAGGAATCTGGATCATGAGGTACATGCCATAGAGGAGTACCCCTTCAATGGCAAAGAAAGTATAAAAGACTTGATTAGCCGGGCGTAGATTTTCTTTGAAGAGTTCCCAAGCGCGTGACCAATGATAGTCCTTGTAGGTCATGCCATTTTCCGCATAGAGGCTCATAATAGTGGCACTAGCCGGTCCTACTCCTAGCAGAACACCCCCACAGATCGTCAAGACCCAAAAAATCCCTGTTACCAGCATAGCAACATAGACTCTCGTAAAAATGAACTCGATGATTTTTCCCATCATTCAGCCTCTTTTCCAATTAGTGATTCTATTATACCATAAAAATAAAACGCTTTCCCCCTATTTGCATTGGTAAATTGAAATGTTGATTTTCATTTACAGTTCTATTTTCATAAAAAACTGTTCTTTGATACAGATCTATAAAATTATATAAAAATAAAAACATTTTATGAGTTAAAGTTATTCAATCATCTACCGAAACTTTCCGCCGTGAGAAAAGTGCTAGAAACACTAGTGTTTCTAGCACTCGGGAGTTTTGAAACTTTAGGTTCAAAACTAAGTCATGGAACTTCGTAGAAGTTCGCTGACGTCCGTACTCACATAAGGAAAGCTTCTAAGAGGACTTTCTCTTCAATATAAAAGGCTCTGGAGATCCCTCCAAAGCCTTTTCGAACTACCTGTTCTTATTTTTTAGAAGCAAGGAATTCGTCGTATTGTTTTTGCATTTCGTCAAGCACTTTTTGGTAAGCACCTTCTGATTTCAATTTTTCAAGCATCTTAGGAACTTCTACTTCAGGATCCACAGTACCAGTATTGATCGCACCTGCGAATTGGTTCAAAGTATTTGTAAGAGCAGTGATTTCTGATTTCACTTTGTCTGTGTTAAAGATGAAGCCAAGTGCTGGAGATTCTTTTGCAGTTTCCAAATCTTTCTTAGATTGTGCAATTTGTTCATCTGTTACGTTTTCGTTGATGTAAAGAATCCAGTTGTTACCAGTGTTCCATCCAGACATGTGAGTGTTTCCGTTGTAGCCATCCAAGACTTTGACACGGTTTTCTTTGCCAGCAACTTTTTCCCAGTTCTTGCCTTCTGGTCCATAAACAAGGCCGTTCAAGAGTTCTGGATCAGTGTTCAAGAGGTTCAACACTTCCATTGCTTTTTCTTTGTTCTTAGAGTTGTTTGAGATAACAAAGTTAGCTACTTGAGTAGTATTGTTCTTCTTGTAAAGTTCAGTAAATGGTTTGATTTCGATCTTACGGTTTGCTACACGAGAAAGCAAGCTGTTACCGTAGTCAGCTGGTCCTACTGTTTCTTCACGAACCAACCATGTATCTTGAGAAAGATCATAACCAGTGTCGCTTGTAGCTACGTCTTTTGGAATGTATCCTGCTTCGTAGTATTTGTGAAGAGTCTTCAAGTTTTCTACATAACGAGGAATGGTGTAACGGTCAACAATCTTAGTAGTGTCACCTTTCAAGTCAACAACGAATGGAAGTCCATCAACAGCCACGTAGTCGAAGTCATCTGAAGGTCCACCGTAGCTCTTGTTCATTGCAAATGGAACAACGTTTGGATCTTTTTCTTTGATAGCTTTCAAGACTGGTTCAAGAGAAGCATAGTCTTTCACGTTTGAGACATCGATACCATATTTTTCAAGAAGTGGTCCGTTGAAGGCAAAGTTTTGAGAAGATGCAACGTTAGCTGCTACTGGAACAGCATAGATCTTGCCGTTTACAGTGTTCCCTTTGATGTAAGCTGGGTCAAGTGCTTTGTAAAGGTCTTTTCCTTCTTTCTTGTACAATTCTGTCAAGTCAGCATAAGCACCTTTTTGAGCGTTGATAACGTAGTTATTAGCAAAGGCAATATCATAGTTTTCACCAGATGAGATGATAACGTTCATTTTTTGTGCGTAGTCACCCCAACCAAGATATTGGATATCCAATTTTGCGCCAACTTTCTTTTCAATGATCTTGTTGGCATTTTTAAGAAGAACATCCAAGTTATCTGGTTTATCACCGATTTGGTACATCTTGATGATTGGTTTACCGTCTTCAGTTGTTGCTGACTTCTTGTTGTTCCCTGTAAGGTTTCCACAAGCAGCAAGAGTAGCTCCAAGAGCGATGACACTAGCAGATGCTAACGCGTATTTTTTCCAATTTTTCATAAGAAAAATCTCCTTTATGTTATTTTCTTTTTAGACTAAGTTATGAGTTGAAAATCCTGCTGATTTTCAATGAACGATGTTATTCTTTCACACCACCGATGGTCAAGCCTTTTACAAAGTAGCGTTGGAAGAATGGATAGAGAATGGCGATTGGCACTGTTGCCACAACCACCATGGCCATACGTCCTGTTTCCCGTGGGATGGATTGTACAGCTCCTGCCAATTGGCCGGATACCCCGACGTTTTTAGCGATGTAATCCATATTGTTTTGGATTTGCATCAAGAGGTATTGCAATGGGTAAAGGTTGTCACTCTTAATATAGAGGAGGGCATTGAACCAGTCGTTCCAGAACCCTAAAGCAGTGAAGAGACTAATAGTCGCAATCCCTGGTAGAGAGAGTGGCAAGCAAATTTGGAAGAAAATCCGTGTTTCACTTGCCCCATCGATCCGAGCGGATTCAAGGATAGCTTCTGGAATGGTCCGTTTAAAGAAGGTCCGCATCAAGATGATGTTAAATGGACTGAGCAACATTGGGATAATCAAAGCCCCGATGGTATCACCTAACTGCAAGAGTTGAGTGGTCACAATGTAGCTTGGAACCAACCCTGCACTAAAGAGCATACTAAGGAGTGAAAATACGGTAAAGAACTTGCGGTATTTAAAGGTACTCCGTGAGATTGCGTAAGCATAGGTTGTGGTGATAAAGACATTACATGCTGTTCCCACAATGGTCACAAACAAGGTAATGAAGAGGGCTTGCAAGATTTTGTCTTTGAACTGTACCAAGAAGAGGTAACCATCAAATCCAAATTTTGCTGGCCAGAATTGGAAGCCATGGACTGCCAAACTTTGTTCGTCTGTCAAAGAGATCATGACAACGAAGATGAAGGGAAGCACACAGGTCAAGCCGACCAAGGTCAACAACAAGGTAAAGAAGAAGTTGCTCTTCTTACTGAAAGAATGGATCCCGACATTATCAATTTTTTCTTTTTGAATGGTTGATTTTTTCATACGATCCTCCTTTCTAGAAGAGAGCGGCATTCTTATCAATGCGACGGGCAATGATATTTGAGATCAAAACAAGAACCAAACCGACTACCGATTGATAAAGACCGGCTGCTGCTGTCATCCCGATATCCCCTGACTTGGTCAAACCGTTGTAGACATAGACATCTATAACGTTGGTCACACTATAAAGCGCTCCAGCATTATGCGGGATTTGGTAGAAAAGACCGAAGTCTGCGCGGAAGATATTTCCAACTGCAAGAATGGTCAAGACTGTGATCAAGGAAGACAACTGAGGAATGGTGATGTTGCGAATGCGTTGCCACTTAGACGCACCATCCACGGTCGCTGCTTCATAGTAAGTTGGGTCAATTCCCATGATGGTTGCATAGTACATGACACTGCTATAACCAAAGCCTTTCCAAATTCCTAAGAAGAGAAGAAGCGCTGGCCAGATCCACAATTCTGAATAGAAATTGATGGCCTTCATGCCAAGTGAAGTTAAGATGTGGTTGACCAATCCTTTGTCCACGTTCAGGAAGGCATCGGTGAAGAAGCTGATGATAACCCATGATAGGAAGTATGGGAAGAGCATGGAGGTTTGAAGCACCTTGACCACTCTTTTTGATCTCAACTCACTAAAGATGATGGCGATCCCAACGGAAACAATCAATCCTAAGAAGATAAATCCTAAGTTGTACAAGACCGTATTTCTTGTAATAATGTAGGCATCTTTGGAACTAAAGAGGAACTTGAAGTTGTCAAAGCCAACCCATTTACTCTTCATGACACTGTCGATGAAGCCTTCTCCTGTAATATGATAGTCCTTAAATGCTACGATATTCCCAAAAACCGGAATATAGAAGAATAAGATTAACCACGCTGCACCAGGTAAGACCATTAAAAGAAAAATGAAATTTTCTCTCAGAGTCCTTACAAACTTTTTCATTTAACTCCCCCCTTTGAGCCTTGAGCGTGTTTTCGCTTTGGTAGCGTTTACAATACTTATTATAAGATAGCCATTTTCTCTTTTCAAACTCCTAATTATAGAAAAAATTCTACAAATTTATGACATAGCTTTAAAAAAGGAGTAGAAAAGGGCGATGGTAAACACAGCTCCTCTTCTACTCCTATCCACCGTGGATAAGACATCTGTCATCCAACTTGGCATTTTTTACGTTGTATAAATGGTTGAAGCCGTCGCAATAGTATGCCACTGGTTAGCCGTTGTGGCTGCGAAGTCCTGATCCCCGTAGAAATCGTTGAATGGCAAGATCTCTACTTCTAGTTCATCGATACGAGAGATTTCGCCTGCTAGGTAGTTTTCAATCCGACTTTCAGCTCGCTTGATCCGTTGCAAGAGTCCACCCATACGGATATCTACGGTATCCAAGCCAAAGACCTTGTTTTCTTTCAACCATTGGTGGCTAAAGAGAGCATGGAAGTTTTCAATCTGGCTTCTTAATTTTGGCAATTCTTCTCTAGCAATTTGTCGCAAACTCTCTTTATCACCTGCGTGATAGGCCTCACGGATGCGTCGACCTACATCCACTTTACTACTTAAAATAGCATTCAACTGAGCCTGGGTCTCAAAGAGATAGGCGTAGACGCCCGCTTTTTCTTTGATAGCAGTAAGAGTCTCAGCTGCCTGGGCAAAGTGTGGTTTGTCTTGTTCAGGAGTCATGTGCTTGTCAAGGATTGGACAGAGGACATCCTGATAAAAGACATAGCGGTTGGGGTTGATACCATGTATATTACCTGGTAGGTCTGGCAAGAGGTTGGCTAGATCCAGCTGCATGAAGTCCTCAACTGATAGACCTGTATTGGTCTTGAAGTGGGCAGATAGACGCTCTAAATCATTGCGGTAGCTGAGTTCCGCCCAGATTTGCAGACTTGGTAGAATAGAGAACTGGGCTGTTTCCCCACCATTATCTGCCCATCCCGTCACGATGACTTCCTTGATCTGGTTGGCACGGCAGGCTTTATTGGCTTCAATAGCTACTAAGCGACTAAATTGGTTGTGGGGCGTAAAACCAATCCACTTCCAGGCACCACCAGCAAAGGCAATATCCTGACTAATCTTATGGTGATTACGGAAGTTTCGGTTGTATTTTTCCTCGCTATCTTGATAATAATCCCAGTAAACCAAGGTGACACGGTCTTTGAGACGGTCAAGGTAAACACGCGTTTCTTCTGGAATTTCCACCTCACGGTCGTACTGGCCATCTGCTGACATGAGCTTAAAGAACATATCGCTCCACATCTGGCAGTGGAAACCATACTTATCGGCAATATCCAGCACGCGCTCCAAGTGTTGGCACATAAGGAGACTCCGATCCACCATACCGTTTAAGATGAGGTAGCGTCCCAAACCAACCAAGTGAGCTTCGTCCATGCCGATATTGACCTTGCGTGTTTGTAGCTTAGACAAAGTCGCAAACATGCCGTCAATCAGGTCGTAAACTTTTTCTTCGCCAATGAGGAGGATATCTTCTACATCGCGGAGTTGCTGCACTTCTTTAACCCCCCATTTGACAAAGGCTGATAAGTGGGCCAAGGTCTGGATACATGGGACAAAGGTCATGTCAAACTGTTGGGCGTAGCTTTCGATTTCCTGTAACTCTTCAGCTGAGTATGCTCCACGGAAATAACCAAAGTAAGGTTGCCCCTCGATTTGATAAGTGTCTTCCATGTAGAGCTCAAAAGTTGAGTAACCCATGAGAGCCAAGACTTCAATCATCTGCTTGGCAGATGCGACATTGAGCACGGCATTGCGCGAACAGTCCGCCATATAGGCTAAATCTTCATAGGCCGCCTGCTCTTCAATCTCTACCTTGTCCCCTTCTGCTAAAGCTGTTGCTAGCACAGATAAAGCACGGTAGAGTTGATGAGGTTTACGGTAGGTCAGTTGATACTGCCCCTTCTCCCCCTTGATAGAGATGGAAGCATGGTCAGACTGAGCGACCGCCACCTCTACATCTGGTAGAGAAATGTGATTGTTTAATACTTCAACAGCTTGGGCTTGTTTGGGACTAAGTCCTGTAAAACTTACCATTGGTTTTCCTCCTGTAACCAGTTGACAAGGGCACCGTAGAGATTGGCATCTGCCTGATAGGTGCAGGCTTGAATCACTGGAGCGATGGTATATTCTTCATATCTTTCCACAAAGGTATCTACTGCTTCTTGCACTCCTTTGATAAAATCTGGGTTTTGACTGATAGAGCCACCTAGGCTAATCACATCTGGATCAATCAGGTACTGGATATTGAGCAGTCCTTGAGCAAGATTACGATTCATCCGATCAATGGCTTCCTGGCAAAGGACATTGCCTGCTGCAGCCTCTTGGTACACCTTGCGGCCGTCCCAGTCAGCCTGACCTGATTTTTCAATGACGTAGCGAACCATATTTCCTGTAGAAGCGAGTTGTGACCAGTTGTTGAGCTTTTCTGCGGGTTCAATGGTGGTCATATAGCCAAACTCTCCTCCCAAGCCATGACGTCCACGGTGAAGCTTACCATTGACAATCATGGCTCCACCGATTCCGGTACCAATCACGACACAGGCTGCATTTTCAATCTCAGGATGCGCCAGCAATTCACTCAGTCCAACACAGTTGGCATCATTTTCTAGATGGACAGGTAGCTTGTGATGAGAAAGGGCCTCATACCATGAAAAACCATGGATGTAAGGAATGGCACTGATCCCTTCAATTACCCCAGTTTCTTGGTTAACAGCCCCTGGGACACTCATGGCAATCCCACGGTAGTCACGTTCTGACAAGCGTTGGTCCAACCAAGCCAACAACTCTTCTAGAGTTTCTGGAGTTGGGGTGCTGGCCTTATCTAAAATCTTTCCATCAGGAGTGAGACTAGCAAACTTAATCCCAGTCCCTCCGATATCAATCGTTGCAATGGTCATTGCTTTTACCTGTAAAAAGGAGCGAGTCAGCAGTCGGTTCTTACTTTTTCGCTCCTCCTTTCCTTTTATTGTTTCTTCAGCTGCAACCAGCTATACTTCTTCTTTTTTAATCCATTCTGTCCGGATTTCTTGCGGTGCCAATAAACCTGTATGGACCGGATACGGTTGTTCCAGAAGATCGACAACCGTTTGTTGTCCTTCTGACACGCGCACATTTTCTTGGCTCATATTGTAATAGCGAAGGATGTAACCTTCTTCATTTTCTGCTACCTTAAAGGCTGTTGGACAAACCTGAGGATGTGTCAAGGCTGTATGCTTGAGTAAGCTACCAGACGCTGCTACACTTCCTTCTTGTTTTTCAACTTGAAGGCTGGTCATCGGTGTCTGCAAAGCTTTCGCTCGGCGATAAGCAGAGAAGCGCCCCTGAGCTTGATGGCATTCTACTGCATATTCAACCTCAAAGTCCCGTAAGCATTGTGCTTCTGGTGTTGGGAAATAGCCCCAGTCACCAAGTTCACCGGAAGCCCGGAGAAGGGTTACAGCTATCGTATCGTCTCCAAGGATTTCATATTCATGCAATCCTTTGTTGGCTACGGTCACTCCTTTAACGTCGTCATACAAGCTGACGAAGGCTTGCTGGTGTTGGGGATTTTCAGGATTTTCCCAAGAAGCAGCTGGTTTATTTGGCCGTGTGACCACCTCATAGATACTTTCAGAATCATTGCTTGGACGTGTATTGTGAGTCTTGACCAAGAGACGGATTCGATGATCCTTGGCTGTGTTGATGAAGCGCGTCTTGAAGCGAATTTGCGGATCATCTACAAAGATGGTCATCTCCGTTTCAAGAGGGATGGTTGTCAGCTCTTCTGAGCGACTTGCCTTGCGGTTCATAAACTCGATAATGCCTCTTTGCTCCGCATCCAATTGTTCATCCGCGCTGACCGGGATCGTCAAGTCATGCTTGAGCAAGATTTTGGCATAGCGAGCATTGTTTTCCAAGACCTCATAAGCTGTTAACTCCGCATAGATCGGCTCGGTTCCTTTTGGTTGGAAGTAGATATATTCATTACCGATATCCCCACGATCTTCAAAGCGAAGGAAATCCTCATAAGCCTCATTGGTCGTTTTATCATAGAGGGTCAAGCCATCATCGATACTAAGGGTTACAAATGGCGTATCGATCACCCCATTTTGGAACAGACCATCATGATGAGGTGCTTTGCCTTCCAAGAGCTGGAAGGTCGTCCAAGACAAGGCTGCCAAATGAACAGGAACCGTCACGCGCACTTGACGTGCAATATAAGGTTGACGGAATTTATCCTTAGGCAGGGTATAGCCAAAGCTTGCTCCCAAGTCCTCAATCTCTGCTTCTACAAGATGTCCATCTAAATCCTCTACATGGTAGTCTGGCAAGCTCAAAGCAGCCATTTTCTTGAAGCCTTCTGTCGGATGCAATTCCTTAAATGGACAAACCGCAACATCGACAATCGTGCTGACGGTGTCCACCTTATTATGCAAGCCAGTGTTGATGACCGTAAAGAGGTGCTCACTCTGGGCTTTTTGAGTCGCTAGTTTACCCTTCCATTCGTTCAGAAGGTTAGTCTTGACAAAGTTTCCAACTTGGTTGACCTTGGCAAAACGAACTTCCATTTCACGGTGAACATCATCTACGCTACATCCACAAATACTATCGTGTGGCGCATTTTGTAAGAGTGTCTTCCAGGCATAGGTCAATTGATCCTTATGGTTATGCCCACCAGTAATGATGGTCAAAGGTTCCACCACTTGCTCGAGCAAGTTGCTATTCTCTTGGAAGGCTTGCTTGAGATAAATCCGAGAGGAAGACGTATTTGCCAGTGTGTACCAACCATCGGTTTCCTGACTGGTCAATTCTCCCGTAACCGTAGATAATTGTTCAGGAAGCGCACTTTCCACTGCTTGCACATATTCATCAAAGGAGCTGTGAACAAAGGTCACGTCAGGGAAAAGTTCGTTTGCCACACGAATGGCTTCACTCAAATTTCGTTGAACTGGTTGGTGATCACATCCGTTCATCATCAACCATTGATTAGTCGATGCATAGTCACGAACATCTGACAATTTTTGTTTCCAGAAAGCCAAAGCTTCATCTTTATCCACTGGAATTTCGTTCCCGTTACTGTACCAGTTAGCAAAAAGAATACCCAGCACACGGCTACCATCCGCCCCTTGCCAGTACATTTCAGAAAATTGAGAGGTAAATTGCTCATCTTCGAGGACTTGGTTGTCAAATCCGATTGGCTTCACCCCACGCCCAAAGGCTGCTACGTGAATGCCTGATTTTTGAAGGATTTGAGGAGCTTGTCCCATATTTCCAAAAGTATCCGGGAAGTAACCAATCTGAGTAGATTTGCCCCATTTGGCGCATTCAGCCTGTCCAATCAAGGTATTGCGGACGTTGGCTTCGCTGGAGATCAGGTAATCATCCTGCAAAATGTAGAAGGGACCAATCTTGAGCTTGCCCTCGTCGATATAACGTTGCACCTTGTCGCGGTTTTCAGGGCGAATTTCCAAATAGTCATCTAGAACAATGGTTTGGCCATCCAAGTGGAAACTTTTGAACTCCGGATCATTTTCAAAAAGATCAAACAGATTGTCAAACAGTTCCACCAATTGCATCCGGTGGCTTTCAAAAGGTAGATACCACTCACGATCCCAGTGGCTGTGAGAGATGATATGTACAACAACATTTTCCATGAGTAAAACCTCATTCTAACTTAAATTTTTAATGTTTTAAATATAAACTTGTGATTCTAACAAGAATCAGTGAAGCTAAAGCGTGCTCCTTATACTCAATGAAAATCAAAGAGCGAACTAGGAAGCTAGCCGCAGGTTGCTCAAAGCACTGCTTTGAGGTTGTAGATAGAACTGACGAAGTCAGTAACATATATACGGTAAGGCGACGCTGACGTGGTTTGAATTTGATTTTCGAAGAGTATTAGCGAATATCCAAGTAATCCAAGACCAACTCGCAGAACATCATGTTGGCCCACGAGAACCATTCACGCGAGTATTTGGTTGGATCATCTACATGGAAACTTTCGTGCATGACGCCTGTGCCTCCATCGCAGGCAACCAACTGGTCTAACAGATCTTTTTTCTCAGCTTTATCTGTCGTTGTCAACCCTTGAATCGATAGAGCAATCGGCCAGATATAGCGGTAGAAGGTATGAGAACTTCCAAGCCCACTTGCGTACTTCCCTTCATAGAAGTATGGATTTTCAGGGCTCAAAATCGTCCGACGAGTAGCTTGGTAGACTTCATCGTCAATGGCGCAGTAGCCCAGATAGGGAGCCGCCAACAAGCTTGGTACGTTAGGGTCGTCCATGATACTAGCATTTCCCAAACCGTCTACCTCAAAGGCATAGATTTTCTCGCCCTTGCTGTTAGTGGTGTAGGCGTAGTTTTCGATCCCTTCTTGAATCTCCGCCTGCAGGCGTTTGGCATCTGCAATGATGCTCTCGCTATCGGCTAGATTCAATGTTGCGAAGATTTCTTGCACATAACCCAAGACAACCACTGCAAACATATTGGACGGAATCAAGTAACTATACTGACAGCAGTCATCACTTGGACGAAAGGCTGACCAGGTCATCCCTGTCACAGCAAAGTCAGGACCAAATCCGTCATTTACCAGCGTGTCTTCCTTACGATCTGTATCCCGAACAAAGCGATAAGGGGAGTTCTTGTGGTCTTGTTCCACTGCCCAGAGATGAAGGATTTCCTTGGTCGCTGTAACAAAAGTCTCATCAAATTGGCTAGTCTCACCAGTTTCCTTCCACAGGAGGTAAGCCAATTGCAAGGGATAGCAAAGCGAGTCCACTTCATACTTACGTTCCCAAATCCAGCCATTCAAATCGGTGTGATCAGTCTCGTGATGGCCTTTCCAGTTCTCCTCAATATTAAAAGAGTTGGCATAGGGATCCTTGAGGATCAAGGTCATCTGGCGTTTGACCAAACCAGCAATGGTCTGACGCAATTGGGGATCTCGTTTAGCCACATGAAGATAGGGTCTCAATTGAGCCGTCGAGTCACGCAACCACATAGCTGGGATGTCCCCTGTTAACACAAAGGTTGAACCATCTTCTAAAATTTCAACTGTATTGTCCAAAGTGTCTGTATAACAACGTTCAAAGACATCCACCCACTCAGGGTACTCCTTAGCTCGCTCAGCCACTTGATCCAACCATTCTCGCACAATTTCTTTTGAATAGGTCATTTATTTTCCTCACACGTATCGATTCTTTCCTATTCAGTATAAAAGATTTCAAAAGGGAAATACATACGCAAACTATAGCCCTTTTTCTACAAAATTTTCCATTTGATAAAAACGCTATCATATTTGACAACACTTTGATACAATGAAGGAAATACCACCGCGTGTTCCAAGAAAAATACAGATCATTTAAGGTTGATGAAGAAAAAGGAGACAAGATGCGCACACATTGCCAGACCATCGATACCCGTTGGGGAAGCGATAATCATCCTCACTATTCCCACGGAAACACCCTCCCTTATACAGGAGTCCCTTTTGGGATGAACTACTTCCTTCCTCAGACGACACACGAACAAGGGGCTTGGTTTTTCAACCCCAATCTCCCTATTTTTCAGGGATTTCGTCTCACTCACCAGCCTAGTCCTTGGATAGGAGACTACGCTTGGTGCCTCATCACGCCCATCACAGGAGAAGTTACAAGTTCCGACCTCTTCCGTCGCCAAAGCAGTTATTCGCTGAAAGAAGCTCTTTTCCAGCCCCACTACCTTCGGATTTTTTCGGAACGTTATCAGATTCAAAGCGAGCTGGTTCCAAGCCGCTACGGGGCTGTCATGCACTTTCGAGCACCAGAAAAGCTAACACTCTGCTTTCATGCAGCAAAGGAACTAGTGGACTTGACCCTTACAGACCAAACCTGCCACTTCCACATTCTGGATCAAGCTCATACCGCAGATACTTCCTACTCTTTTTATCTTCAGTGGCAATTTAGCCAGCCGATCGAGAATGTCACTCACATCAATCAAGATCTTTTTCTGACCTTTTCTAGCAAGGAAGTGACCGTCCAATTAGGAACTTCTTATCTGTCTCAAGACATGGCTCACAGCCATCTTCCCAACCTTTCTCTAGAGGGAGCTAAAAAAGAAGCAGCCGATCAATGGAATCAGCTACTAAAGCGAATTGAAGTAAAAGATGCCGGAGGGCGTTATCAAGCCTTTTTCGACCATTGCCTTTACCGACTCCTCCTTTTCCCTCAAACCTTTTATGAAACAGATAGTAAGGGAAATGACTGGCACCTGGATGTCACTCATAATGAAATCAAACCAGGAAAAGCTTATACCAATATCGGATTCTGGGATCTCTTCCGAACATCTTTTCCGCTCTTTAGTCTTGTCTACCCCGATTATTACCGTCACTTTCTCGAAGGATTTTTAAATACTTACAAGGATACTGGTTTTCTACCAAAATGGTTGGCCCCAGATGAACGAGGAATGATGCCAGGTACCCTCATCGATGGAGTCTTTGCGGATGCTGTCACAAAAGGGATCGCACCAGACCTACATAAAAACATGCTGACAGCTATGCTCCAGACGGCTCAAAAAACAGACCCTACTCAACATTTTGGTCGCCATGGCAATGAAAGCTACAAGGCCCTCGGCTACCTACCCGATGATTTTCACGAAAGTGTGAGCCATAGCCTAGATTATGCCTATAGTGATTTTTGCATTGCTACCGTTGCCAAGCAATTGGGGCATACCGAAACAGCCGCTCGGTATGCTGCTTCCAGCCTCTCCTACCGAACATTGTACGATGCCCAAACAGGCTTTATGAGAGCACGATCCACCAATGGAAACTTTAAAGAACCCTTCTCTCCTACCAGCTGGGGAGGAGATTATGCAGAATGCTCTGCAACTCAGGCTACTTTTGGAGCCTTACACGACCTCTCCGGCCTGATAGAGCTGATGGGAGGTAAAAAAGCCTTCACCCAACGATTGCTGGATCTGGCCAATCAAAGACCTCAATTTGATGTAAGAGGATATGGCTATGAAATCCACGAAATGAGTGAAATGGCCCAAGCCGCATTTGGGCAGATCGCCATCTCCAATCAACCCAGCTTTCACCTTCCCTACCTCTTCCGTCACAGCCTTCATCCCGAATACACCAATCTCCTGATCCACCAGATCCGTTCCCAAGCTTTCCATCCAAATTTCCAAGCCTATCCAGGTGATGAGGACAATGGTAGTCTATCTGCTTGGTACATCTGGTCATCCCTTGGACTCTATCCAACCTGCCCAGGAAAACTAATCTATGATCTGGGCCTCCCTCTCTTTAAAGAAGTCCTTCTCCATCTTCCCAAGCAAGAGCTCAAGATTTGCACCAACTCACACACTGCAGGCGCCTATTTCATCCAAAAAGCCCTATTAGACGGCAAAGAGAAACAAGAAGTTTCCCATCAAGATCTCCTTGAAGCCCAATTGCTCCAATTTGAGCTTTCTTGGCTCCCACCACACGCATAAGATAGAGAGTGGGACAGAAATTGGTCATTCGTTAGAATTCGATTTCGTCGTCACACCTCCGCACAGTTGAGTAGGGCTGTAAAAGCTGATGAAACCAGTGTAGTAGAGCTCGCTCAACCACTGCGTCTTGCTCGACAAACCAAAAATAATTGAGAGGCTAGGACTTTTGTCCCAGCCTCTTTTCCATTATTCATCTCCTACATGATAGTAGATCGAGCCTTGTTCCCCAAAACTAGCGATACCAACACCAGACCACAAGCGGTTTTTAGAGGCATCTGATGTGTCCTTAAAGACGACTTGTCCTTGATCATCAACCTGATCACCAATGGTTACTCCCGCAGGAATATACTCCAACAAGAAGCCTCCATCACGACCACCATAAATGCCTTCTGAGGCGGTTCCGTAATCCGTCAAAGAAGCTCCATAGCCCTCTAACTCTTGCGAGACCAACCCTTTGTCGTTAAAGACCAGCTTGTTTCCTTTATCATCTTGCCAGACACCAGCAATACTGCTGTAATCTCCGTTGGCAATAGCCTCAAGATCCATTTTCTTCACTTCTTTTTTCTCTTCTTTTTTTTCTTTCTCCTTCACTTCCGAACTAGAAGCATCCGTCTTTTTGACTTCAGAAGAGGTCGTCGTTTGACTAGAGGAAGGGGTTGATTTTTTGCTTGCTCCCTGTTGCGAACAAGCTACCAACAGGACCACACTGAGAAGACTCACAAGAATTGCACCAACTTTTTTCATTTAAAATTCCCCATACATTTTTTAATTTAAAGCCCTTTCATTGTAACGTATTTTCAAGCATTTGACAAGTTTCACTCCCCATTTTTAATCAAAAAGAGACCGGGATAATCAGTCCTAGTCTCTCTTTTGATACAGCTCTTAATGAGCCAGCATTTCCTGTGCCACTTCTAAACCAGATAAGTTGGAAGGATAATACGTTGGCCAATTTTCCAACTCATCATAAAGCGCTTCTTGACTCTTTCCTCCATGGAAAATGTGGAAGTGAGCTGCCTTTACCGGAGTAATTTCATGGTCACTAAATTGAACATATTTGAAGTCTCCCGCATCACTCTCTTTCGCTTCAAAGAGATAACGAACACCACGATTCCCCTTCTTATAAGTCAAAATGTGCTTACCTACGTATTTATAAGTATATTTCTTAGAAGATCCTTTTTGATAAAACTCCATTGAATCCTTATCAATCTTAATCCGATCAATATCTGTTTGGTAACCCTTGGTATAATATTCCTTATACTCAGCAGCCGTCATAGTTGGATTTAATTTTGCCTTATAATCAAAGACCTGATCCAAAGTTCCATCTTGCAAGTATGGATAAACTGATTTCCAATCACCCGCATAATTTTCCAAGCTACGATCCTTCACTTGACTATCCTCGAAATAGCCCTTTTGAACTGTCTTAGCATCTTCCTCATGTTCCGGTTGAATATCCTTACCAGCTTGTGACGTTGTTTTCTCTAGCGCCTTCAGATTCTCCTTCATAACAGACACGTAGTCTTCGCCATCTTTCATTTCTTGATCCGTCAGGCTTTCCAAAGGATTTAAGACAGCCAACTTAACACCAGCTTCAGAAGACAAGGTTTTCGCCAAGGACTTAGAAGCATTTTCCTCAAAGTAAATGACCTTGATCTCATTTTTCTTGATATACTCTGTCAATTCACGCAATCGTGCAGCAGAAGGCTCGCTATCAGGTGAAATCCCTGAAATGGCCACCTGGTTTAAGCCATAATCCAAGGCCAAGTAACGGAAAGCCGCGTGTTGGGTTACAAAATTCTTTTGTTTCGCATCTTTCAAGCCATCCTGATAAGCTTGATCCAAGGCCTGTAATTTCTTTAGATAGGCTTGGGCATTTTTCTCAAACGTCTTTTTCTTATCTGGATAAGCTGCCACCAATTGATCACGAATCGACTCTACCATCTTCATGGCACGATGTGGAGAGAGCCAAAGGTGAGGATCATATTCATGATGGTGTTCTTCGCCCCCTTCGTGTTCATGTTCCTCTTCCAATCCAGGAAGCAAGACCATGCCCTTGGTAGCATCGATCACTTTGGTTTTCTTATCCTTCATTGATTTCAAAAGATTTGGAACCCACGTTTCCATATTTTCATTTTCATAGACGAAAACATCCGAATCTTGAATCATAGCCCGCCCCTTAGCAGACAATTCATATTCATGAGGCTCTGATCCCGCTCCAATGAGCAGGTCTACCGTTCCTTCATCTCCGACAATATTTTTTGTAAAATCATAAACAGGATAAAAAGTGGTCATCACTTTTAATTTCCCATTTTGACTCTGACTTTTGCCACAAGCTGTCAAAACAAGTGTTAAAGCCACTAACAATAACCAACCAAATTTTTTAAAGTTCATATCTATTTCCTCAAACGTGATCCAAGATTCACAAGCAAGAACAGTGCCACAAATAAAAGCGTGATGCTGGCACTCGCTGGTGTATCTGCAATATAAGACAAAATCAACCCACTAAACATCCCGATAAAACCAATGATGACCGCAATCAGCATGACCCCACGGAAGTTCTTCCCTAATTTCAGCGCAATACTAGCCGGTAAGACCATGATGGTTGAAACCAATAACGATCCTGCTGCAGGAATCATTAAGGCGATAGCAACCCCCGTTACCACATTAAATAAAATGGACATGGTCCGGACCGGAAGGCCATCTACAAAGGCCGTATCTTCATCAAAGGTCAAAATATACATAGGACGCAAGAATAAGGCCGTCAACACTAATACAACAAAAGCAATCACAAACAAGGCGATCACCTGTTCATCCGTAATGGTTAGGGTAGAACCAAACAAATACTGATCCAAGCTCATCGAGCTTTTTCCACCACCACGCATCAGCACTAAAGCTAGGGCAAGACCAGTGGACATTAAAATTGCCGTCCCGATCTCCATAAAGTCCTTAAATAAGGTCCGCAAATACTCAAGAAAGACCGCAGCTATAATGACAATGATCATAGTCGAGAGCGTCGGAGAGATCCCAAGGAAAAGCCCAAAAGCGACACCCGCAAGAGAAACGTGACTCAGCGTATCACTCATCAGACTCTGCCGTCTTAAAATTAAGAAAATCCCTAATACAGGAGAAAAAAGACTCATCGCAACCATAGCCAACAAGGCCCGCTGCATAAAATCATACTGGAATAAATCAAGCATGGTCACCCTCCCCTTCAGTATCATGGACATTAAAACATCTCCAAGGAGAGCTTTGGTCACGAACCAAATGAATATTCCGATCCGCAAACTGGTTAACCTCTTCAGGATCATGTGTAATCATCAAGACAGATTTTTGATGGTGATGCGCACTATGATGCATTAACTCATAAAAATCACTCTTTGTCGTCGCATCCATCCCTGTTGTCGGTTCATCTAAAACAAAGATATCCGGATCTGAAGCAAACATCCGAGCAATGACGGCCCGCTGTTTCTGACCACCAGACAAAGAACCAATCGCCCGATCCTTGAACTCCAGCATCCCAACAGATTCTAAACTCTTTAGAATATGCTTTTCATCGTGCTCATTCAACTTTCGAAACCAGCCTTTACGGGGATACCGACCTGACTTCACAAATTCATAGACCGTACTGGGAAATCCTGCATTAAAACTAGCAATCTGTTGTGGCAAATAAGCAATCCTTAACTTCTTTCCCTTAACATTCGTCTTTGAAATCTCAACATTCCCAACCTTGGGCTGTAAGATGCCAAGGCTAGCCTTAATCAAGGTAGACTTAGCAGCCCCATTCTCACCAGTCAGCGTAACAAACTCTCCACTATCTAAGTAGTAATTGATCCCTTCCAGAACCGGTTCTCGATCATAATAGAACGATAAATTTGAAACCGTAATATACCTCAAACTATAACTCCTCTTCCAATAAATCTAAAAACCGCGAAATAACCCCTTGCTCATTCTTGGTAAACTTCGACAAAACATCCTCATAAGTGTGAAGGGTATGCTGATGGTGGTGCTGATGCTCTAATGCAATCGGCTTACCAATCTCAGTTAAACGGTAATAGAGAACCCGAGCATCATTTTCATCGCGATAAGTCTCCAGCATCCCCTGACTTAATAAGGGCTTCACGGCCTTCGTGATAGCAGCCTGACTGACATTCAATTTCTTAGCTAAGACAGAATTGGTTAGAGCTTCATCAGCAACCAGCATCAAAATATGTTCCTGAGTGTTGGTTAATGAAACACCACTTGTACAAGAACCAACTAAAATCTCATGCTGATTTTCTGATAACAATAAAATAGAATTTAAAAATCGATCGATTTTATTTGCAACTTCAGACAAAATTAACTCCTTCTAATTCACTAAAAGAAACTTTACCGGTTAATTATATCACAAAAAAGAAAAAAATAAAACAAAAAAAGGAGTAAAACTCCTTTATAATCTATACCGGCGGCCGGGGTCGAACCGGCACGTCCTTGCGGACACTGGATTTTGAGTCCAGCGCGTCTGCCAATTCCGCCACGCCGGCATAAATTTAACTGGGGTAGCTGGATTCGAACCAACGCATG
>NZ_KV812856.1:0-340 GCF_001813525.1 Streptococcus sp. HMSC065C01 | reverse complement strand
AGTCCCTTGCCTTACCGCTTGGCTATACCCCAATAATAATATTAATAAATAGGCGAGTGATGGGGATCGAACCCACGCATGCCAGAGCCACAATCTGGTGTGTTAACCACTTCACCACACCCGCCATAATTATTAACACGGGCAGTAGGAATTGAACCCACACTGAAGGTTTTGGAGACCTTAGTTCTACCTTTAAACTATGCCCGTAAAGGATGGAAGGGGAGGGATTCGAACCCCCGAACCCGAAGGAGCGGATTTACAGTCCGCCGCGTTTAGCCTCTTCGCTACCCTTCCTGATTATTGAATTGATGGCGCGAGACGGAATCGAACCGCCGACACA
>NZ_KV812855.1:0-232 GCF_001813525.1 Streptococcus sp. HMSC065C01 | reverse complement strand
GACTGGAAATAAAAGAAGGAAATCGACTGAGCGTTTTCCTTCTTGGTAGGCTTGATAAAGAGTTTCTTCAAGAACTCTTGGAAAAGCAGTTCTTGAGCGTATTTTGGTATTCATATCATTCTCCTCTGAGTTGTTTTAAGCGTTCTGTTAATCGGTCTCTTCGTTCAATATTGGATCTCAATTTATCGTCTCGTGTCATAGTCTTTCTATAAGCACGAGTGAAAGCATTCGA
>NZ_KV812854.1:0-534 GCF_001813525.1 Streptococcus sp. HMSC065C01 | reverse complement strand
AATACAGGTGAGATCCGTGGAATTGTCGTAGGGATTCACTCTTCTGTCCAGCACGAAACCCTCTTTTTCACTATCGCAGATATGTCTGAGTCTGAAATTGAAGACTTAGGAATTAAATACCGAGAAGAAGTTGAACTAGAAGATATTGTTATCACGCATACCCACGTCAATCGTAATGATATCTATAAGCTCTTTGCTTCTAAAATCAAGAAAAAAGCTGGAGGTGCACCGACTAAAGAAAACAAACCGGTAGAAAATAAGAAGGAAAACTAGGAGGTGATGCGCTATGAAACTCTTTACCTATCGGGGAAAAAGAGTTCGAGTTTTTCATCGTAAACTAAAGGGAATCACATGGTTTATCTGGTGGTTTCCTTTTTTATTGGCTATTAGTTACTACAGCTACTTACATTTAGAAGAATTAAAAGTTCATCCCTTACCTCAAGGCTATTTTCTAGGAGCTGGGCTTCTCTTTTCTTTAATCTTCTCTTGGTTTATCAATCGGGTTTGCTACAGGAAGGTACTCTTCTTTCAAAA
>NZ_KV812853.1:12305-12832 GCF_001813525.1 Streptococcus sp. HMSC065C01 | reverse complement strand
AACCATACTTGGTAAACCAACTTGTCGCCACGTTTAACAGTCTTCGTATTCAAGTTTTGAGCTTCGTTGTTTGATGCATCGTCCGCATATGGGTTCGCATTGGTATCTGCGTACTTGTCTGCCAACTCTTTATCATCATCAACGAGTTTGTCACCTGTGATATCGAATTTCTCTTCAGAAACAACGTATTTCTCTGGTTGGAACTTAGGTTCTTCTGGAGGACGAACAGTATTGTTGAACTCTTTATCAGCAGGATCTGTCACGTTTGTGATCAAGGCTTTCGCTGTACCATCATGACGAACTTCAACTGTAACGACAGCTTTCATTGTATCGTATGTAACGGTTGCGTCTGTTCCTTTAACTTCTTCTACAGTGTACTTGTAGGTACCTTCTTGACCCTTCTTGTATTTAAGGGCAGTGACAGTTTCACCAGCTTTATTGGTGTACTCTACTGGAGCAAACTTGATCTTACCAGCTGCATCGTTGGTTGCAGTTGCAATCACAACATTGTCGCTGTCTTTCAACTC
>NZ_KV812853.1:11750-12205 GCF_001813525.1 Streptococcus sp. HMSC065C01 | reverse complement strand
TCCAATTTCTTAGTGAAGTTGAATTCTACTGAGATTGGAACACTGTTGACACGTTTTTCAGTTGGTTTGTTTGGTTTTTCAACAGTCTTGCTTACTGGGTTGTAGTAGTTAACGACTTGTGCTGCCTTGTTTTCGATATCTGCACCAGCTACAACATCGTCTTTCACTGTTGCTGGGATATCAAATTTATAGTAGCGTCCAAATTCGAACTTAGTCGTATCAATGATTTGAGTATTTTCAGCGTCGCCAAGTGACTTCGTGAAGCCATCTTTCAGGTTCGCTGTCAGAACACCATTGTTATCAGAGATATCGAATTTAGTCGTAACGTCTGCACCAGTAACTGAATCGTAAACCTTGATATCTGAAGCATTAACAGTCAATTTATCCTTGTCGTAGTTATCTGTGATTCCTACTGTTTGGATATTTTCTTTGTTAGTTGCTGAGAATTTAGTTGT
>NZ_KV812853.1:10913-11650 GCF_001813525.1 Streptococcus sp. HMSC065C01 | reverse complement strand
AATTTAGTTGTATCCAACCATACTTGGTAGTAAAGTTTTTGGCCACGTTCAACTGGTTTCGTATTCAAGTTTTCATCTTCGTTGTTGGTAGTTGTATCGACATATGGGTTTGTATTTGTTTCACCATATTTATCTGTCAATTCAGAATCGTCATCAACGAGCTTAGTACCTGTGATATCGAATTTCGCTTTAGAAACAACGTATTTCTCTGGTTGGAACTTAGGTTCTTCCGGAGGAGTTACCTTGTTGTTGAATTCTTTATCGGCAGGTTCTGTCACGTTTGTGATCAAGGCTTTCGCTGTACCGTCATGAGACACAGTAACGGTTACAACTGCAGACATTTCATCATAAGTGACAGTTGAGTCTGTACCCTTAACCTCTGTTACAGTGTAAGTGTAAGTACCTTCTTGACCCTTCTGGTATTTAAGGGCAGTGACAGTTTTACCAGCTTTATTTGTGTAATCAACTGGAGTGAACTTGAAGTTACCAGCTGCATCGTTGGTTGCAGTCGCAATCACAACATTGTCGCTGTCTTTCAACTCGAATGTGAATTCGTTAGCTTTCAGTTCACGGCCTTCCAATTTCTTAGTGAAGTTAAATTCTACTGAGATTGGAACATTGTTGACACGTTTTTCAGTTGGTTTTTCAGGTTTTTCAACTTTCTTAGTAGTTGGGTTGTAATAGTTTACAACTTGAGCTGCAGTATTTTCGATATCTGCACCAGCTACAACATCGTC
>NZ_KV812853.1:10348-10813 GCF_001813525.1 Streptococcus sp. HMSC065C01 | reverse complement strand
TAACGTCCGAATTCGAATTTAGTTGTGTCGATAACTTGTGTGTTTTCTGCATCGCCAAGTGACTTCGTGAAGCCAGCTTTCAAGTTAGCAGTGATCACACCGTTGTTGACAGCGATATCGAATTTATCAGTTACTTCTGCGCCTGTTACAGAGTCATAGGCTTTGATGTCAGCTTTATTAAGATTTAATTTAGCTTCATCATAGTTATCTGAGATACCAACTGTTTGGATGTTGTCCTTGTTAGCTGCATCAAATTTAGTTGTATCCAACCATACTTGGTAAACCAATTTAGAACCACGTTCAACAGTCTTGGTATTCAAGTTTTCTGCTTCGTTGTTTGATGCATCGTCCGCATATGGGTTCGCATTTGTATCTGCGTACTTGTCTGCCAACTCTCTATCATCGTCAACGAGCTTGTCACCAGTGATATCGTATTTTTCTTTAGAAACAACGTATTTCTCTGGT
>NZ_KV812853.1:0-10248 GCF_001813525.1 Streptococcus sp. HMSC065C01 | reverse complement strand
CAACGTATTTCTCTGGTTGGAACTTAGGTTCTGTTGGAGGGGTTACACGGTTGTTGAACTCTTTATCAGCTGCATCTGTTACGTTGGCAACGATTGCTTTAGCTGTACCATCGTGTGAAACAACCACTTTAACAGTAGCAACCATTGTGTCGTATTTGACAGTTGCATCTGTACCAGGAGTTTCTTCTACTGTGTAGTTGTAAGTCTTACCAAGATCATCACGACCGAATTCAAGAGTCTTGAAGACAATCTTACCAGCAGCGTCATTCTTCACGCGTTCAACTTCAACGCCGTCTTTCTTCAATACGAATTCGAATTCCTTGGCTTGAAGTTCACGACCTTCCAAACGTTTCGTGAAGTTCATTTCCACTGGAACTGGAACGCTGTTGACACGTTTTTGTGTTGGTTTTTCAGGTTTTTCAACTGTTTTGCTTACTGGGTTGTAAACGTGAACTGTTTGGTTGGCTGTATTTTCAATATCAGCACCAGCTTTAACAGATTCTTTAACAGTTGCTGGGATATCAAATTTATAGTAACGTCCAAACTCGAACTTAGTTGTATCGATAACAGGAGCGTTTACTTTATCTTTGATAAATTCATCTTTAGAAGTTGCAGTGATTGTACCGTTTTCAACTTTGATGTCGAATTTATTGGTTACTTCTGCACCAGTTACTGAATCATATGCTTTGATATCCGCTGCATTGACGTCCAATTTATCAGCGTCGTATGTATCAGATACACCAACGTATTGGATGTTGTTTGCTTCTGTGAATTTCGTAGTATCAAGCCATACTTGGTAAACCAATTTAGAACCACGTTTAACTGTCTTGGTATTCAAGTTTTCTGGTTCGTTGTTAGTTGTCTTGTCTACATATGGATCCGCATTTGTTTCAGTGTATTCATTTGTCAACTCATCGTCGTCATCCATCAACTTGTTACCAGTGATGTCATATTTCTCTTTAGAAACAACAAATTTTTCTGGTTGGAATTCTGGAGTTTCTGGAGGAGTAACTTTGTTGTTGAATTCTTTATCTGCAGTACCATCAGTAGCCTTACCGTTGGCATCTTTACCACCAGTTGATGTAACGTTTGTAACAGTTGTCAATGAGTGACCGTTCTTGGCAACTTCAACAGTAACAGTCGCCTTCATTTGGTCGTAAGTCATTCCGAATTCTTTGTTTTCAGGAATCACTTCTTCTACTGTATACGTATGAGTACCAACTTTCGTATTGTCGAATGACAATTCTGAGAAGGTTACCGTACCATCAGCTTTGTTGGTTACTGTTTCAACTTCTTGTCCGTTAGCATCTTTAAGGATGAATTTGAATTCACCATCTTTAAGCTCACGACCTGCCAATTTCTTAGTGAAGTCAAATTTCGTTACAACTGGAGAAACCACATAGTTGTTAAACTCAGTGTCTTCAGGCATTGTAACAGCTGCGCTCAAGAGACCTGTAGCTGCATTTTTAGTAACTTTAACTTTCACTTCTGCGTTCATAGTATCGTAATCGATGTTTGTATCGTTACCAGCTTTTTCACGCACAGTGTAAGTGTGTTCACCTACTGTGTTGTATTCAATTGCATCAAATGTAATAGATCCATCAGCTTTGTTTTTCTTAGTTTGGATCACATTGCCATTTTCAAGCAATTCGAATGTGAAGGCATCTGCTTCAAGTGCTTTACCTTCAAGACGTTTAGTGAACTTGAATTGAGCTTGTGTAGCAGCAGGTGTAAAGGTATTGTTGAACTCTGTATCTGTTGGAAGAGTTGCAACTGCAGTAAGTGCATGACCTGACTTCGTAACAGTAACTGTTACGTTCGCTTTCATTGGGTCATAAGTCATTCCTGCTTCAGAACCTTGAACTTCTTCTACAGTGTACTTGTGATCACCCACTTGAGCGTTTGTAAATGTCAAGGCATCGAAACGAACACGTCCACTAGCATCATTTTGTTTTGTTTGAAGGACTTTACCATCTTTGTCTTTCAATACAAAGCTAAATTCGCCGTCTTTCAATTCACGACCTGCAAGAGCCTTGCTGAAGTCGAATTGAGCAGTTACAGGAGCCACAACATGGTTGTTGAAGATTTTGTCGTCAGCACCAGTTGCTTCACCACCTGTTGAAGTCATTTCAGTCTTGGCACTCAAAAGACCTGTAGTGGCATCTTTCGTAACGGTTACTTTCACGCCGATTGTCATTTCATCGTAGTCTACATCGGCATTGTTGCCTTTCACTTCTTTAACAGTGTAGTTGTAGACACCTTCTTTATCAAATGACAATTCGCTAAAGTTAATCTTACCGTTAGCTTTGTTGGTTACAGTTTCGTTAACATTGTTATCACCAGTCAAGGTAAAGCTGAAATCACCAGCATTCAAAGTACCGTTTGAAAGTGATTTATCAAAGTCAAGGTTAACTTTCACCGCACCTGGAGTGAAGGTATTGTTGAACTCTGTATCTGATGGAAGAGTGTTCGTTGCTTTAAGAACGTGACCTTCCTTCGTAACAGTGATGGTCACTTCAGCCTTCATTGTATCGTAAGTCATACCAGCTTCTTTATTTTCTGGAATAACTTCTTCTACAGTATATTTGTGTGTACCAACTTGTGTGTTATCAAAAGTCAAATCATCAAAGGCTACAACACCTGCCTTAGTATTTGTCTTGGTTTGAATGACCTTACCATCTGAATCTTTCAATACAAAGCTGAATTCGCCAGCTTTCAACTCTCGACCTGCAAGAGCCTTGCTGAAGTCAAACTTAGTCTTAACTGGAGCGACAACGTAGTTGTTGAAGACCTTATCATCCGCGCTTGATTTGAATCCACCTTCAGCACTGTATTTAACTTTAGCTTGCAAATCACCTTGAGCATTTTCAGTTACAGTAACTGTCATCGAAACAGTCATTTCGTCGTAATCGACGTTTTTATCTGAACCTGGAATTTCAGTAATTGTATAATCGTAAGTACCAACTTTGTTGAAGGTTAATTTACTAAATGTTGCCTTACCGTCAGCTTTGTTAGTGACAGTTTCTTCATAGGCAGGAAGTGATTTATTTGGTTGTACTTCTTTAATTTTGAAGCTAAACTCACCATCAACAAGTACACGTCCTTCCAATTGTTTTTCAACTTCTGGAGTGACTTCGACTGGCTCTTGTTTGACATAGTAGTAAACCGGTTGTTTGTACGGTGTCAATGAGTTGAGCAAGTCAACGTTTGTACCGATACCATTTACTCCACGAACCAATTGTTCGTTTGGAGAAAGGTGACCGATGTTATCCCCTAAGAATGGTACGAATACTGTTTTCTTAGGTGTATATCCAGCAGCTGTTTGGAAGTCAAATGGAACTTCTTTACCGTTTGGATAGTTTACACCTTTACTATCTGTGAAAGCAATTGTGTTAAGAGGTGATTTCTTAACAACTAAATCTTCTTTATTGTAATCACCTGGTTTAATAGGCTTGGTTTCTGCTAACAACATATAACCATCTGTTTCCAAGGTACCATCAGAACGTTTACTTTGTTGTTTTGGATCTAATAAGTAAACACGAACTACTACAGATCCATCTTCACCTACGATTTCTTTAATACGTTTAATTCCTGCACGCTCAGCGTCCATGAATTTAGTTCCAACTTTGTAAGGACGGCTTACATAACCTGATTTATCGTTTGCGTCAGCTGTTTGGTACAATTTATATCCATCAAATTGACGCACTCCAGATGCTGTGAAGTTTTGGCCTTCCATAGCTTTAGTTGTATATCTAGCTAAGTCAACTTCATTCCCATTTTCTTTATAATCTTGTACTGTTACATCAGTTTTATTAGCGTTAAATGTTGGGTTGTTTTTATCAACTACTTTATAGTAAGTTGTTTTTTCAACTGACACTGGAATTTTAGCATTAGTATCAGTAATTGTACGACCGTTATAAGCTGGTTCTACAACGTTAATAATATCTGTTGAAGTACGAGCAGCATATACCGCATCGTATAATTTTTTCTCATCTGGAGTAAGATTATGTCCAGGAGCTACTAAAGCTTGAATGCTTGCTCCAGGTTCAAATCCAAATTGAATAAATGGTTGGTCAGTCTTACCAGGTCCCGCTCCTAAACCTTTATCGTAATCTACTTGATAAGTTAACTCTCCTCTAGATGCAGTAGCTGTCGTAGTGAATTTTTGAATTCCACTTGTTGCTGTAATAGTTCTAGTTTCTACTACATTACCAGTGTTTTTATCGAGCAATTCAACAACTGTATCTGTAGATTCATCGAATCTCTTATACGCGCGAGAGTAATAATTTGTGTTGTAACGTTCATTGAAGCGAGTAAGATCTACGATACTGTATGTGTACCAGTCTCCTTCTTTAGCAGCGTAACCAGCTGGTACCGTTTGAGACCTTACAGTTGCACCGTTAGCATCTTTAATTTCTGGAGTTACTTTTTCCCCATCTTTTAAGTAAGTACTTACGGCTACTGGGTTAGAGTTGTGGTCTCCAGTTACAGCTTCATTAGTAACAGCACGACGACTACGACGACGGCCACTTACTGCTAAAGCTCCTGCATTTGTACGTTCTGTAGCAGCATTTGCCACAGCCGTAGCAGCATCTGTACTTGCTGCTGTTTCTGCTTGCGCAGTTGTTTCTGTGCCAGTGATTGGAGCTGCTGAACTTACAGTAGCTGAAAAAGTAGTTGTTCCTGCTGGTGTAGTTGCTTCTTCTCTTGCAGCTGCTCTCTCTGAGCTTTCACCTGCTGCAGCACGAGTTGCAGTTGTTGGTGCTGTAGTAGCCGCTGTTGTAGAAGCTGGTTTAGAGCTGGTTTCTGCCTTTTTCGCTGTTGGTAGAGCGATTTCTGGCAATGAACCAACGTTTAGTGGTTTTGAAGCTTCTTCAGTTTTTTTAGTTTCAGCTGGCGCTACCTTATTTTCTGTAGCAGCTGGTGTTACAGCTGCCTCAGTTTTTTCAGTCGCTGAAGCTGGTGTTTCTGAAGTTGCAGTAGCAGTTCCAGAAAGGTCAATTTTTGGAACTGATGCCCCTTCCCCGTATGCCTTAGAAGCAGCTGGTGCTTCTGCTTGACTTGACTCAGTTGCAGCAGGTTGTGTTGCTTCTGAAGCTGCTGTTCCCGCAGATTCAGAGGCTGCTTTTGCTTCATCCGCTGACGCAGATTGAGCTCCTGCAGCAAAGAGTGCCGTTCCTAAAAGAACAGAACAAACCCCAACGCTATATTTTCGCAATGAAAAGCGCTGGCGCTTATTAAATACATCCTTCATTTATAGGATCTCCTTTTTCATATTTCATGATTCCATGATACAAATAAAATTGTAACATCCTTGACATCTACAGTCAATCTGTTGAAATTAATTTGTAATATTCTTGTTAAAATGTCATATTATACCACATATTTTTTAATAATTTGTGCTAAATTGTCACATTTTTTCCTATTCGGTTCACTTTTTTTATACCAAAAAAGAAGAATACGGGAAAACAGAGATCATTCTGTCTTCCTATACTCTTCTATATAATTATTTCACTTCTGAGATCAAACCAGTGTCCACATCATACACAGCTCCCGAAATAACGACATCCTCTGGAATCAAAGGAGAAGCTTTTAAAAGCTCCATATCTTCACGGACACTCTCCTCAATATCTTGAAACGGAAGGAAATCGCGATCTCCCACATCCACACCCAGTTCTTTCTTGAGGTGCTGACGGAAACCCTCGTTTTCAAAGGTCTGTGCGCCACAGTCTGTATGGTGCAAGACCACAATTTCACGGGTTCCCATTTGCTGCTGGGAGATGACCAAGGAGCGAATCATGTCCTCTGTCACGCGCCCTCCAGCATTCCGCAAAATATGGGCATCTCCAAGAGCCAGACCTAGTGCCGGCGCCACGTGAAGACGGGAATCCATACAGGTCACAATGGCTACTTGTGTTTTGGGCTTAATCGGAAGACGGAGGTCTCCATGTAGCGCCACATAAGCTTGGTTAGCTGTTAAAAAATTATCAAAATAAGACATGGTCTCTCCTTTATTCCTTTGAAATTCAAATCATCTATTATTTTACCACAACTCACTATTTCTGTCAGAGGAGACCTCCCGTCATCTGTCACATCTGAAAAAAAGCCTTAAACTTCCCGTTTAAGACTTTTCTACTATTAAAATTAAAATACTTTCTTCAAGACTTCAGACAGTGTACTCACACCGACCACTTCGATCCCTGATGGTGTCGTGATCCCCGTCAGAGAATTTTTCGGAACATAAATCTTGGTAAAACCGAGCTTGGCAGCTTCATTGATGCGTTGTTCGATCCGATTGACCCGGCGGACTTCTCCTGTCAAGCCTAGCTCTCCGACAAAACATTCCTGCGGGTTGGTCGGCTTGTCCTTGTAGCTGGAGGCAATGGCTACGGCTACGGCTAGGTCGATAGCCGGCTCATCCAATTTGACGCCACCAGCTGACTTGAGGTAGGCATCCTGATTTTGAAGGAGCAAACCCGCTCGTTTTTCTAACACCGCCATGATAAGACTAGCCCGATTGAAATCAAGCCCCGTTGTCGTCCGCTTGGCGTTACCAAACATGGTCGGTGTCACCAAGGCCTGCACTTCCGCCAAAATCGGACGCGTCCCTTCCATGGTGACCACGATAGAGGATCCAGTTGCCCCATCCAAGCGTTCTTCCAGAAAGACCTGACTCGGATTGAGGACCTCAACCAGTCCACCTGATTGCATCTCGAAGATCCCGATCTCATTGGTCGAGCCAAAACGGTTTTTGACCGCTCTCAGGATCCGGAAGGTATGATGGCGTTCTCCCTCAAAGTAGAGCACCGTATCCACCATGTGTTCCAGCATCCGAGGTCCTGCCAAGGTTCCTTCCTTAGTTACATGGCCAACGATAAAGATGGCGATGTTATTGGTCTTGGCCAGCTGCATGAGCTCAGCCGTTACCTCGCGTACCTGGGAAACTGATCCCTGTACCCCTGAAATCTCAGGAGACATGATGGTCTGGATGGAGTCGATGATGAGGAAGTTGGGTTGGATCCGCTCCACTTCTGCTCGCACGCTCTGCATATTGGTCTCGGCATAGAGGTAAAACTCACTGTCGATATCCCCCAAGCGCTCAGCACGGAGTTTGATCTGCTGGGCCGACTCCTCTCCACTAACATAGAGAACAGTTCCCACTTGAGATAACTGGGTTGATACTTGTAAGAGAAGGGTTGATTTCCCAATCCCTGGATCCCCACCGATGAGGACGAGACTTCCTGGTACCACTCCGCCTCCAAGGACGCGGTTGAATTCTTCCATCTCAGTCTTAGTTCGATGCACATTGATAGAAGTCACCTCAGCTAATTTCATGGGTTTGGTCTTTTCACCCGTCAAGGACACACGCGCATTCTTAACCTCGGTGACCTCAACTTCCTCGACAAAAGAAGACCAAGATCCACAGTTTGGACAGCGGCCTAGATACTTGGGTGAATTGTAGGCACAATTTTGACAAATAAAAGTCGTTTTTTTCTTAGCTATGATGATTCTCCTTCTACTGCGACTCCTATAGAGCGCCACTTATACAATGTATTTTGAAATTTCTTTTGGTTGGCAACTCCGACAGCAGACAAATCGACAGAAACCTGATAATTCTCCTTGACAGCTGCCAAAACGGAAGCCTTGACACAGCCATTGCCATCTACCCCTATAAACTCTATGCTTTTAGCACCGTTTCCCTCTAAAAGATCTTTTAAATCTGGATTAGTAAAGCAAGAAGCCCGACGCTTTTCAAAAATACGAGAAGATACAACCAGCAAGTCGGTCGCAAATTTCTTCTTTCTATCTTTTCTCTCCCAGAAAAAACGGTTGAGAATATAGATAACTCGGTCGCTAGGATAGGTAGCAATTTTGTCATTTACAGCTGCAGTCAGTTTTTCATGATATGCTTTTCCTACAGCAACGTAATCTGACTGCATGTCTACAACTAATAAATAGTCTGCCATTTTATTCCTTTATTTCCCCGTACTTCCAAAGCCACCGGTCCGCACACCGTCTGCTTCATCTCCATCCGCAATTAAGAAAGGAGCAAAGACAGCCTGAACCACGCGTTCTCCCACTTCGAGGACGACTTCCTGGTCGGTAATGTTTTTCATCTGAGCAAAGATATGGCCTTCATTTCCAGGGTTGCCGTAGTAGTCTCCATCGATAACCCCAACAGAGTTGATCAAGACCAATCCCTTCTTGCGAGGATTAGACGAGCGGTCATAGAGATAGAGCACCTCACCCACTTGCATATAGGCCTTGACCCCAGTTGGGACGAGGACGATTTCCCCAGGAGCAATCACCGTGCGCTCGGCTACCTTTAAGTCGTAACCAGCTGCGTGTGCTGTCTCCCGCTTTGGCAGTAAGTCCTGATTGGTGTAGCTTGATACAAGTTCAAATCCACGAATTTTTGTCATCATAATTCCTCTTTCATTCTAAATAGTTTCCATCTCTTCTATTATACCATCACTTTGCCCTAGCGTCTCTTCAATTCTACTATTCGTATTTTTTGAGTAAAAACCTCCTTTTTCACCTTCATTATTTGTAAATTATATGATGATTTCATGGTTGTTTTCTAAAAGAAAGTGAAAATTAATGAAACAGCTTAAAAACACCTAATTTCACCGATTTTAGCTTGAAGCCAATTATTATTTTTGCTATAATTCCCTGTGTAGGGAATAATTTTAAAAGTAAAATATTTTACCCTATAAAATTATTTAATGGAGGTCGTGTCTCAGCACTCAATTCTAATTACCAACAGATAGGATTTGAAAGATCCATATCGTTAAAAGTAATCAGGTATTGATGATTAGGCACTAATTTTTTTATGAAAAGGGAAGATAAGATGAAGAATAGGAATATCAAAATTTTCTCATTTGTCCTTTGTTTAGTGGCCATGCTTTTCGCTTTAGGTCTGAATCGCACTTCAGCAGAAACTCCTGGAGTGACAGTAAGCGGAAAATGGGTCGATACAATTTCAAACATACAAGTTTCCAATAATGAAGGCGGCAACCTTGATTGGGAATTAGGACAATGGGCAACGTTCCGTATTAATGCAACATATGATTTAGCAGGTAAAAATGTTAAAGCAGGTGACCAAACTACAGTTACCGTACCAGATGCATTAATTATCACATCCGATAGTTTTGAAATTCGCGATATTAACACAAATGAAATTATCGCTCATGCTACTGTTGATGCTGAAAATAAAAAATTAACATTAACGTATACAGACTATGTTGAAAAACATTCCGATACAAATGGATCGTTCTTCTTCTATGCCCGTATCGACTTCAAAAAGCACCCTCAACAAGGAGAAATTCCGGTTGAAGTGACGGTTAACAACAAAACAATTATTGCAGGTAAAGTTACCTTTAAAGGGGTTGGTGATGGTGATCCAAACCTTTTAAAGAAAACAAGTTGGGTTCACAAAGATGACCCTAAGACTATTTCCTATACCATTTCTGTGAACCAACTAAAGCAAAATATTAAAGAGGTTACAGTAGAAGACACATTGCAATTTACCAATGCTTCTTATGTTAAAGATAGTTTTCGTGTGACAAAAGGTGAGATGTCTTATGTCGATGGTGGATGGCAATTTAATAATACTAAGGATGTAACCAATGAACATCCTGTAACTGTTGGTGAAAATGGTCAATCATTTGTTGTGAATCTTGGAGATATTAGTGAGACGGATCAATACCGTATTACGTATGATGTTCATTTAAATTACTCACCAGTCGATGGGGAAATCTTAAATAACCAGGCTACTTTAAAAGGTAAGAACATCGATACTAAAGAAGCAGTAAATAAAGCTGCCGTTCAAATTGCTGGTGGTTCTGGTGTTGGTTATGTCTTTACCATTCATATTCACAAAGTAGATGATGCTAACCAACCACTTGCTGGAGCTAAATTCAAAGTGGTACGTCAGGCCAACAACCAAGTAATCGGGGAATATGTAACAGATGATAAAGGTAACATTACAGTCAATGGTCTTTTAAAAGATAAATACATCTTAACTGAGTTACAAGCACCTGAAGGTTATACCATTACTACTGCTGATACCCCAGTTAATGCTGAAGACTTTAGTGGAACTGATAAATCAGTGACGAAGACAATCGTCAATCCAAAAGCAAAACCTAAAGCAACTCAAGCTACCATCGAATTAGATAAAACTCTTACAGGACGTGATCTAACAGATGGTGAATTTAGCTTTGAATTGTACGAGGGTGCTAACAAGCT
>NZ_KV812852.1:0-869 GCF_001813525.1 Streptococcus sp. HMSC065C01 | reverse complement strand
GTTCTAGCCCTGCTAGACAAACCTGTTTTTTTACGCGATAAATATTATTTATCATCTCCTTTAAAAATACATATTAGACACGATCATTAATAGGTGATAAGATGAATGTATGAAATAATAAAGGAGGAATGAATATGTGCAGAACCATAGTAGGAGTATCCGCTAATCTCTGTCCGGTTGATCCGGAAGGGAAGAACCTTCATTCCTCCGTTTCCAGCCAGTTTGCAGAAGGGATTCGTCAAGCAGGCGGACTTCCAATGGTTATTCCGATGGGAGATATTTCCTTAGTCAAGGATTATGTTGAAACCATTGATAAATTGATCTTGAGTGGGGGCCAAAATGTGGAGCCGAGTCTTTATGGTGAAGAAAAAACTATCGAGAGCGACGATTACAACATCAAACGCGATCAATTTGAGCTTGCCCTACTGAAGGAAGCAGTACGCCAAAACAAACCGGTTCTAGGAATTTGCCGTGGGGTTCAGTTGATCAATGTGGCTTTTGGAGGAACACTCAACCAAGAGATCGAAGGGCATTGGCAAGGACTTCCGTTTGGGACTTCCCATTCTATCCAGACTAAAAAAGGCAGTGTGGTAGAACAGCTTTTTGGACAGGCCAGTCGGATTAATTCCGTGCACCGTCAAAGCATCAAGGATCTCGCACCGAATTTCCGTGCAACCGCCTTTGATCCGCGCGATCACACCATCGAAGCCATTGAAGCTGTAGATGGTCATCGCATTATGGGCTTGCAGTGGCACCCAGAATACTTGGTTAATGAAGAAAAAGGGAATTTAGAACTTTTTAAATACTTATTACAGGAATTATAAAAAAAGAGGTTGAAGTGAACCGCACCCCAAAAGTTAGACAGAAAA
>NZ_KV812851.1:0-3392 GCF_001813525.1 Streptococcus sp. HMSC065C01 | reverse complement strand
TTTTCTGTCTAACTTTTGGGGTGCGGTTCACTACACCTATACTTTTTAATTTTGAAAAAAGTATTCCTGAGTGAAAAAATGCATCTGTATAAGAAGTCAATTCTAAAGACTCAATACTTTTTATATCGTATAAGATAAATATGTATGCTTCGTCAGATTTTGAAAATAAATCTGCTTCTTTTAAAGTACTATTATGTATTTTATTAAACCAGATAGTCTTAGAAGATAAGTTTTTACTATTCTTTACTGGACTTATTGTATTGATCAGCAAATTAGGATGTTGGTTGCTAAAATTTAATAAAACTTCAAAAAAT
Organism: Streptococcus sp. HMSC065C01; assembly: GCF_001813525.1. Classification (NCBI taxonomy): domain Bacteria; kingdom Bacillati; phylum Bacillota; class Bacilli; order Lactobacillales; family Streptococcaceae; genus Streptococcus; species Streptococcus sp. HMSC065C01. The sequence goes on along the minus strand of NZ_KV812851.1, from coordinate 3,078 downwards.
TCCTTATCTTCTATTTCTAACTCATGACTCTTGCTCTCTTTGAAAGAAGACATTTCATCGCAAATTAAATCAGTATAAATCTTTATATTTGAGAATTCATTTTCATTATAGTAACTTAGTAACTGATTGAATTTTAATAAAATAAGTTTCTTATCATTCATGATCTACCTCAAATCTTTACTAAATTTCAAAACAATCACATAATTCAAAATTTGTTGCGATATCATATTTTATATTACCATTAAAATCAATTTCTTTCACCCTAGTACTTAGAACATTGTAGTCATTCAATCTCATCTTAAAAACTTCGCTCAATAAAGTAACTAATAGGACTTTGGAAATTGGCGCGTTAAGTTCAAATCTAGGTTCTTTACTATATATAATATCAACTATTGTCTGGAATGAGTATCCTTCCTCATATTGAGAATAAGCTCTTAAACTGCTTTCTATATTCGCAAAAAAACATTTTGGACACGGATTATACCAGTCTTTTTGATATAAATTAGAAATGTATATTTTTGAATTATAAACAAAAGAAATACAAAACTTTACCTGTCTATTTCTAATAGTATCGCAAATTTTATATAAATCACTGGGAATAAATCTATTTAAAAAAATGAATAGACATGAGTCCTGTTTCAAGTTTTCATATTCCTCTTCTTCGATTAAAACTACTTCATCAGAATTAATAAAAGATATAAGCTCTTTAAAATCATTATTATTAGTATAAACATTTATTTGTTTTATAGAAAAATTAGGATCTGGTAACCTATATATCAAATCGGACTGTAATAAAAAATCAATAACTTCGACATGTTCTCCACTGAACTCCTTTTCAAATATTTCGTCCGTCACATAGAGAATTCCCTCTTGATCTATTTTAGTAAAAAATTCTAATAATTCTTTATTATCAACTATTGTAATTCCCTTTGAATTCTGAATTATTCCTTTACCATTGATGGTGTTTATGATAAACTGTCTAATTTTGTACATTGGTTATGAATCCTCCTAGCCAAAATGAGTGATAAAAGATGTCATAAATTTAAATCATAATCTATAAACATCCAATTAACAAAACAGCTCCTTAATCATAAAGACCAGGAGCTAAAAACTTAGCGATCAATAATACCGCAATATCTATTTTTACAAATTTAAAGTAAAATGGTCATTTATCAGAGTAGTGCTACAAGATTAAGTAAACCATGAAAAACTACAGAGCTTCGTAATCTACCCGTCCTTAAAAATAATAAAGAAGCTAAAATACCAAATACTAACCTATTAAGCAAATTAACTAAACTATAATCCATGGCGTGACTAAGAGCAAAGATTACAGAAGATAAAAATACTGCAATTATTATTTTAAGGGAATAACCTGACTTTACCTTTTCAAAAATATAACTCAACAAGATTTTACGAAATATAATCTCCTCGAGAAGAGGTGCTGCAAATACTATTAGTAATAAATTTAAAAAGTTCCCTCGTATAAGTTCTAAACCATATTCATTTAACTTTAAATTTATATTATTTTCAAAAAACAGACTGTTCAATCTGACCAACGCTAAATTTAAAAGAATCGCAAATATAATATATGCTGTCTCCAATAAAACACTAACAGGCTGCTCATTTTTTTTTATAGGTTCAATCTTTAAAGAATAATCAAGGGATACACTATAAAGAAAGATACTCGTTGCCACACCTACAATATACATATGAACAAAGTTAAAGTTAATCCAAGATACAGTATAGAGGAATAATATTAAAAGTAACTGACTTCCATGATTATATGACTTATTCATTTACGGTAGAACCTATTTATAACACAATTTCTTCTTCAATGTACTCAGCCATCGTTAAACTTGCACTTCCTCCTCCTCTTGAACAACAACAGCAATAAACTACAATGTTAACATTATTACCTCCACTATTCCCGTTGTTCCCTCCCGAATTACCTCCACGTTTTTTTGAACTTGTTGTAATACCGTAGGTAGATTTATCCTGACTATTCCCGTTTAAAGTAGAGCCAATTGATGTAGGTTTATTTGGGGTTTTTGACATATAAAAATCTCCTTTTTTTTTTTGCTATTATAATATAACTCTCATAGATTGTCAAGTGAAATTTTAATATCATTTAATAGTTCTCTTCGAATGGTTAAAGTCAGCAATAATTGTTTTCGTAGATACCATATTTTTCGAAGTCAATTAACCACCTCTACTACAAGGTAGATCAGTTGACATGACTTGATTTCCCTATATAGATCCAATCAACTTTAAAGAGTCCTCTCGATTGGCTAAGCGAATCTTCTGAAGTCTCATATAATTTGGACTCAAATCAAAGGTTTATCCATCTAACAGTTCCAACATTGTTATATAGCGATTGTTATTGCTTCGGTTTGAAGCAAGTGTTAACTATTGAATCATTAACAATTAATATATTACTTTAACAATAAGATTGCATGTAAAATCATAATGCCCATTTCTTTTACGTGTTTGTTTTTTTACGATCCTGTTTATATTACCATTTTCAATTACAGTATTGTCCTTTTGAACTTTTCAGGAATTTTGAAATTAACTAGCACTATAAGCTCAATTTATGCTATAATATTTTCATCCATATGCTAACTTCAATTAATAAATATCGTTATTAATTATAATTGATCGCTATTTTAAAATACCAAATACCGTGACTAATATAAGCTTCAATACAATCCACTAAATTTTTAGAATACATACTTAGAGGTCTTCGTTTTGATTCAATTTTTAAAAAATATAATTATTACTCACAAAAATAAAATTGTTGTTATTTTCTTTCTTCAAGCCATACTTACAATTCTTTCATTATTTATTCCTAACCTGTACTCAAGTTTTTTAGATTTATTAGCTTATTCTAAAGAAAAAAATAATATTATTTCTCTATGTATTGCTATTTGCTTAGTCACTTTGAGTAATATTTTAATCAACTATTTTTATACTGTTATCTCTTTATCTTTAAAAAACAAGATCTCATTCCAATTAAACCTAGCATTGATTAACTATTTAAAAAAAGTCCCTTTAGAATATTTTAATAAATATAATCATAGT
>NZ_KV812850.1:47479-83335 GCF_001813525.1 Streptococcus sp. HMSC065C01 | reverse complement strand
CGCGAGTTCGATTCTCGTCACCCGCTTTGAACATAGGTTCTTTACCAAGTTTTTAACTTGGGCGCGTAGCTCAGGTGGTTAGAGCGCACGCCTGATAAGCGTGAGGTCGGTGGTTCGAGTCCACTCGTGCCCATTTTGGAGAATTACTCAAGAGGCTGAAGAGGACGGTTTGCTAAATCGTTAGGTCGGGTAACCGGCGCGGGGGTTCGAATCCCCCATTCTCCGTATAATTTCCAAGTTTGAGATGTCATCTCAAACTATTTTTTATATTTTGAAGGTTTTGTCTATGTTCTTGAATCGATTCTTTAAAATTTTTAGTTTTGTGTTTGTTTTAACTGTTTCAGGAATTTTATTTCTTTTTCCATCTGTTAGAACTTCTATTGTTTTAAAATCTTCTGATCTATTATCTATTGTTGATAAGGCAGTATCGGAACCATTTGTTGTTGTGGAATCTAAGGCAAAGGATTTAAAGAATTTATCTGAATTGAATGATGAAAACCGTTCGTTAAAATCACGTCTTTATCAAAAGGATATTGACCAGTCAAAACTTAACCGTTTGGAATCAGAAAATAGAGAATTAAAGGATTTGATGTCAATCAAGAATTCTGTATCGGGTTCTAAACAAGTCGTTAGTGAGATTATTGACCGTAATTATGGTTCGTGGGATCAGGAATTTGTTATTGATAAAGGTAGTTCAGATGGAATTTCTGATTCTATGTTTGTTCTTTCGTCTGGTGGCGTCATTGGTGTGGTAGAAAGTATAGAGAAAAATTCTAGCAAAGTGAAATTATTAGTCGAAGATACTATTTCTTCACAACACCTGACGTTTAAAATTGAGAGTCAAGGTCAATCTATTTTTGCTTTATTAAATGGTTATGACGAGAAGACAGGTGAGTTTCGGTTGTTGCAAATTGGAGATCCAGTTGAAATTAAAAAAGGATCTCTGGTTTCAACAAGTGGTTTAGGAAAATATAAGAGTAGTGACTTACCTCTTGGTACAGTAACTTCTACTCAAAAGGCATCTGATCAGTTAGGGCAAGAAATTCGTGTGAAACCAAAGGCTAATTTAGATGTCAATCGTTATGTACTATTGATTGGAGAGTAGTGTGAAAGTCATACGTAAGTACCATTTTTTCCCTTTAATCTTATTCTTATCTTTATTTGTTGACGGGCAGATCTCTTTTCTTATTTCTCGTTTCTGTCCAAACTCCTTTGAACCTACTTCATTTTTATTTCTATATGGTTTTATGTTATTGAGTCTCTATTTCTCTGAGATAGCTAGTATTTGGTGGGGAGTCTTCTTTGGTTTTTGTTTTGATGTGTATTTTTTACACACTCTAGGAATTGCATTCATAGTATTTCCTATACTACAGGTGATTTTTTATCGGTGTAATCAGATTATTTTGGTCAATCGATTGACTCGTTTTTTTACATTTTTATTAACGATTCTATTATTTCAGATTTTAACAAATCTTCTTTTGATTCTTTTTATCAGTATAAAATTTAACTGGATTACACTAATTATTTACCAAATTTTTCCAAGTTTAATTTTGAATGTGCTTCTATTAATAGTATTACAGCCTTTACTTGAAAAGATTTATTTATAAACTCGAAATAAAAATGTAACAATAGCGTAATATAAATTTTTAAAAAATTTGTTATACTAGTTAGTGTCTTATTAGAAAGGGAAAATTTATCTAATGAAGAAAAAATTATTTGCCACAATCTTATTGAGTACAGTTGCTTTATCACAAGGTGCTGTCGTAGCTGGTGTATCAGCTGATTCAACAGATGATAAGATTGCTGCTCAAGATAACAAAATCAATAGTATTAATCAACAACAACAAAGTGCACAAGCTCAGGTAGATCAAATTCAAGGTCAGGTATCTGAAATTAAAAAACAACAAGAAAATCTTCAAGCTGAAAATGACCGTTTGAATGAAGAATCTGAACGATTGTCAGCTGAGATCGATGAGTTGTCAAAAAATATTGTTGCTCGTCAAGAATCACTTGCAAATCAAGCACGTAGTGCTCAAACAACTGGGACTGCAACAAGCTATATTAATGCGATTGTTAGCTCTGGATCTTTGACAGAAGCTATCTCACGTATTTCTGCTATGAACGAAATTGCAGATGCTAACAACAAAATGTTGCAAGAGCAAAAACGTGATAAAGAAGAGATTGCACAAAAACAAAAAGAAAACAACGATGCTATCAATACTGTCATTGCAAACAAACAGCAATTAGAAGATGATGCGCAAGCTTTGTCAACAAAAGAAGCTGAGTTGAAAGTAGCACAATTGAACTTGGCTGCTGAAAAATCAACTGCTGAAAACGAAAAAAATGCTTTGTTGCAACAAAAAGCGGAAGCTGAAAAAGCAGCAGCAGCAGCGGCAGCAGCTGAAGCAGCTTACCGTGCAAAACAAAAAGAACAACAAGCAGCTGTAAAAGCTTCTGCTAATACAACTCTTCAAGCACAAGTTCAAGCGGCAGCTCAAACACCTGCTGCAACACCAGCGGCGGCACAAACTCAAGCAGCAGCTCAACCTACTGTTCAAACTCAAGCAGCTGCAGCACCAGTAGCAACTACTTCTCGTCCAACTTATAGTACATCTGCATCATCTTATCCAGTTGGTGAATGTACATGGGGTGCGAAGACATTGGCTCCATGGGCTGGTGATTACTGGGGTAATGGTGGACAATGGGCAGCAAGTGCAGCAGCAGCAGGATTCCGTACAGGATCTCAACCACAAGTTGGTGCCATTGCATGTTGGAATGATGGTGGATATGGACACGTAGCAGTTGTTACAGCCGTTCAATCTACAACAAGCATCCAAGTTTCTGAGTCTAACTATAATGGTATCCGTAGTATTGGTAACTACCGTGGTTGGTTTAACCCAACAACAGCACAAGGTACTGTTACTTATATCTATCCAAACTAAGAATTACACTGAAGCAGAACATTTGTTCTGCTTCTTTTTTGATAGAATTTAGGTAGTGATAGATTTTGTAATTTCCATAAATTAATATTTGAATATTTGCTTAAAAAGCGATAAAATGATTACAGGAGAAATTTGTGCTGACTGTACAATATGGTTTTAGATTTTACTGGAGGAAATCATGTCATTTTCTGATTTAATGCTCTTTGCTTTGTCGTCAAATCAAGAATTGGCTCAACGTGTGTCTCGAGAAATGGGACTACCGCTTGGAAAGTCAACGGTTCGTCAATTTTCTGATGGAGAAATTCAGGTTAATATTGAAGAATCAATCCGTGGGAAAGATGTTTATATTTTGCAATCCACTAGCTCGCCGGTTAACGATAATCTAATGGAAATTTTGATTATGGTAGATGCGTTGAAACGTGCTAGTGCGCAATCCATTAATGTGGTGATGCCATATTACGGCTATGCTCGTCAAGACCGGAAAGCTCGAGCTCGTGAACCAATCACTTCTAAGTTGGTAGCCAATATGCTTGAGGTTGCTGGAGTTGATCGCCTCTTGACAATTGATTTGCATGCCGCTCAGATTCAAGGTTTCTTTGATATTCCTGTTGACCACTTGATGGGTGCGCCTTTGATCGCCGACTTTTTTGAACGTCGCGGGATGATTGGAAAAGACTATGTTGTTGTCAGTCCAGACCATGGTGGTGTGACTCGTGCTCGGAAATTAGCTGAATTTTTGAAGACACCGATTGCGATTATTGATAAACGTCGAAGTGTCGATAAGATGAATACGAGTGAAGTGATGAATATCATTGGGAGTGTTGAAGGCAAGACTTGTATTTTGATTGATGATATGATTGATACAGCTGGTACAATCTGTCATGCGGCGGATGCCCTTGCAGAAGCAGGTGCTGTTGAAGTTTATGCAAGCTGTACTCACCCTGTTTTATCAGGACCAGCGATGGACAACATCCAAAAATCAGCCATTAAGAAGTTGGTTGTGTTGGATACGATTTATCTACCGGAAGATCGATTGATTGATAAGATTGAGCAAATTTCGATTGCGAAACTCCTTGCAGAGGCCATTGTTCGCATTCACGAAAATCGCCCTCTTTCTCCTCTATTTGAAATCGGAAATGCCAAAAAATGTTAACAATAAGGAGGCTGGGTAACTGGCCTCTTTTATTTAGGAGGATATACAAATGGAAATCAGAAAATGGTTGGAAAATCTAAAAAAAGAAAAGAAACGGAAAAAACTGGTTCAAGCAGCTAAAGAACTAGAAGCAAAGGCTGATCCTAGTTTGCCCAAGAAACGATTGCCAAAAAATGGGGTGGTGAAATAGGATAGAAAAGATTTCTATTTTTTAAATACATTTTTATATATGAATAGAGTATTTTTCCAAGATGGTTTTAAATTCGTAGTTCTATATCTCAAATGGATCAAAAGATTAAACTTTTTTTAAAAAATAATGGAAAAAGTCTTGACATAGGCAGAATATCCTAGTATACTAGTCATAGTTACGAAGTAACGAATAATTTTTGAAAAGAAAAAAGGAGATAAAACAATGAAAAAAGTTTTATTATCATCAGTAGCAGCTCTTGCAGTATTTGCTGCAGCAGCACCAGTTCTTGCCGAAGGTGGAGTCAACGGTGGAGCTAACAATCCTAGAGGACCTCAAGATACTGACGTCGCTTCAAAATACTATGATCAATCTGAATTTGTAAGTGCTCGTACAGTTGAAGAATACCTTAACGGTCACATGGACGAAATCAAAGCTGAAGCAGCGGCTGATCCAGCAGTAGTAGCAGCTAAAGCTGAATTTGATGCTGTTGAAGGTGGTTCACACCTTTACGGAGAAAAGAAAGCAGCTTATGAAGCAGCATTCAATACTGCATTCTTGAACGTACGTAACAAATATGTACAACAATTCCAAACTGTTCAAAACACAGCTAAGAAAAAAGAAGGCCGTTACTATATCTTGAATGAAACTCCAGAACAAGCTAACGCTCGTTACTTGAAAGAACATGGAATTAATCCAGAACAAGCTAACGCAGACGCAGCTAAAGCAGACGCAGCTAAAGCTGACGCAGCTAAAGCAGAAGAAGCAGCTAAAAAAGCAGAAGCTGGTAAAGCTGGTTCAAAACAAGCTGGTAAAGCTCTTCCAAAAACAAGCGCAGTTAAATAATTTGATTATTAATTAGCTCGTAAAATATCACTGGACCTTCGGGTTCAGTGTTATTTTTTAGAAAAAATCATCAAGAGGAGATCGATCAATGAAAAGAGCTGGGGAAAAAAGTTCAAATAAATTGGGTGTTGTGATTGCTGCTCTTGTTGCAGTTGTTGTTCTTGTTGCTGGATTTATTTTCTTTAATCCATTTGGAGGAACTAAGTCATCTAGCACGGCTAAAAAAACAACTGGAACAAGTTCAACCAAGCAAGAAACTAAATATGAACCAAGTCAAGAAGAAAAAGATTACTTGAAAAATCGTTTTGCTCAGTTAACAGCTGTTAACCCTGAGGCAATTGCTTATGTCTATGCACCGGGTACTGAGTTGGATGAACCTGTTGTACAAACCACTGACAATGAAACTTATTTGAATAAGACGTTTGATGGTGGAAATGAACCATACATGGGGACAGTCTTCATGGATATGGACAACAAGAAAGACTTCAGTGATCGTTTGACTTGGTTGTTTGGTCATGCTCGTGGTAGTAAGGTCGGCGATCATCGCATGTTTAATGATGTCAACTACTATGACAAACAAGAGTATTTGGACCAACATCCGTATGTTGTGATCGAGACACCAGAGCGGAAATATTACTATGAAGTAATGGGATTGGTCATTGTCCCAGAGGACACTGCTTTCTACCGTACAAGCTTTACTGATGACAATGATTTTACTACACAATTGAAGAATATCTATGAGTCAGCTCGTACGAAGAACCCTAATATCAAGATCAAAGCATCTGATAAGTATTTAGTATTGTCAACTTGTCGTGAAGAGGATGAAACGATTCGTTCTAACCTCTACCTTCGTCAAATTCCTGATTCAGAAATGAAGGATTTTGTGGCAAAACATGCGGATCAATTGAAATACGTGGCAACACGTGGCCAACAATAATGACTTGAAAGACTTAGCATTGCTAAGTCTTTTTTGCATGGAAGGATTGTTGAAATATCCTTTGATGATGAGCAAAAGATGGGGATCTGGCTTGTTCTTTTGCGATGGGGTCCTATTTATAGTATAATGAATATAAGTGTTTTGGAGGTGTTCTATGGATTTAACGAAACGTTTTAATAAAAATCTGAATCGGATCGAAGTTTCTTTGATTCGTCAGTTCGATCAATCAATTTCTTCCATTCCTGGTGTCTTGCGTTTGACTTTAGGGGAACCGGATTTTACAACTCCTGAACATGTAAAAGAAGCAGGAAAGGCTGCCATTGATGCGAATTTTAGCCATTACACTGGGATGAGTGGTTTGCTGGCTTTGCGTGAGGCTGCGAGTCAGTTTGTGACTGATAAATATGGTATTCACTATCGTCCTGAAGATGAGATATTGGTGACGATCGGTGCGACTGAAGCCCTATCTGCAACCTTGACAGCGATCTTGGAACCTGGAGATGTAGTGCTTCTTCCGGCGCCAGCTTATCCGGGTTATGAACCGATTGTAAATTTGGTTGGGGCTGAGATTGTCGAAATTGATACGACAGCAGATCGTTTTGTCTTGACTCCTGAAAAGTTGGAAAAGGCTATTTTAGAGCAGGGTGAAAAATTGAAGGCTGTTATTCTCAATTATCCAGCTAATCCAACGGGTGTTACTTATTCGCGCGAACAGATGGCGGAATTGGCTGCTGTCTTAAAAAAATATGAAGTCTTTGTGATTTGTGATGAAGTCTATTCAGAGTTGACTTATACTGGAGACGCGCATGTCTCTATGGCATCCTTCATTCCTGAACAGACCATTGTTATTAATGGCTTATCTAAGTCTCATGCTATGACAGGCTGGCGGCTTGGCTTTATCTTTGCGCCTGCTGCATTGACGGCCCAACTCATCAAGAGCCATCAGTATTTGGTAACGGCTGCTGGAACCATGAACCAGTATGCTGCGATTGAGGCCTTGACTGCTGGTCGGGATGATGCGGAGCCGATGAAGAAGGAATATGTGAAGCGTCGCGATTATATTATTGAACAGATGTCCGCGCTTGGGTTTGAGATGATTAAGCCAGATGGAGCTTTTTATATTTTTGCTAAAATCCCAGCTGGTTATAATCAAGATTCCTTTGCTTTCTTGCAGGATTTTGCGCGTGAAAAAGCGGTTGCTTTCATTCCTGGTGCTGCTTTTGGTCAATATGGTGAAGGCTATGTGCGTTTGTCGTATGCAGCCAGCATGGAGGTTATCAAGGAAGCTATGAAACGCTTGAAGGAGTATATGGAAGAACATGCTGGAGTCAATTGAGACCCGGGGAATTGTCCTGTATAATCGGGAGTTTCGTGAGGATGACAAGCTGGTCAAAATCTTCACAGAGAAGTCAGGGAAGCGGATGTTTTTTGTGAAACATGCGGGAAAATCACGGTTGAATCCCATGTTGCAACCTTTGGTAACGGCAGATATGTTGTTGAAAATCAATGATGATGGGTTGAGTTATATTGATGATTTTCAAGATGTGCAGATTTATAAGAAAATTAATGCAGATCTTTTTGCCCTTTCTTATGCGACCTATGTTCTGGCGCTTGCAGATGCAAGTATTCAGGATAATCAGGTGGATCCGGCCCTGTTTGCTTTTTTGGAAAAGACCTTGTCTTTGATGGAAGAGGGACTGGATTATGAGGTTTTAACCAATATTTTTGAGATTCAGATTCTATCACGATTTGGAGTTGTCTTGAATCTGCATGAATGCTGTTTCTGTCATCGGGTTGGACTTCCTTTTGATTACTCTTTTCGCTATAGTGGGGTCCTTTGTCCGGATCATTATGATCAGGATGAGAGACGTGCTCACTGGCATCCGAATGTTCTCTATTTATTGGATCAGTTTCAAGCAGTACGATTCAGTGAGTTAGAGACGATTTCCCTACAAGCGGAGATGAAAACAGCTCTGCGTCAGGCAATTGATCAGTTGTATGAGGAGTATGTAGGGATCCATTTAAAAGCTAAAAAGTTTATCGATTCCTTGAGTGACTGGGGAGCGATTATGAAAGATTCATCTGGAGGTGAAACATGAAAAAAATTGCAGTAGATGCAATGGGGGGCGATAATGCACCTCAAGCCTTGGTAGAAGGTGTGAATCAAGCCATTCGTGATTTTGATGATATTGAGATTGTCTTATATGGCGATGAGGCAAAAATCAAAGACTATTTAACCGCAACCGAACGTGTATCGATTGTGCACACGGAAGAAAAAATTGATTCAGATGATGAGCCAACGCGTGCCATTCGTCGGAAGAAACAGGCTTCGATGGTCTTGGCTGCCAAGGATGTGAAGGCTGGTGAGGTGGATGCCATGCTATCTGCGGGAAATACAGGTGCCTTGTTGGCAGCAGGTTTCTTTATTGTTGGGCGCATCAAGGGCGTGGAACGTCCAGGTTTGATGTCGACACTTCCAACGGTTGATGGTCGTGGGTATGACATGTTAGATTTGGGTGCTAATGCGGAAAATACACCAGAGCACTTGCATCAGTATGCTGTGATGGGGTCTTATTATGCTGAAAATGTTCGTGGGATTCAAAAACCGCGTGTGGGTCTATTGAACAATGGGACAGAAGCTAGTAAGGGAGATCCTTTGCGCAAGGAAACCTACCAATTGTTATCTGAGGATGAGTCGATTCATTTTGTTGGAAACGTGGAAGCGCGTGACTTGATGGATGGCGTTGCTGATGTCGTTGTGGCGGATGGTTTTACAGGAAACGCTGTCTTGAAAACGATGGAAGGAACGGCTTTTGGGATCTTGAAGCAATTGAAACAAGCAATTGCCACAGGAAACTGGAAGGCGAAATTGGGAGCTTTTCTGCTCAAGGACCGTTTGAAATCATTGAAGCAAACCTTGGATTTCTCAGATGTTGGAGGAGCGGTCTTGTTTGGCCTTCAAGCACCTGTTGTTAAAACGCATGGTTCGAGTGATGCCAAAGCTGTCTATAGCACGATTCGTCAGATTCGGACTATGTTAGAGACAGATGTTGTTGGAAAATCAGTGAAGGAATTATCGAAGGAAGGGTAATGTATGAGTAAACAAAACGAAATTTTAGCTACTATTGAGGAATTTCTCAAAGACCGCAAGGGACCAGATTTTCAAGTATCTTTGGAATCTGACTTACGTAAGGATTTACAGGCGGATTCTGTTGAATTGATGGAATTTATTATCAATCTTGAGGATGAATACCAAATTGAGATTCCGGACAAGGCTATTGATGAATTTAACACAGTAGGGGATGTTGTCGACTATATCGAAAAACGAACTGCTGGTCACTAATGAAAAAGGGATCGTTCAGAGATTATTCTGGATGATCTTTTTTTCTGTCCTTTTTATTCGGATTCTGCTTATATTGTACGGAATTTTATTGAAAATACACTTTGTATATGATAGAATGAAGGTGATAAAATACGAAAGGCGAACAAAGTCATGACCAATCAACTGATTTATACTGGAAAAGCTAAGGATATCTATACTACTGAGGACGAAAATGTGATTAAGTCGGTCTATAAGGACCAGGCAACCATGCTTAATGGGGCTCGTAAGGAGACTATTAAGGGAAAAGGTGTGCTAAATAATCAGATTTCGTCTCTTATTTTTGAAAAATTGAATGCTGCGGGTGTAGCTACTCACTTTATCGAACGTATTTCTGACACAGAACAACTCAACAAGAAAGTAAAAATTATTCCTTTGGAGGTGGTTCTTCGTAATGTGACTGCGGGTTCTTTCTCTAAACGTTTTGGCGTGGAAGAAGGTTTGGACTTGAAAACTCCAATCGTTGAATTTTACTACAAGAACGATGATTTGGATGACCCATTCATCAATGATGAGCATGTGAAGTTCTTGGATATTGCCAATGATGAGCAAATTGCCTATATCAAGGAAGAAACACGTCGCATCAATGAATTGTTGAAGGATTGGTTTGCACAAATTGGTCTTCGCTTGATTGATTTCAAATTGGAATTTGGTTTTGATAAGGATGGCAAGATCATCTTGGCAGATGAATTCTCTCCAGATAATTGCCGCCTTTGGGATGCTGAAGGGCACCATATGGACAAGGATGTTTTCCGTAGAGATTTGGGTAGCCTAACGGATGTATATAAGGTTGTGTTAGAGAAGTTGCAAGACTTGAAATAATTTGGTTGAAACGGAAAACCTTCGTCTTCAAGAGCATTTTTGAATAGAAGTAAAGGAAATAAAATGGATAAACGTATTTTCGTTGAGAAAAAAGCTGATTTTCGTGTGAAATCGGACTCTTTAGTAAAAGAATTGCAGCATAATCTTCAGTTGAAAACCTTGAAGGATCTTCGGATTGTTCAGGTTTACGATGTTTTTGGTTTGGCAGAGGACTTGTTTGCGCGTGCGGAAAAACACATCTTCTCTGAGCAAGTGACCGATACTGTTTTGGATGAAGCTACGGTTCAGACTGATCTTGAGAAATATGCTTTCTTTGCGATCGAAAGCTTACCTGGTCAATTTGACCAACGTGCGACATCTTCACAAGAAGCTTTGCTGTTGTTGGGTAGTTCAAATGACGTAACAGTGAATACAGCGCAATTGTACTTGGTTAACAAGGATATCGATGCGAATGAGTTGGAAGCTGTTAAAAACTACCTTTTGAACCCAGTGGATTCTCGTTTCAAAGATATCACTGTTGGCATTGCGAAACAGGATTTCTCTGAGTCTGACAAGACCATTCCAAGCTTGGATTTCTTTGAAAGGTATACGGCAGAAGATTTTGCACAGTATAAGGCTGAGCAAGGATTGGCAATGGAAGTGGATGACCTTCTCTTCATTCAAGATTACTTCAAATCCATTGGACGTGTACCAACTGAGACTGAGCTTAAGGTTTTGGATACTTATTGGTCTGACCACTGCCGTCACACAACTTTCGAAACTGAGTTGAAAAACATCGACTTCTCAGCTTCTAAATTTGAAAAACAATTGCAAGCGACTTATGACAAGTATATTGCCATGCGTGATGAGTTGGGACGTACCGAAAAACCTCAAACCTTGATGGATATGGCGACTATTTTTGGCCGTTATGAGCGTGCTAATGGTCGTTCGGATGACATGGAAGTGTCTGATGAAATCAATGCCTGCTCAGTTGAAATTGAAGTGGATGTCAATGGTGTCAAAGAACCATGGCTTCTTATGTTCAAGAATGAAACACACAACCACCCAACGGAGATTGAACCATTTGGTGGAGCGGCTACTTGTATCGGTGGTGCCATTCGTGACCCATTGTCAGGTCGTTCATACGTTTACCAAGCCATGCGTATCTCAGGTGCTGGTGATATCACGGCTCCAATTTCAGAAACTCGCGCTGGTAAATTGCCACAACAAGTGATTTCTAAAACAGCGGCTCATGGTTATTCTTCATATGGTAACCAAATTGGTCTTGCAACAACTTATGTTCGTGAATACTTCCACCCAGGTTTCGTTGCTAAGCGTATGGAGCTAGGTGCAGTTGTCGGTGCGGCTCCTAAGGAAAATGTTGTCCGTGAAAAACCTGAAGCAGGTGATGTGATTATCTTGCTTGGTGGTAAGACTGGACGTGACGGTGTCGGTGGTGCGACAGGTTCTTCTAAAGTTCAAACGGTTGAATCTGTTGAAACAGCTGGTGCTGAGGTTCAAAAAGGGAATGCCATCGAAGAACGTAAGATTCAACGTCTTTTCCGTAATGGGGAAGTGACCCGTCTGATCAAGAAATCAAATGACTTTGGTGCCGGTGGTGTCTGTGTGGCGATCGGTGAATTGGCAGATGGTCTTGAAATTGATCTAGACAAAGTGCCATTGAAATACCAAGGTTTGAACGGTACAGAAATTGCTATCTCAGAATCTCAAGAACGGATGGCTGTAGTGGTTCGTCCAGAAGATGTAGATGCTTTCGTTGCTGAATGTAACAAAGAAAATATTGATGCTGTTGTCGTTGCAACAGTAACTGAAAAACCAAATCTTGTCATGCACTGGAATGGTGAAACCATCGTTGATTTGGAACGTCGTTTCCTTGATACAAACGGTGTACGTGTGGTTGTAGATGCTAAGGTGGTTGACAAGGATGTCAAGCTTCCAGAAGAACGTCAAACATCTGCTGAAACCCTTGAAGCGGATACTCTTGAAGTCTTGGCTGACCTGAACCATGCCAGTCAAAAAGGGTTACAAACCATCTTTGATAGCTCGGTTGGTCGTTCAACAGTCAATCACCCACTTGGTGGTCGCTACCAAATCACACCAACGGAAGCTTCTGTACAGAAATTGCCAGTCCAACATGGCGTGACAACAACTGCATCTGTTATGGCGCAAGGATTCAACCCTTATGTAGCAGAATGGTCTCCATATCATGGCGCTGCTTATGCGGTCATCGAAGCCACAGCTCGTTTGGTTGCTGCTGGTGCAAACTGGTCTAAGGCTCGTTTCTCTTATCAGGAATACTTCGAGCGTATGGATAAACGAGCAGAGCGTTTTGGTCAACCAGTCTCAGCTCTCCTTGGATCAATCGAAGCTCAGATTCAACTTGGTTTGCCATCTATCGGTGGTAAAGACTCGATGTCTGGTACCTTTGAAGAATTGACAGTACCACCAACCTTGGTTGCTTTTGGGGTCACAACTGCAGATAGCCGTAAGATTCTTTCTCCAGAATTCAAAGCTGCTGGTGAAAATATTTACTACATTCCTGGTCAAGCTTTGGCACAAGAAATTGACTTCGATCTTATCAAGTCTAACTTTGCTCAATTTGAAGCCATCCAAGCTGATCATAAAGTCACATCTGCATCAGCTGTCAAATATGGTGGTGTCGTTGAAGCGCTTGCTCTTGCAACATTTGGGAACCATATCGGAGCAAACGTCGAATTAGCTGACCTTGACACTAGCTTGACAGCCCAATTGGGTGGATTCGTCTTCACATCGCCTGAAGAAATTGCAGGTGTTGCCAAGATCGGACGAACAGTGACTGACTTTACACTCACTGTCAACGGTGTAACGCTTGATGGACACAAACTTGACAGTGCCTTCCAAGGTAAATTGGAAGAGGTTTACCCAACGGAATTTGCACAGGCAACTGAGCTGGAAGAAGTACCTGCAGTGGCATCAGATGCTGTGATTAAAGCTAAAGAAACAGTTGATACACCAGTGGTTTACATCCCAGTATTCCCAGGTACTAACTCTGAGTACGATTCAGCTAAGGCCTTTGAAAAAGAAGGTGCAAAAGTTAACTTGGTACCATTTGTCACACTGAATGAAGAGGCGATTGTCAAGTCTGTTGACACTATGGTTGACAACATCGAAAAAGCCAACATTATCTTCTTTGCAGGTGGCTTCTCAGCAGCGGATGAACCAGATGGATCAGCTAAATTTATCGTGAACATCTTGCTCAATGAAAAAGTACGTGCAGCCATCGATCACTTCATTGAACGCGGTGGTTTGATCATCGGTATCTGTAACGGATTCCAAGCCCTTGTTAAATCAGGTCTTCTTCCATACGGTAACTTTGAAGATGCAAGTAGCACCAGTCCAACCCTCTTCTACAATGATGCCAACCAACACGTGGCTAAGATGGTTGAAACACGGATTGCCAACACCAACTCACCATGGCTTGCTGGAGTGCAAGTTGGGGACATCCATGCCATTCCAGTATCACACGGTGAAGGTAAATTTGTCGTGACAGCTGAGGAATTCGCAGAGCTTCGTGACAATGGTCAAATCTTTACCCAATATGTTGACTTCGAAGGTAAACCAAGCATGGATTCTAAATATAATCCTAACGGATCTGTAAATGCTATCGAAGGTATCACAAGTAAGAACGGTCAAATTATTGGTAAGATGGGTCACTCAGAACGTTTCGAAGATGGTCTCTTCCAAAATATTCCAGGAAATAAAGACCAACATCTCTTTGCATCAGCGGTTAAATACTTTACTGGAAAATAAAAGGTATACAACATGACATACGAAGTTAAATCTCTTAATGAAGAATGTGGTATTTTTGGGATCTGGGGACACCCAGATGCTGCAAAACTGACTTATTTCGGATTACACAGTCTTCAACACCGTGGTCAAGAAGGGGCGGGGATCCTTTCGAATGATGCGGGTCAACTAAAACGGTATCGTGATACGGGTCTTCTCTCAGAAGTATTTCGAAATCCTGCTAACTTGGATAAGTTAACAGGAACGGGAGCGATTGGCCATGTTCGCTATGCGACAGCTGGGGAAGCTTCGGTGGATAACATCCAGCCCTTCCTCTTTCGCTTTCATGATACCCAGTTTGGACTGGCCCACAACGGGAATTTAACCAATGCCAAGTCCCTTAAACGGGAGTTGGAAAATAACGGAGCGATCTTTAGCTCAACTTCTGATTCAGAAATCTTGGCCCACTTGATTCGTCGGAGCCACAACCCTTCTTTCATGGGTAAGGTGAAAGAAGCCTTGAATACGGTGAAAGGTGGATTTGCTTACCTTCTCATGCTGGAAGATAAGCTGATTGCGGCCTTGGATCCAAATGGTTTCCGTCCTCTTTCGATTGGGAAAATGGCCAATGGCGCTATCGTAGTTTCCTCTGAAACCTGTGCCTTTGAAGTGGTTGGTGCTGAGTGGATCCGCGATGTGAATCCAGGTGAAGTCGTGATCATCGATGATAACGGCATCACTTACGATAACTATACAACGGACACCCAATTGGCTGTTTGCTCGATGGAGTATATCTACTTTGCCCGTCCGGACTCCAATATCCAAGGGGTCAATGTCCATACAGCACGTAAACGTATGGGCGCTCAATTGGCACGTGAATTCAAACATGAAGCAGATATTGTGGTCGGTGTACCTAATTCATCACTTAGCGCAGCCATGGGATTTGCGGAAGAATCTGGCCTACCAAATGAAATGGGCTTGATTAAAAACCAATATACCCAACGGACCTTTATTCAACCAACACAAGAACTACGGGAGCAAGGGGTTCGGATGAAGCTCTCTGCCGTATCCGGTGTCGTGAAAGGCAAACGAGTTGTCATGATTGATGATTCTATCGTACGTGGGACAACATCACGTCGGATTGTGAAGTTATTGAAAGAAGCAGGAGCTACAGAAGTCCATGTGGCAATCGCAAGCCCAGCCCTTGCCTACCCATGTTTCTACGGGATCGATATTCAAACACGTAAGGAATTGATTGCTGCCAATCACACAGTAGAGGAAACACGCGATATTATTGGTGCAGATAGCTTGACGTATTTGTCAATCGATGGCTTGATTGATTCTATTGGAATTGATACAGATGCTCCAAATGGCGGTCTTTGTGTGGCTTACTTTGATGGAAAATATCCAACGCCTTTATATGACTACGAAGAACGCTATGTGGAAAGTTTGAAAGAACATACTTCTTTCTATTAAGAGCAGTGCAAAAGAAAAGGAATGAAACAAATGACAAATAAAAATGCGTATGCACAGTCTGGTGTGGATGTTGAAGCGGGTTATGAAGTTGTTGAACGGATCAAAAAACATGTGGCTCGTACGGAACGTGCGGGTGTCATGGGAGCTCTTGGTGGTTTCGGTGGCATGTTTGATCTTTCAAAAGCAGGTGTCAAAGAGCCTGTTTTGATCTCAGGTACAGATGGTGTTGGTACTAAGCTGATGCTTGCCATCAAGTACGACAAACACGATACGATCGGTCAAGACTGTGTGGCCATGTGTGTTAACGATATCATCGCTGCAGGTGCTGAGCCCCTTTACTTCCTTGACTATATCGCAACTGGTAAAAATGAACCAGCTAAATTGGAACAGGTCGTTGCTGGTGTTGCAGAAGGTTGTGTGCAGGCTGGTGCAGCCCTTATCGGTGGGGAAACAGCTGAAATGCCTGGTATGTATGGTGAAGATGACTATGATTTGGCTGGGTTTGCTGTCGGTGTTGCAGAAAAATCTCAAATTATCGACGGTTCAAAAGTGGCTGAAGGGGATGTGATTCTTGGACTTGCTTCAAGCGGTATCCACTCAAATGGTTACTCACTTGTTCGTCGTGTCTTTGCGGACTATACAGGTGAAGAAGTTCTCCCTGAATTGGAAGGGAAGAAACTTAAAGACGTTCTTTTGGAACCAACTCGTATCTACGTCAAAGCAGCTTTGCCACTCATCAAAGAAGAATTGGTTAACGGAATTGCCCACATCACAGGTGGTGGTTTCATCGAAAATGTACCACGTATGTTCTCAGATGACTTGGCTGCTGAAATTGACGAAAGCAAAGTGCCAGTTCTTCCAATTTTCAAAGCCCTTGAAAAATATGGCCAAATCAAGCATGAAGAAATGTTTGAAATTTTCAACATGGGGATTGGTCTCATGCTTGCAGTGAAACCAGAAAATGTGGAACGTGTTAAAGAACTTCTTGACGAACCTGTTTATGAAATCGGTCGTATTGTGAAGAAAGATGGCGCAAGTGTGGTGATTAAATAATGGTGATATCACCATTTTATACGGAGAAATTGTAGAAAGGAGTGTTTAGTTAGCTAGCCTAACTGAACACGGGACTCATTTTCTAGGAAAAAAGAGAAATTATTTTGTGTGCAAGCACCCAGCAATGATTTCCTATTTTTCTACGAAACTGTTCGGCTAGCCGAAACGTCCCTTTGTATCGAATATGAAAATCGCTGTATTTGCCTCTGGCAACGGCTCAAACTTTCAGGTGATTGCAGAACAATTTCCAGTAGAATTTGTCTTTTCAGATCACCGGGATGCCTATGTCTTAGAACGTGCCAAGAACCTTGGTGTGGCTAGTCATGCCTTTGAACTCAAGGAATTTGACAATAAAGCAGCTTATGAAGAAGCTATCGTCAAACTCTTGGATGAATACCAGATTGACTTGGTTTGTTTGGCGGGTTATATGAAAATCGTCGGTCCAACCTTGCTAGCAGCTTATGAAGGCCGTATCATCAATATTCACCCGGCTTATCTCCCTGAATTCCCTGGTGCTCATGGCATTGAGGATGCTTGGAATGCAGGTGTTGCTGAGAGCGGTGTGACCATTCATTGGGTGGATTCTGGTGTTGATACCGGTAAGGTTATTCAGCAAGTGCGCGTGCCGCGCCTTGAAGGGGATACCCTTGATACTTTCGAAACTCGCATCCATGAAACAGAGTACAAGCTCTATCCAGAAGTCTTGGAACGTTTGGGAGTAGCACGAAAATAAGGAAGCCATTGATCGGAAAGAACATTTTCGACTGTAGCAGATAAAGAACTTTTTTAAAAAGGAAAAGAAAGAAAATGACTAAACGCGCACTAATTAGTGTTTCAGACAAAGCGGGCATCGTTGAATTTGCCCAAGAACTTAAAAAACTTGGTTGGGACATTATCTCAACAGGTGGGACTAAAGTTGCCCTTGACAATGCTGGTGTTGATACCATTGCCATCGACGATGTGACTGGTTTCCCAGAAATGATGGACGGTCGTGTGAAGACCCTCCACCCAAATATCCACGGTGGTCTCCTCGCTCGTCGTGACCTCGATAGCCACCTTCAAGCAGCTAAGGACAATAATATCGAATTGATTGACCTTGTTGTGGTCAACCTTTACCCATTCAAGGAAACGATTCTTAAACCAGACGTAACTTACGCGGATGCGGTTGAAAACATCGATATTGGTGGGCCATCCATGCTTCGATCAGCAGCTAAAAACCATGCTAGCGTAACGGTTGTGGTAGATCCTACTGATTATGCTGTGGTGCTTGACGAATTGGCAGCCAACGGCGAAACAAGTTACGAAACTCGCCAACGTTTGGCAGCGAAAGTCTTCCGCCACACAGCAGCCTATGATGCTTTGATCGCAGAATACTTCACAGCTCAAGTGGGTGAAAGTAAACCTGAAAAACTTACTTTGACTTATGATCTCAAGCAACCAATGCGTTACGGGGAAAATCCTCAACAAGACGCAGACTTCTACCAAAAAGCTTTTCCAACGGATTACTCCATCGCTTCAGCGAAACAGTTGAACGGGAAAGAATTGTCCTTCAACAATATCCGTGACGCTGATGCGGCTATCCGGATCATCCGTGATTTCAAAGACCGTCCAACAGTTGTGGCCTTGAAACACATGAACCCATGTGGGATTGGTCAAGCTGACGATATCGAAACGGCTTGGGACTACGCTTATGAGTCTGACCCAGTATCCATCTTTGGTGGTATTGTCGTTCTCAACCGTGAAGTAGACGCTGCGACAGCTAAGAAAATGCACGGTGTCTTCCTTGAAATCATCATTGCACCAAGCTACACAGACGAAGCGCTTGAAATCTTGACAACTAAGAAGAAAAACTTGCGGATCCTTGAGCTGCCATTTGACGCTCAAGATGCTAGTGAAGTGGAAGCAGAATACACTGGTGTTGTTGGTGGTCTCCTCGTTCAAAACCAAGACGTGGTGAAAGAAAGTCCAGCTGACTGGCAAGTGGTTACCAAACGCCAACCAACTGAGACAGAAGCGACAGCTCTTGAGTTTGCTTGGAAAGCTATCAAGTATGTGAAATCAAATGGTATTATCGTGACCAACGACCACATGACACTTGGTGTTGGCCCAGGTCAAACCAACCGTGTGGCTTCCGTCCGTATCGCCATTGACCAAGCCAAAGATCGTCTTGACGGCGCTGTTCTTGCTTCCGATGCCTTCTTCCCATTTGCGGATAACGTGGAAGAAATCGCCAAAGCAGGGATTAAAGCGATCATCCAGCCGGGTGGATCAGTCCGTGACCAAGAGTCAGTCGAAGCGGCTGATAAATACGGATTGGCTATGGTCTTCACAGGAGTAAGACATTTTAGACATTGATGGGTATTTAAAAATTAGCTCATTATCAACTGTGATAAATGATTTATCGCTAACAACGAGAGAAGACGTAAGTTGTCTTCTCTTTTTGTACGTCTAAAACAATAAGCATTTTAGTGTTAGAAATTATTAAAATGATTTGTTAGAACTGTTCATGACGAATCTCGAAAAACTCAGTTTCTCACTTAACTATTTTTTATACGTTTTATGGTGTTTAAGGTTGTTGTGACTAGCTCGTTAACAGGCATGGCTTTATAATCTCCTTTTAACCATTCATCAAAAATATTGTAGAGACCGCCGGTAATGAATCTACTATCATAGTTGATTTGTCTTTGATCACTATTTGTAATGTGCCAAGGTGCCATGACAGTGGTATAAGCAGCAAGAAACTTATCATAAGACCTTGGCAAGATAAGCACGAGTAAGTTTGCGTCTTGCAAAATTTTTAATGGCTCAGTGTACTGGCTCCAATACTGAAAGAAAAGGTTCACTAAATCTTCAAAATTAGTTAGTTTTGCTGTTTGAAGTTCGATAATATAGTATTGGATTAAGCGGTCTAAATAGTTCGTAAGAACTTCCTCTTTTGAATGGTAATAACGATAAAATGTTCGTCTAGCAATCTGAGCATGCTCGCTGAGTTCAGCAATGCTGATATTTTGGAGAGACTTCTTAGTTGCTAATAAATCGAACAAGGCTTCCTCCAGCCATTGTCGCGTTTGATATTCCATGGTATTTTTCCTTTCCTGTCACACTTTTGGTCAAACTGTGCCAATTTATCTTAACCTCTTGTTTTTGTAACAGTTTATCTTTATACTAAAAGTGTTGCGCGTGATATATGATGATCATTTATTCTTAACATTGTATAATTGTTAGTTGTTATTAAGGAGGTAAAGGTATGAGCATTCTTTTTAATGTTTGGATGCTGCCTATTTTATTTATTTTACATGATTTTGAAGAAATAATTTTTATGCCCTTGTGGAAAACACGGCATCATCAAAAGTTAGAAACTTTTAAGAAACCGTTCTTTGGTTCCGTTACGCAAGGTTCCGCTTTTGCAGTAGGTGTGTTCGAAGAATTTATCATCCTGGTGTTTATTTCTGGATTCTGCCAAATAACTCACAACAGTTTACTCTATTTTTCTTTTGTAATAGCTTATACAGCTCATTTCATAATCCATTATATCATGTGCCTACAATTTAGGGGCTATGTTCCTGGAGTCGTCACGGTAACCCTAGAATTGCCAATGGTTCTAATGATTGTTTCCCACTATTGGCCTTCTGACAGTTCTTTGTTATCAGTCGTTGTCTATCTTTTATTGGCCATGGTATTAGCTTTTACGAATCTTAAAATCATGCATCTCATCATGCCAAAAATTCAAATACATCTAGAAAAATACGCGAAATGAAAAACGATTAAATGAGAGCTACTTTTTAACCTTTCTGATATAACTGGTTAATGAGCAGCCAAGAATCTATCGAAGCTGCTGATAAATACGGAATGGCTATGGTCTTCACAGGAGTAAGACATTTTAGACATTGATCAAATAAGGCACACATCAATGGATGGGTGCCTTTTCTGCTGGTTAAGACGACCTTAATCTGGGTAGATATAGGTGACAGTTCCCCAGATGGGGTTGGTCGGATCAAACCAGCCACGGAAGTTGTCGATATAGCGATGGCCGTTGTAATTAGCCTCTTGGATCTGAATTTTTTGGTCATGTTCGACATCCGTAACCAAGGCGACATGCCCATATCCCCCATCATTCCAACAGGCGATGGCACCGACCTCTGGGATGTCTCCTGTCCGGAATCCCGCAGTGCGTGCACTAGCTGCCCACATGCCACCGTTTCCCCACCAGTTGTGGGCCCAAGGGGCTAATTCTTTGGCTCCCCAGGTGCACTCACCGATGGGGTAGGTGTTTCCCGGATGTGTCGCGAGTGGAGTGAGCTTTGGCTTTGCCTTTTCCACTTGAAAGGTAGTGGGGAATAGTCCTTGTAGTTGCCCCTTCTTTTTCTGATAGACATGTAGGTGAAATAGCCCGCTTCCCTTGTGTTTTTGAGCCTGAAAGCGCAGTTGGAAGTGTCCAGGTGCAATCTTCTTTGCGGGATACCAGACCAGATCATCCTGCCCGTTTTCTTCTGACCAGATGGGGAAGACAATCTCGTCAACGTCTTCGAACAACTTTAGGTCTACCTCAAATTCTTGTGAGGAGATGGGTGTGATCGTGATCTTGGGTTGGGAAGAAGCCAGGTCTTTTTGCTGGACGCTGGTCGTGAGAGGGTAAAGACCGGTTAACTGTTCATTTGCCTCCACCCCATAGACATGAACATGATAAAGTCCGGCTTGATCAGAATGGTTGGTCAATGGCACTTGTAGGTCAAATCCCTTGTCACTGCGTTCCACAGGATACCAAGTCAGGTCATCTTGGCCATTTTGGTCAGACCAGATGGGAACTTGGATCTTATGATACTTATCCGGGACATTTCCAAGATGAATCATCAGCTGCCCTTTTTCGGCATAGATAGCATTGGTCGCTTGATCTGCATGAGCAAAAGAGGTTTGCATCCCCCATGTCGCACAAGTCAGTACGATAATTTTTTTGATCGTTTGCATAATACTCCTTTTCGTCAATTAGTAGGTCTCACCTATACTATTCGGAAAAAAATGAGAAATAGGAGAAAATAGCAAAAAATGTTTGGATTCTACTGAAAATAGGAGACTTTTGCTGAAATCATTAGAATAAAGCGAACGATTATGATATAATTTAATAAAATAATTCGCAAAAGAGGTTCAAGATGAAACTTTTGGTTGTTGGTTCTGGTGGTCGTGAACATGCGATTGCCAAGAAATTATTGGAGTCTAAGGACGTTGAGCAGGTTTTTGTGGCTCCTGGTAATGACGGGATGCGATTAGATGGTCTGGATTTGATCAATATCGGAATTTCCGAACATTCTAAGCTGATTGACTTCGCAAAAGCGAACGATATTGCTTGGACCTTTATCGGTCCAGATGATGCCCTTGCAGCTGGTATCGTGGATGATTTCAATGCAGCTGGTCTCAAGGCCTTTGGTCCGACCAAGGCTGCGGCTGAGCTGGAGTGGTCTAAGGATTTTGCTAAGGAAATCATGGTCAAATACGACGTTCCGACAGCAGCCTATGGAACCTTTTCAGATTTCGAGGAAGCCAAGGCCTACATCGAGGAAAAAGGCGCTCCAATCGTCGTCAAGGCAGACGGTTTGGCCCTTGGGAAAGGTGTCGTCGTTGCTGAAACGGTTGAGCAAGCAGTTGAAGCGGCTCAGGAGATGCTTTTGGACAATAAATTCGGTGATTCAGGTGCGCGTGTGGTCATCGAGGAATTTCTTGACGGGGAAGAGTTTTCTCTCTTTGCCTTTGTCAATGGAGATAAATTCTACATTATGCCAACGGCTCAGGACCACAAACGTGCTTATGATGGGGACAAGGGCCCTAACACTGGTGGGATGGGTGCCTATGCGCCAGTTCCTCACTTGCCACAGAGCGTGGTTGACACAGCGGTTGACACCATTGTCAAGCCAGTTCTTGAAGGCATGATCAAAGAAGGGCGTCCGTACCTAGGTGTCCTTTACGCGGGGCTTATCTTGACAGCTGATGGACCGAAAGTCATCGAGTTCAACGCTCGTTTTGGAGATCCTGAAACGCAAATCATCTTGCCTCGTTTGACATCTGACTTTGCACAAAATATCACTGATATTTTGGATGGCAAAGAGCCAGCCATCACGTGGACGAACAAGGGTGTGACACTAGGCGTGGTTGTGGCCTCAAACGGCTACCCACTCGCTTATGAGAAGGGTGTCAAACTTCCAGCCAAGACAGATGGTGACATCATCACTTACTATGCTGGTGCCAAATTCGCTGAAAACGGGCAAGACCTCCTCTCAAACGGTGGACGTGTCTACATGCTGGTTACCACAGCAGACACCGTCAAAGACGGTCAAAACATCATCTACAACGAACTCAACAAACAAAACACAGAAGGCTTGTTCTATCGTACGGATATCGGTAGCAAGGCGATAAAAGATTAACAGATACTAACTTTGTCATGGCGAGCGAAAGCGAGTCAAGCTAAGATAATGGTCGCTTAATTTGCGAGCGTTAGCGAGCTAGTATAGGATAATCGTCGCAGTAGTGGAACTCCTAGTAGCAGAGCTACTAGGAGCGGAAAACTGGAGACTCAGGCTCCAGTTTTAGTAATGGAACGCCACAGGCGGTCGCTTACGTCCGCACTACAATAGACGATTATCAAAAAAGGAGAATAAATGAAACCAGTAATTTCCATTATCATGGGCTCAAAATCTGACTGGGCAACCATGCAAAAAGCAGCTGAAGTCCTCGATAACTTCGGTGTCGCTTACGAAAAGAAAGTTGTTTCCGCCCATCGGACGCCTGACCTCATGTTCAAACATGCCGAAGAAGCACGTAGCCGTGGCATCAAGGCCATCATCGCGGGTGCAGGTGGCGCAGCTCACTTGCCAGGGATGGTCGCAGCCAAGACTACCCTTCCGGTTATTGGGGTACCCGTCAAGTCTCGTGCCCTTAGTGGTGTGGATTCGCTCTACTCTATCGTTCAGATGCCAGGTGGGGTACCTGTTGCAACCATGGCGATTGGTGAAGCTGGTGCGACTAACGCCGCCCTCTTTGCCCTCCGTCTTCTTTCGGTAGAGGACCAGGCTATTGCGACAGCGTTAGCGGATTTCGCAGAAGAACAAGGAAAAATCGCAGAGGAGTCTACAAATGAGCTCAACTAAAACCATTGGGATTATCGGTGGTGGCCAGCTCGGTCAGATGATGGCAATCTCAGCTATCTACATGGGGCACAAGGTTATCGCACTGGATCCAGCAGCTGATTGCCCAGCCTCTCGTGTGGCGGAAATCATCGTAGCTCCTTACGACGACGTGGATGCCCTTCGTCAGTTGGCAGATCGCTGTGATGTTCTCACTTATGAATTTGAAAATGTGGATGCTGATGGTTTGGATGCCGTTATCAAAGATGGACAACTCCCACAAGGGACAGACCTGCTTCGCATCTCCCAAAATCGCATTTTTGAGAAGGACTTTCTTTCCAAGAAGGCACAAGTCACTGTGGCTCCTTACAAGGTCGTGACCTCAAGCAAAGACTTGTCAGATATCGACCTCTCGAAAAACTATGTTCTCAAGACGGCGACCGGTGGTTACGATGGCCATGGTCAGAAGGTCATTCGTTCAGAAGAAGATTTGGAAGAAGCCTATGCGCTAGCTGACTCGGCAGACTGTGTCTTGGAAGAATTTGTCAACTTTGATCTTGAAATTTCGGTCATCGTGTCTGGAAATGGCAAGGACGTGACGGTTTTCCCCGTTCAGGAAAATATCCACCGCAACAACATTCTTTCAAAAACCATTGTGCCTGCTCGCATTTCAGAAAGTCTAGCTGAAAAAGCTAAAGCCATGGCAGTGCGAATCGCAGAACAACTGAACTTGTCTGGTACACTTTGTGTAGAAATGTTTGCGACAGCTGATGATATCATCGTCAACGAAATCGCGCCACGCCCACATAATTCAGGGCACTACTCAATCGAAGCTTGCGACTTTTCACAGTTTGATACCCATATTCTAGGAGTTCTCGGAGCACCACTTCCTGCTATTCACCTCCATGCGCCTGCTGTCATGCTCAATGTACTCGGCCAACACGTAGAGGCTGCTGAAACATATGTGACAGAAAATCCAAGCGCTCACCTCCACTTATATGGTAAACTAGAAGCAAAGCACAACCGCAAAATGGGACATGTGACTTTGTTTAGTGATGAGCCTGATGAAGTTGAGGAATTTGGGAAAGGGATTGATTTTTAAAATGGTAGAAGAATTCGATGATGTATTCGAAGATGATATTACTACTCTAACATTTACTTATGCGGACGATGTAGAGATTCCAGAAATTCCTGATGCAGAAGGGATCCATGTTGTAGAGATAACAAATAATCAATTAGTTATAAAGCATATCCGCGATGATGATGAGGTCTATGATTATATAAAGAGTTTTGGATTAACAAGTCGCCCTATAAAACTTTCGATTGAATTTTGTGTTTACGAAGATTCTGAGGAAGAATAGTATTTAAATTGAATGGGGAGAATTTAGGATTCAACTCATCGTCAACTCATTTGTTAAACAAGAGAAGCCAGACAACTACTGAAGGAAAGGAATTGATTTTTAAGTGAAAATAGCGATTCTAGGACTTGGAGTCATCGGGACCACTTATGCCTACGCCTTTCAAAAAGCAGGCCATCAAGTGGAACACGTACTGAGAGATAGTAAGAAAAGCACAGCTCCGAAGGAGTTGTCGGTTGATCTGCTAGATGGTCGCTATCATTCCAAGGGTGAGAACAAGCATGATACCTATGAGGTTCATGTGGCGGAAGCTGATTCGGAATATGATTTTATTTTTCTGAGTGTGCGTCATGGTTTTGTCAAAGAAGCTGTGGAGACCTTGCGGAAAAATAATATCAAAGGTACCCTTGTTTTCTTCTGTAATTTCTGGGATACTCGAAAAGAGGTCCAAGAGTGGGCAGGAGATTATGACTATATTCTGGCCTTTCCGACAGCGGGCGGTCACATGCAGGAGGACCATTTGGATGGTGTCTTGTTTGACCATTTAATGCTAGAAGGTGAGCAAAAAGCACACATTTCTAACTATGCTGATCTGACGGATTTACTGACTTCTGCAGATTTGAAGTGGGAAGTGCCTCATGATATGGTCGAGTGGATTTGGATTCACATGGCGATTAATGCGGGTGTCACTTCGACGGCTGCTCGCTCAGGAAATTTGGAAAACCCAGAAGAATTGGCTCTGAACTTGATGAATAGTTCATCGGAATTGTCATTGGCCATCAAGGCCATTCGAGAAGCCTTGAAAGTCGTAGAAGCGCGTGGCGTGAATTTGAAGCTTTATAAGGCAGAACTCTTACCCTACAAAATTCCGGCTTGGATAGCCGGCAAAGCCATGAAAGTCATGTTTGCGAAAAATGAGCTGACTCGAAAAATTATGACTTTGCACAATGATAAACAGGACATCTTCTATTGTTGTCAAAGTGTTTATCATACTGGTCAAGAGTTAGGTGTCAAGATGCCTATTCTGGAAGCAAATATGAAGGGCATTTCGATTTAGGAGGTTTTATGATTCAACTCATTGTCAACGCATTTGTTGAAAAAGAAAAGACGGGAGCAGTCGTCGAAGTCTTATATGCTAGTAGTGATCACGAAAAAGTGAAAGCTAAGTATGAAGAGCTGACTGCTCAATATCCTGAAAACTATTTAGCTATCTATGATGTCCCACTGGATACGGATTTGAATACACTCGATCACTATCCATCGGTGTGGATTGGAAAAGAAGAATTTGAATAAAACGACTGTTGGTTGCTAACTGATGTGAAACATCAAAAGAAAGGAAAATAATAATATGATCGAACGTTACTCTCGCCCAGAAATGGCGAACATTTGGACTGAAGAAAATAAATACCGTGCTTGGCTTGAGGTGGAAATCTTGGCTGATGAAGCATGGGCTGAGTTGGGAGAAATCCCTAAGGAAGATGTGGCTTTGATTCGCGAGAAGGCGGATTTTGACATTGACCGTATTTTGGAAATCGAGCAGCAAACACGTCACGATGTGGTTGCCTTCACACGTGCGGTTTCTGAAACGCTTGGTGAAGAGCGTAAGTGGGTTCACTATGGGTTGACTTCTACTGACGTGGTAGATACTGCCTATGGTTACCTCTACAAACAAGCCAACGACATCATCCGCAAGGACCTTGAAAACTTCCTCAACATCATCGCTGACAAAGCGAAAGAACACAAGTTCACTATCATGATGGGTCGTACCCACGGTGTGCACGCTGAACCTACAACTTTTGGTTTGAAATTGGCCACTTGGTACAGCGAAATGAAACGGAACATCGAGCGTTTTGAGCATGCGGCTGCTGGTGTGGAAGCTGGTAAGATTTCTGGTGCGGTTGGTAACTTTGCTAACATCCCACCATTCGTTGAAAAATACGTCTGCGACAAATTGGGTATCCGTGCTCAAGAAATCTCTACACAGGTGCTTCCTCGTGACCTTCACGCTGAGTACTTTGCAGTTCTTGCGAGCATCGCAACTTCTATCGAGCGGATGGCAACTGAAATCCGTGGTCTTCAAAAATCTGAACAACGTGAAGTGGAAGAGTTCTTTGCCAAAGGTCAAAAAGGTTCTTCAGCAATGCCTCACAAGCGCAACCCGATCGGTTCTGAAAACATGACAGGTCTTGCGCGTGTGATCCGTGGTCACATGGTCACAGCTTACGAAAATGTGTCACTCTGGCATGAGCGTGATATCTCTCACTCATCAGCTGAGCGTATCATCGCACCAGACACAACCATCTTGATTGACTACATGCTCAACCGTTTCGGAAACATCGTTAAGAACTTGACAGTCTTCCCAGAAAACATGATTCGCAACATGAACTCTACATTTGGTTTGATCTTCAGCCAACGTGCCATGTTGACTTTGATTGAAAAAGGGATGACACGTGAGCAAGCTTACGACCTTGTTCAACCGAAGACTGCCCAATCATGGGATAACCAAGTAGACTTCAAACCACTTCTTGAAGCAGATCCAGAAGTAACTTCACGTCTCACTCAAGAAGAAATCGACGAAATCTTCAACCCAACTTACTACACCAAACGGGTGGATGAAATCTTCGAACGCATCGGTTTGGGTGACTAATCGCAACGAAAAAGGGAATTTGAAAAATAGACGAAAGAGGCTGGGCAAAAACTGTCCAGCCTTTGATGTTTGATAAGACTAACTGCAAGACGCAGTGGTTGATTGGTATCTTTGTTCGCTTATGAAGCTCCAAAGATGACCTAATCAACTGTGCGGGGGTGGGGAAGACGAACTCTTTTTAACTAGTCGGAGTTCTTTCCCACTCCCTTTTTAAACTTTTTATAGCTAAACTATCACTAATTATATATATTTTTAAAGAGGTCTTTAGAAATCGTTTTCAACATGCTATACTGGAGCTATAAAAAAGACCGAGATGTCTCAGTCTTTTTGGTTCTTAGTGATCGCGGTCACAGGAGATGAACTTGATCTTGTAGTAGTCACCGCGTTTATAGGTTTCCGTGTATTCAAGGATTTGGCCAGTCGCTTCTAGCTTGGTCGTCTTCACTTGTTTGACCGTTGGGAAATTTTCGTCGATCTTCAATACTTTAGCAACCTTGCTTGGTGTAGGAAAGACGATTTCGTTGACTTCTTCGAAGTGCTCATCATTCATATGAATGTGATAGTCTTCTTTGAAGCGATCATAGATAGAGCTGTAGTATTCCAAATTTGGATAGTTTGGATTGATGTATTGTTCAGGAATATAGGTTTGGTGGAAGATATAGGTATCATCCCCTGTCTGGCGAGTCCGTTCGATCTTATAGTAGAACTGCGTTGGGTTGAGGCCTAGTTTGTCTAGGATGCTCAAGGTATTTCCACGTTTAATAGAGAGAACTTTGACTTTGGCCTTTTGGATTGGGAAGGTTTCAACATCTGAAAATTCTACCAGTTTGTGTTTTCGAGCACGAGAAACAAAGGTTCCCTTTCCTTGCTGACGGACAATGTAGCCATCGGCGGCGAGGTCGTTCAAAGCACGGACAACGGTGATAGAGCTGACATCATAAATTTTGATGAGTTCAGCTTCCGTATAAAATTTATCTCCATTTTCAAATTTTCCTGAGATAATTTGCTGCTTCAAATCATCTTTGATGTGTTGGTACTTTGGAATTGCCATAGTGCTACCTCTCTTTAGATTTCTCTTATTTAACCCTATTTTAACATATTTTTTATAAAAGTGTTGACATTTTTCAAATAATTTATTATATTAATAAATGAAAAGGGTTACATATAAGAAAGGGGGGCGTTTATGGGAGTTTTTGAGATTCGCGATGCTTTCTATTTAAAAGGTCAACCCTTTAAGATTTTATCCGGAGCAATCCATTATTTCCGTATTGACCCAGCAGACTGGTATCATTCCTTGTATAATCTAAAAGCTTTGGGTTTTAACACGGTTGAGACCTATGTTCCTTGGAATGCGCATGAACCCCGCAAAGGGCAGTTTGACTTTAGTGGCCGATTGGATCTAGAGCGTTTCATTCAAACAGCCCAGTCCCTAGGACTTTACATGATTGTAAGGCCGTCGCCCTTTATCTGTGCAGAGTGGGAATTTGGTGGATTGCCAGCTTGGCTCTTAGAAGAAGACCTGCGAATCCGCTCATCAGACCCAGCCTTTATCGAAGCGGTGGATCGTTATTATGATCGCTTGCTTGGGTTGTTGACACCCTACCAAGTGGATCGGGGTGGTCCAATCCTTATGATGCAGGTGGAAAATGAGTACGGCTCTTATGGAGAAGATAAGGATTATCTTCGTGCCATTCGGGATTTGATGAAGGGAAAAGGCGTGACCTGTCCTCTCTTTACATCAGATGGTCCATGGCGAGCAACGCTAAGAGCAGGAACCTTGATCGAAGAAGACCTCTTCGTGACAGGAAACTTCGGTTCCAAAGCAGCCTATAACTTTGGTCAGATGAAAGAATTCTTTGACGAATACGGCAAGAAATGGCCCTTGATGTGTATGGAATTCTGGGATGGCTGGTTTACCCGCTGGAAGGAACCCGTGATTCAAAGGGACCCAGAGGAGTTGGCAGAAGCTGTCCATGAGGTCTTGGAGCTTGGTTCCATCAACCTCTATATGTTTCATGGCGGAACCAATTTCGGCTTCATGAATGGTTGCTCAGCTCGGGGAACGCTAGACTTGCCACAGGTGACGTCCTATGACTATGGGGCTTTGCTCAATGAGCAGGGCAATCCGACGGAGAAGTATTATGCTATTCAAAAAATGATGGCGACCTATTATCCGGAATACCCACAGCAAGAACCACTCATCAAAGAGTGTTTGCCAGAACAAACCTTGCAATTGGCAGCCAAGACTAGTCTTTTTGGGAATCTGGATAATTTGGCTCAAGTCGAGACCAGCCTTTATCCTGAAAAGATGGAAGAGTTGGGGCAAACCACAGGTTATCTACTATATGAGACAGACCTTGAGTTGGATGCGGAAGAAGAAAGACTGCGCATCATTGATGGTCGGGATCGGGTACAGATTTACCTGGATGATCAACATGTAGCAACGCAATACCAAACAGAGATCGGTGAAGATCTTTTTATCAAAGGAAAAAAGAAAGCGGTTACGAATTTAAAAATCTTGCTTGAGAATATGGGACGTGTCAACTACGGGCACAAGCTCTTGGCTGACAGCCAGCACAAGGGCATTCGCACAGGTGTCTGTGTGGATTTGCATTTCCACCTTCATTGGAAGCAGTACCCACTGGATTTACAAGATCTCAGTCAGCTCGATTTTTCAAAGGAATGGCAGGCAGGTGCTCCAGCTTTTTACCGATATGATTTTCAGCTGGACCAAACCCTTGACACCTATCTAGATATGACAGGATTTGGAAAGGGGGTCGTCTTTGTCAATGGCCATAACCTTGGCCGCTTCTGGGAGGTCGGACCGACCACTTCACTTTATGTGCCTCATGGTTTCCTCAAAGAAGGAACCAATAGCCTGATCGTCTTTGAGACAGAAGGGCGTTACCAAGAGACACTTCAACTTGTTCAACAACCTACATTCAAAGAAGTAAAGGGGGAAAACTTATGACTATTGTAGGATGCCGTATCGATGGACGTTTGATCCACGGGCAGGTAGCCAATCTTTGGACTACCAAACTAAATGTTTCACGTATCATGGTGATCGATGATGAAGTCGCTCAAAATGATATCGAAAAAAGTGGCTTGAAACTAGCGACACCACCTGGTGTCAAGCTCAGTATCTTGCCAGTCGCTAAGGCTGCGGAAAATATCTTGGCTGGAAAATATGATAGCCAACGACTCTTTATCGTAGCTCGCAAACCTGATCGTTTCCTTCGTTTGATCGAAGCAGGCGTTCAGCTTGAAACGCTGAATGTCGGCAATATGTCTCAATCCGATGAGACACGCGCGATTACCCGCTCGATCAATGTGGTGGACGCGGACGTGGAAGACTTCAACAAGATCCACGAAAAAGGTGTGAAAATTACGTCTCAGATGGTGCCAAACGACACTGCAGAAGACTTTATGAAGTTATTAAAGTAAAAGAAAATTTTTAGGAGGAAATTGTCATGATACAATGGTGGCAAATTTTACTACTTACTTTGTACTCAGCTTATCAAATCTGTGATGAGTTGACGATTGTTTCATCAGCAGGCTCACCAGTCTTTGCTGGTTTCATTACAGGACTTGTTATGGGGGATTTAGGAACAGGTCTCTTTATCGGAGCTTCTCTTCAATTGACAGTACTCGGTGTTGGTACTTTTGGTGGAGCTTCTCGTATTGACGCAACATCTGGTGCCGTTCTTGCAACTGCCTTCTCAGTAGCGCAAGGCATTAAACCAGAAATTGCGATTTCAACTATTGCCGTTCCCGTAGCTGCTCTCTTGACTTATGCAGATATCCTTGGCCGTATGAGTACTACTGCCTTTGCACACCGTATTGATGCGGCAATCGAACGCTTTGATTATAAAGGAATTGAACGCAACTACCTTCTTGGTGCGGTTCCTTGGGCTCTCTCTCGTGCCCTTCCAGTCTTCTTGGCTCTTGCCTTTGGTGGTGCTTTTGTCCAATCTGTTGTTGACTTTGTTGCAAAATATCAATGGTTTGCAAACGGCTTGACACTTGCAGGTCGCATGCTCCCTGGTCTTGGTTTTGCAATCTTGCTTCACTACTTGCCTGTGAAACGTCACCTTCACTATCTTGCCCTTGGTTTTGGCTTGACAGCGATGTTGACAGTGCTTTACAGCAATGTTCAAAGCCTTGGTGCTGCAATTTCTTCTATGCTTGGAACAGATGCTTTTGCAAAACTTCCAAAAGAACAAATGGTTGCTTTCACAAACAACTTCAAATCTGTATCTATGATCGGGGTTGCCATCATCGGTATCTTCCTTGCAGTGCAACACTTTAAAAACAGCCAACGTACAGTTGTAGCTGCTCCAGCAAGCAATGTAGAAAGCGGGGAAATTGAAGATGACGAATTCTAAGAACTACAAACTCACTAAAGAGGATTTTAAACAAATCAACAAACGTAGCCTCTTCACCTTCCAATTGGGTTGGAACTACGAA
This sequence comes from Streptococcus sp. HMSC065C01, assembly GCF_001813525.1. Classification (NCBI taxonomy): domain Bacteria; kingdom Bacillati; phylum Bacillota; class Bacilli; order Lactobacillales; family Streptococcaceae; genus Streptococcus; species Streptococcus sp. HMSC065C01. The sequence continues at coordinate 51,191 of NZ_KV812850.1, read as the reverse complement.
CGGATGCAGGCTTCTGGTTACCTTTACATGCTTCTTCCACAATTGCGGAAAATGTATGGAGACGGCACACCTGAATTGAAAGAAATGATGAAATTGCATACGCAATTCTTCAATACTTCTCCATTCTTCCACACCATTATCACTGGTTTTGATTTGGCTTTGGAAGAAAAAGATGGTGTCAACTCTAAAGATGCGGTTAACGGGATCAAGACAGGTCTCATGGGACCATTTGCCCCTCTTGGAGACTCTATCTTTGGATCTTTGGTTCCAGCTATTATGGGATCGATTGCAGCAACCATCGCATCACAAGGTCAACCATGGGGGATCTTCCTTTGGATTGCTGTAGCAGTTGCGTATGATATCTTCCGTTGGAAACAGTTGGAATTTGCTTATAAAGAAGGTACCAACTTGATCAACAACATGCAAAGTACCTTGACAGCTTTGATCGAAGCAGCTTCTGTACTTGGTATCTTCATGGTCGGTGCCTTGATTGCAACCATGATCAATGTGGATGTAACCTGGATGCCACACATCGGGGACAAAGCCATCGATATTCAAGACATGCTCAATTTGATCTTCCCACGCTTGGTTCCAGCTATTATCACAGGTGTGATTTACTGGTTGCTTGGACGTAAAGGAATGAACTCAACTAAAGCCATCTTGTTGATTATCGTCGCAGCGATTGCCTTTTCTGCCTTTGGTCATTTCTGCTTCGGCATGCAATAATGGAGTAAGGTATGGCAAAAGAGTTAGTATTGGTCAGCCATGGTCGCTTTTGTGAAGAACTCAAAGCGAGCACAGAGATGATTATGGGACCACAAGAATCCATCCATACGGTTGCACTCTTACCAGAAGAAGGACCAGAAGACTTTACTGCTAAATTTGAAGCAACAGTCCAAGGTCTAGAAGACTATATTGTATTTGCCGATCTCTTGGGAGGAACTCCTTGCAACACCGTGAGCCGCTTGATCCTTGAAGGACGTGCGATTGACTTATACGCAGGGATGAATCTTCCGATGGTCATCGAATTCATCAATAGCAGCCTGACTGGTAATGAAGGGGACTACCCTGAACGTGCAAAAGAAAGTATTGTCAAGGTCAATGACCTCTTGTCAAACCTTGATGATGATGAAGATGAGTAGGTTGGTATGGGAGTCTGGGAGCATCATCTCAGGCTCCTTTCCCATTTATCAACGTTAGATTGTAGAAAGGAACAACAGGTTCTATGTTAGACTATACAAAAGAAGACTTGCAGGAACTAGGAGCAGAGATCACCACTCGTGAGATCTACCAACAACCAAGTGTTTGGAAGGAAACGGCCCGCTTGTACCAAGAAAGAAAAGCGGAAATAAAAGCTTTCTTGGAAAAAATTGGGCAAGAGCATGACTATATCAAGGTCATCTTGACAGGGGCTGGGACCTCAGCCTATGTGGGAGATACCTTGGTTCCATATTTGCAGGAAGTACATGATGAACGCCACTGGAATTTTCAATCCATTGCGACGACGGATATCGTAGCACATCCTCAAACCTATTTGAAAAAAGAGGTTCCGACGGTTTTAGTATCCTTTGCCCGGAGTGGCAATTCGCCAGAAAGTGTCGCAACCGTGCAGTTGGCCCAAGACTTGGTCACTGAGCTTTATCAGATCACCATTACCTGTGCAGAAGAAGGAAAGCTGGCCCAGCAAGCCCACGGAGATGAGCGCAATCTCTTGCTTCTCCAACCTAAAGAAACCAATGATGCTGGCTTTGCGATGACCTCTAGCTTCACCTCCATGCTCTTGACAGCTCTCTTGGTCTTTGATCCAAGTGAGGAAGAGATCAAGGAAAAACGAGTAGAAGAGCTGGTTGATCTGTCTGAGCAAATCTTGGAGAAGGACCGTGAGGTCAAGGAAGTGGTCGATCTAGACTTTGAGCGCGTGATCTATCTGGGGGCAGGACCTTTCTTTGGCCTAGCCCATGAAGCCCAGCTCAAGATTTTGGAATTAACAGCAGGCAAAATCGCAACCATGTATGAGAGTCCTGTCGGCTTCCGTCACGGTCCGAAATCTCTCATCAATGACCAAACCCTCGTCTTGGTCTTTGGCTCCATTGATCCTTATACCTGTCAGTATGATCTGGACTTGGTTCGAGAAGTTGCAGGGGATCAAATTGCCCGTCAAGTTGTCCTCTTGACGGATCAAGTTGCAGGGGTTGAGCATGTACGGGAAGTGTTAGTAGAAGCATCAGCAGACTCACTAGATATTTACCGTGCCTTCCCATACATTATCTATGGTCAATTGATTTCTCTCTTGACTTCGCTCAAGGTGCAAAATCGCCCAGATACGCCTTCACCGACTGGTACCGTCAATCGGGTTGTTCAAGGAGTGATCATTCATCCATTTCATAAAGAATAGCCACTAATTTTCTATAAAAAGTGGAGTGTTTCTTCTTGTGAAACTGATACAATGGAGAAAAACAGTGAGAGGAGAAGGTTTGTGAAACAGTATCAAGAAAGCGTGTTTGGAGAATGGCAGGATCAAGAGGTTCGGGCTTATCGCCTCGAAAATGACAAGGGCTATCAATTATCTGTCATGACCTATGGGGCGACGATCTTAGAATATGTGACGCCTGATAAAGAAGAACAGTTTGCTAATATTATACTAGGCTTTGATCGCTTTGAGGACTATGTGGGCAATAGCCCTAAATATGGGGCTAGTATTGGCCCGGTAGCAGGTCGGATTGCAGGAGCCAGCTTTGAACTCAATGGTCAAACCTATCGTTTGGAAGCTAATAACGGTGCCAACTGCAACCACAGTGGACCGACGGGTTGGGACAGCGCCTTGTTTAGCGTGGAGTCGGTAACGGATCAGGAAATCACTCTCTACACAGAGCGTGCAGATGGTACCGGCGGTTTCCCTGGAAATCTCAAGATCTGGGTAACCTATGGTTTGACGGAAGATGGTGAACTCGAGATTGCCTATCGGGTAGAAACGGATCAAGATACCTTGGTCAACCCTACAAACCACAGCTATTTCAACCTATCTGGGAACTTCACCCAACCGATCAACGACCATGTCTTTCAGATCAACCATCAAGGGCTTTACCCTATCCATCCTGACGGTGTCCCTCTTCAGACCGTGGATAGAGAAAGTCCGGTTGTCCAGCATCTCTATCAAGCTATGCTCTTGGAGGATCTTTTTAAGGACTCTGATCCGCAAATCCGCCTTGTAGAAGGATTAGACCATCCATTTGCTCTTCCAGAAGGGCATGAAAATGCTGGCTTTCTTTACCATCAGCCATCTGGACGTTTTTTGACCTTCAAGTCAGAAGCCCCAGCCTTGGTAGTGTATTCAGCCAATTTCGTAGACGAAACTGTTCATCTGCAAGGTCAACCAATGGTTCAGCACAATGGCTTGGCTCTAGAATTCCAAACAGTGCCAGATGCCATTCACAGTGACCAGGCTGAAAAGGTCATCTTGAGGGGAGGTCAAGTCTTCACTAGCAAGACCAGCTACCACGCTATCGCTAAGAAATAATATGAAAAGGGGAGGCCCAAACAAGGATGTAAAATTCTTGATTGGAGCTCCCTCTTTTTCTCGAAAAAAATTTTTTAGAAAAACTATAAGGAAAGTTTAAGCTTCCTGTCGTATACTAATACCATCATCAAAGACCTCCTAACTTTGAATGATAAAACTCCTAAAACTTTTTCATAATAATCTCCCTATAAGAGC
>NZ_KV812850.1:4942-47379 GCF_001813525.1 Streptococcus sp. HMSC065C01 | reverse complement strand
CTATAAGAGCCACCAAAACCGGTGGCTTTTTTTCTGGGAGTGAGACAGAACAATTTTTTAAAATTGTTCGTTGTCTCACCCCCGCACAGTTGATTAGGTAATCTTTGGAGCTATAAGAGCGAACAAAGATACCAATCAACCACTGCGTTATGTAATTATTACTAAACCTATTTCATCTAACCAAGCCTGATAGGGACGTAGACGAAATTAGGTACATTGACGCAGTTCGAACGCTAGTGAGAACTACGATCTTTAAAAATTTAATGAGGTGAACTCAGAGAGTTCAACCGAACCAAAGGTACCGAAGTATTTTAATAGAGCGTAAACTCTTGGATTAATTCTTTTGCACACAAAAAAGCCCCTTGAGAAATTCTCAAGGGGTAGTGGAATGACTAATCGCTCGTTGTGTCAGACACTTTTTTGAATTTTGCTGAAATAACCGTATTTAGATTATTCCGTCCATCGCGTTGCTCAATCGTCAACGTTAAAATATCTCCATCAATAGAGTATTTATACGTAGTTTCTTTAGCGACAGGTCCAATGGACATGGTTGCAAGTTGCACAATATTGATAGCTTCTGGGAAGATAATCGTTTGGTTTGCTGTATCTAATTTACCGTTCTTCAATACAGAATGAATTTTAGTATTACCTCTATCAAATTCATAAGTTGTATTGGGCAAGTCTTTAGCGCCATCCTGTAGATTGACTGATAATTTGGTAAATTGATTTTTAATATATTCGTCTTTCGTTTGAGTCACTTTAGATGAATCTTTTTGTTTTAAGTAATCGTAGAACCTTCCAAAACCATCTGCTAGAGATACAGTATAGTCGAATTCAACAGATGTATCTGTAATGTTCAACGTTGGTTTTAAATCTTTCCATGCCTCAGGATAGATCAGCTTGATAGCCGAATCATCATTGTCAAAATCTTTAAAGGCTAAGCTACGTTCAAGAGCTGGTCGGAAGTCGATGGCTTGCCATTTTCCTTCAATTGGAACGGGGTCTTTTTGAGTAGTGCTTCCTTTACGTTTGAAGTGTAGTTCATAGTGAACTGGAAGATTATTTTTCTTCGCTTTTCCGTCAATCGTGACATAAAGCATGTCGTCTTTTAATTTGTAGTGATATGTGTTTGGCGAAACGCGATTTTCACCGAATGAGAAGAAGAATGAGTTTGCTACGGAAAGTCCTTCATCAAAGGTCATTGTTTTGGCACCTTGATCAATAGAACCCGTTGCTTCGTAGCTAAACACGCCAGTATCTTTATTCATGCTGACTTTGTATTTCTTAAAGTCGCCTGCAAATCCTTCATGAGAGTCATACATGATTTTTTTGAATTCTTCTTCAGTCTTGCCTCTAGCTTCTGTTGTGACAGTGGAGAAAGCTTTAATAAAGTTATCAATGTTATAGTCGTATTTAATGGTTGCCGTGTTGTTTTCAATCTTCATGTCCATTTTGAAGTCTTTAACAGATTCAAGCAAGTGTGCAAAGTGGATTCCATGGAGGGTATAGGCTCCGATGGACTCCGTTAAAGCATCGAGAGTATCGACTAATTCCCATTCGCCATCAATCGTTTCGACTTTTGGTGTTTCTGTTTTAGCGGCATTTTTAGAGCCGCTTTGTTCTTGAGAACAAGAAGCTAGTGCGAAAACTGAGAGCAGAGCAACGAATGATAAAAATAATTTTTTATAACGTCTAATCATCGCTAGACCTCCTTAAAATAGATGATTGTATTACGCTTATATTATACGTTCAACACAATTGTTTTGCAAGGGCTTTCAAACGAATCACAATTTTGTTTTGTAACTTGACCAATTATTCAACATAAGAAACGGGAAAATTGTATGTAGCAGAGTCCCCAATAGATGAGATTCTCAAGGCTTCCTAAATTATTTTTTTGCACACAAAAGAGGCTGGGACAAAAGTCCTAGCCTCTCAATTATTTTTGGATTGTCGAGCAAGACGCAGTGGTTGAGTGGGCTCTACTACGCTGATTTCATCAGCTTTTACAGCCCTACTCAACTGTGCGGAGGTGGGACGACGAAATCGAATTCTAACGAATTACCGATTTCTGTCCCACTCTCAGTGAGTTATTTAATTAGTTTTAGGATCTGAAACTTTCTTGAATTTCATTGGATAAACGAGATGTGCTCCTGTTTCTTCGAATGTTTTTTCAGCGTAAATTGTAAGGATGTCACCATTCAATTCGTAGTGATAAGTAATTGGTACGTCTGTAGAATTAATATAAAGAGGTAGAACTCCAAAGATGTTTGGAACTTCAGGGAATACGATCGTTTTTGCATTCTCGTTTAAAACCCCATCATTTAACGTTGCAGTTAACACTTTTGTATTGTTATCAAACGTTCCAGTTTGATGTTTAAAACTTCCAAATTTCTTTTCTCTTACGCCTAGAAGGATGGCAGTAGCTTCTTCTTTTGTAGGATATTCATCTTTATTCTGTTCAGCATAAAAATCAATATACTTATTCATATCAGCACTATAAGAATAAGTTACATCTGTTCCTGTGATTTTTAGAGTCGGAACGATATCTTGGAAGGCTTCAGTAACCTTTAATCGACTATCAGCATCATCATAATAAATTAAGAAAGTACGTTCCACGGTATCTCTAAAATCTACAGCTCTCCAGTCTCCTTCGAGTGAGACTGGAGTCGGTGCTACTGTGGTAGTTTCTGCAACTGTTGTAGTCTCAGCGGTTGTTTGTTGTTGCTGTTGTTTCTGTTGCCCACATCCTGATACAAATAGAAGAGCAAGAAGGGAAAACATCCATAGGGAACTTTTTTTCATATTGTTCATGATTGATCACTCCTTCTAATGTTTGTCTCCTACGTAATTGAAACGAAGACGTATTACTCTAAAATGACTTTGTTCATCATTACCTTCAGCATAAAGTGTTAGTTGGTTACCTTCAACGGTGTAAGTATAAGTAATGGGTACAAGCGAGTTATACGTGGTTCCCATAACAATTCTACTTAAAAATGTAGGTGTTTCAGGGAACGTAATAGTGTGTTTCTGCGTATCGATTTCGCCAGTCAGAGAGTAATCATAGGCATCATTAGGTTCGTCAAGAGTAATCTTTGTATGTTTCAAATTTGGAATATAGTTCTTAAATTCAGCAGTTTTATTTTTTAAATACGATTCATAATTTGCTTTGTTCTCTCCTGTTGCAAATGCTTGATCCTCATACAGTTCTCTGTAATCAAAATGGTACTTCAATTCAACGGTTTTATCTTTAATAGTCATCGTCATCTTAACCTTATCGAAGTCATCAAGCATCAGTACAGCGGCAAGTTTTTTGATATTAGAAGCTAGGAATACTTTCTGAATGGTCATTTGTTGGTCAGTCCATTTCCAAGTTCCTTGTTGATCCTTTGTAAGATCTTGTGGTGCTTTTATTGTTTGAGGAGATTTATCTGTTTGAGAAGACTTATTTGTTTTAGAAGACTGCGATGGAGAAGACTGACATCCCGCAATGAGGAGCACTGCAAAGAATGCCAAGAAACCGAAAAGGATCTTCTTTGTTTTAGTAAACATAAATTTACCTCCTAAACCTTGTTGCTTTAATTTTATCATTAAAGGAAATAATTATAAAGTGAAATGGTGAGCGAGGTGTGAAGAAGAAGGGACCGTATAATAAAAAGAAAGGTTGGCAATGAGGGCAACTGTTCAACTTTTTCTAACGAACGACGGTGTGAACTAGGATCTTTAAAAAACACATTCTATTTATGGTACCGAAGGTATCATTTTTTGCTATAATAGACTGTATGAGTAGAATTTTAGACAATGAAATCATGGGCGATGAAGAGGCCGTTGAACGGACGCTACGCCCGCAATATTTACATGAATATATCGGTCAGGATAAGGTCAAGGACCAGCTGAAAATCTTTATTGAGGCAGCCAAGCTTCGGGATGAAGCGCTGGATCATGTCCTTCTTTTTGGCCCTCCGGGGCTGGGGAAAACCACCATGGCCTTTGTCATTGCCAATGAACTGGGCGTCAATCTCAAGCAGACTTCCGGTCCTGTCATTGAAAAGGCTGGTGACTTGGTAGCTATCCTCAATGATCTAGAGCCGGGGGATGTCCTCTTTATCGATGAGATCCATCGTCTTCCTATGTCAGTTGAAGAAGTGCTCTATAGCGCCATGGAAGATTTTTACATCGATATCATGATTGGCTCTGGTGAGAGCAGTCGGAGTGTCCATCTGGACCTTCCTCCTTTCACTTTGATTGGGGCGACAACGCGAGCAGGTATGCTGTCCAATCCCTTGCGCGCTCGCTTTGGGATTACCGGGCACATGGAATACTATGAGCAAGATGATTTGACAGAGATTGTCGAGCGGACCGCCGAGATCTTTGAGATGGAAATTACCCACGAGGCTGCCGAAGAGCTTTCTCTTCGTAGTCGTGGGACTCCTCGGATTGCCAATCGGTTGCTCAAACGGGTGCGCGATTTTGCTCAGATCATGGGCGATGGCTTGATTGACGATACCATTACCGACAAGGCCCTCTCTATGCTGGATGTGGACCATGAAGGACTGGACTATGTCGATCAAAAGATCCTGCGCACCATGATTGAGATGTACGGCGGTGGCCCGGTTGGCCTTGGAACTTTATCGGTCAATATTGCCGAAGAGCGAGAGACCGTAGAAGATATGTATGAGCCTTACTTGATTCAAAAAGGCTTTATCATGCGGACCCGGACAGGGCGCGTGGCGACCCGCAAGGCTTATGAACACCTGGGTTATCCCTATAATGGAGACTAGAAGAAGATGCTGACGGAAGAAGCAATAGTGGAACAAATCCAAGCCGATCCGGAGATGATGACTGTCTTGGCCATTATTCGAGATCTCAACTTGGCAGATGCCTGGTTAGCGGCGGGCGCGGTGCGAAATTTCATCTGGAACCGGCTCTCTGGAAAACCAGGGTTTGATGCGACGACAGATCTGGATCTGGTCTTTTATGACCCTACGATCAGTTATGAGGAGACTCTGCAGATCGAGCAGGAATTAAAGAAGACCTATCCCCAGTACGCTTGGGAAGTGAAAAATCAAGTCTATATGCACCAGCATAGTCCGGGGACGGCTCCTTATCGCAGTGCTTGTGACGCGGTTTCTAAATACCCCGAGCAGTGTACGGCACTTGCAGTTCGCTTAAGGAAAGAGGGTCAGCTAGAGCTCTTTCTCCCTTATGGGACAAAGGATATCGAAGACCTCATCGTTCAGCCAACTCCACATTTTTTAGCTAGTCCCGAGCGTTTGGCGGTTTATACAGAGCGGATGCGGAAGAAAGATTGGAAACGAAAATGGCCAGCCCTTCAGATCATCCTGCCTGAATAAAAAAAGAAAGTCAGCCCACCTCAACGGTGGACAGGCTTTTTTCATCTTGCCTCAAAATTATAATTTTAGCAGATTATATTTTTCTTACATTCTGTTATAATAGAAAGGAGGTGCTGTCATGAAAAAAATCGTATTTGTGTGTTTAGGAAATATTTGTCGGAGCCCCATGGCAGAGTTTGTCATGAAGGATTTGACCAACCAGTATGAGATTGAGAGCCGTGCCACTTCTAACTGGGAGCACGGGAACCCTATTCACCAAGGGACTCAAAAGATTTTTCGCAGTCATGGCGTACCCTATGATGTGTCTAAAACATCCCTTCAAATCAGTGACCAAGATTTTCATACCTTTGACCTGATCTTAGGGATGGATGAAAACAATGTGGCTGACCTCAAACGAATGGCACCGCCTGGAACAGAGCACAAGATTCATCTCTTTGCAGGAGAAAGTGTTCCAGATCCATGGTACACAGGAGATTTCGAAGAGACCTATTCCAGAGTCCTGAGCGGCTGTAAGGCTTGGTTAGATCAGTTAGCAACTTCCTAAGAGTTTGATATGTGAGAGAATACAGAATATGAAAGAATTTTATGAGACTTATAAGGTCTATCTGACAAGAAAAAATTTAGAAATAGCAGCATTAGTCGTGATTATTCTATCTGCTTTGCTGGTTTTCCTTTCAGCCATTCCAGGTCAGGGCGTTTTGACCTTGGATAAGGGGGCGATCCGTTACGACGGAAGTTTGGTCCGTGGCAAGATGAATGGCAAGGGGACCGTCACCTTTAAAAATGGGGATACCTATACAGGTAACCTCGTCAACGGCTCTTTTAGTGGCTATGGAAAGTTCAAGTCCAAGGATGGCTGGACCTATGAAGGGCAGTTTGTTAATGGCCAGCCGGAGGGCAAAGGCACCTTAACCACAGAAGCCAACGTCGTATACAAAGGAACATTCAAGCAGGGGATTTATCAAAATGCGCATTAAATGGTTTTCACTAGTCCGTGTTACAGGACTCTTATTGGTATTGCTTTACCATTTCTTCCAAAAAGCCTTTCCTGGAGGCTTCATTGGGGTAGATATTTTCTTCACCTTCTCAGGATTTTTGATTACAGCGCTCTTGATCGATGAATTTGCGCGCAAGCAAGGAATCGACTACCTGGCATTCTTGAAACGGCGCTTTTACCGGATCGTACCACCCCTTGTCTTTATGATCTTGGTCGTGATGCCCTTTACCTTTATGGTCCAACGGGACTACGTGGCTGGTATTGGGACTCAGATTGCGGCGGTCTTCGGTTTTGTGACCAATTTCTTTGAGATGGCAACGGGTGGTAGTTACGAAAGTAACTTCATTCCGCATCTCTTCCTTCATACCTGGAGTTTGGCTCTAGAAGTGCATTACTATGTGCTCTGGGCACTTTTGGCATGGTTCTTGGCTAAGCGGGCTAAGACAGTTGGAAAGTACCGAGGTATGCTCTTCCTGGCATCCAGCGGGCTCTTTCTCTTCACCTTCTTGTCCATGTTCATCCGCGCCTTTCTGACAGCTAATTTCTCTACTATCTATTTTTCTAGCTTCACTCACATCTTCCCCTTCTTTGCGGGATCATGCCTAGCAACGGTGACAGGGATTGCCAATGTCAGCCCGAACTTTACAAAGCTGGTGCAGTCTTGGAGTATGAAAAAGACCTTGTCAGTCTTGGGTGGAAGCTTTGCCTTCTTGTTTGTGCTCAGTCTTTTCTTACCATTTGATAGCTTGTGGACCTATCTGTTTGGCTTTTTAGCAGCGACAATCGCAGCTTGTGCCATGATTCTGTCGGCCCGCATTCTCCATGAGAAGACGCCAGATAAAAAAGAACCAGCCATCCTCAATTTCTTGGCAGATACTAGTTACGGTGTCTATCTTTTCCACTGGCCTTTCTTTATCATCTTCTCTCAACATTTGGGAAATATGATGGCAGCCCTTGTGACGACGATCGTTTCCTTGATTCTAACGGCTCTGTCCTTCTATATTTTGGAGCCAACCATTGCAGGCAAGGAGCCTCGTGTCTTTGGTATGAAGATGGATCTTAGCTTTTTGACCAAGCCGATCTTTTACCTCATGATTCCATTAGCTCTCTTGATGATCGGGATCTCTGCCTTTGCACCAACAGTCGGAGCTTTTGATGAGAGTTTGGTAGTGAGTGGTCTCAATCAAGCAGACAGCAAAATGCAGGTCACACGGACGCAGGTGGACAATGCGACGGCAACAGACTATAACGTCTCAAATGGTGTGACCATGATCGGTGATTCGGTTAACTTGAGAGCACAAGACTACCTAACCAAAGCGATCCCTGGCATCCAGATCGATGCAGTGGTAAGCCGTCAGTTGGAAAATGGAATGAAGGTCTTTGAGACTGATATTTCTAATAAGGTCTTATTGAAAAATGTCGTCATTGCCCTAGGAACTAATACTGTTAGCAATTACAAAGAGTTGCTGGATCAGTATGTTGAAAAACTTCCAAAAGGTCGTCGCTTGATTCTTGTGACACCATATGATGGTCGTTATGCCAACGACGAGTCTAGCGAATCGGTCCAAACTCGTCTCTATGAGTTGGAATTAGCCAAGAAGTATGATTTTATTACCATTGCAGATTGGTACCAAGTAGCTGTTGAAAATCCAAACATTTGGGTGGGAACAGACTCTGTTCACTTCAATATGGAAACCAATGGTGGCGAACTCTATGCCCAAACCGTCAAGGAAGCCCTTGATAAAGCGGAAAAAGGTCCAGTTAAGAAATAGAAAGACTTTTTTGAAATTGCAATAAAACAAATGCTAACAAAAGAGAACAAAAGCAACTTTTTACTTGTAAAGAGCTGCTTTTTTTAGTAAGATTAAGAAAACGCTTACAAAAACAGATTGAAAATTTTACTTTGTGAAGAAAAAATTTTTTTAATATTTTTTTCACAATATAATCAGAAAAGTCCTGCAATTGCGTTTAATTTGATAAAAATTTCACAAACTACAAAAAATTCTTTGTGAAAGTTGCCTGGAAGTGTTTACAAAAATCTTAAAATAGAGTACAATAATATTGTGAAATAATTAACAAATCGAAATTTCTTACACTATTCTTGAAAGTTTCTGAAAACAAGAAAAAGTTCCGGAAAAGGATAAGGGTTTCAAACATTGGAGGAAAGCATCAAATGGCTGATAAAAAAACTCTCTCACCTGAAGAAAAGAAACTCGCTGCTGAAAAACACGTAGACGAGTTGGTGCAAAAAGCACTCGTAGCGCTTGAAGAAATGCGCAAATTGGATCAGGAGCAAGTAGACTACATTGTGGCGAAAGCATCTGTAGCGGCTCTTGACGCACACGGTGAGCTTGCTCTTCATGCATATGAAGAAACTGGTCGTGGAGTCTTTGAAGACAAGGCGACTAAGAACTTGTTCGCTTGTGAGCACGTTGTAAACAACATGCGTCACACCAAGACAGTTGGTGTCATTCAAGAAGATGATGTCACTGGTTTGACCCTTATTGCTGAGCCAGTCGGAGTCGTTTGCGGGATCACTCCTACAACAAACCCAACTTCAACAGCCATCTTTAAAGCATTGATCTCCTTGAAGACACGGAACCCTATCGTCTTTGCCTTCCACCCATCCGCTCAAGAATCATCTGCGCATGCGGCACAAATCGTCCGCGATGCAGCGATTAAAGCAGGAGCTCCTGAAAACTGTGTGCAATGGATCACGCAACCATCTATGGAAGCAACCAGTGCTCTTATGAACCACGAAGGGATTGCGACTATCCTTGCGACCGGTGGGAATGCCATGGTGAAAGCGGCATACTCATGTGGGAAGCCAGCTCTTGGGGTAGGTGCAGGTAACGTTCCTGCTTATGTTGAAAAATCAGCTAACATCCGCCAAGCTGCACACGATATCGTCATGTCAAAATCATTTGACAACGGAATGGTCTGTGCGTCTGAACAAGCGGTCATCATCGATAAAGAAATCTACGATGAGTTTGTTGAAGAATTCAAATCTTACCACACTTACTTTGTTAACAAAAAAGAAAAAGCCCTTCTTGAAGAGTTCTGCTTCGGCGTAAAAGCTAACAGCAAAAACTGTGCGGGTGCGAAATTGAATGCGGACATCGTTGGGAAACCAGCAGCATGGATCGCTGAACAAGCTGGCTTCTCAGTCCCAGAAGGAACCAATATCCTTGCTGCAGAATGTAAAGAAGTTGGTGAAAAAGAGCCTTTGACTCGTGAAAAATTGTCACCAGTCATCGCTGTCTTGAAATCTGAAAGCCGTGAAGACGGAATTAACAAAGCACGCCAAATGGTTGAATTCAACGGTCTTGGTCACTCAGCAGCCATCCATACAGCAGATGAAGAATTGACCAAAGAATTTGGTAAAGCAGTTAAAGCTATTCGTGTGATCTGCAACTCTCCTTCGACTTTCGGTGGTATCGGGGATGTTTACAATGCCTTCTTGCCATCATTAACACTTGGATGTGGTTCTTACGGACGCAACTCTGTTGGGGACAACGTTAGTGCCATCAACCTCTTGAATATCAAAAAAGTCGGACGCCGGAGAAATAACATGCAATGGATGAAACTTCCTTCAAAAACATACTTTGAACGTGATTCAATTGAATACCTACAAAAATGTCGTGACGTTGAACGTGTCATGATCGTTACAGACCACGCTATGGTAGAGCTTGGTTTCCTTGATCGTATCATCGAACAGCTTGACCTTCGTCGCAACAAGGTGGTTTACCAAATCTTTGCAGACGTAGAACCAGATCCAGATATCACAACTGTTGAACGTGGTACAGAGATCATGCGTGCCTTCAAACCAGATACGATCATTGCTCTCGGTGGTGGATCACCAATGGATGCGGCCAAAGTTATGTGGCTCTTCTACGAACAACCAGAAGTGGACTTCCGTGACTTGGTACAAAAATTCATGGATATCCGTAAACGTGCCTTCAAGTTCCCATTGCTTGGTAAGAAGACTAAATTTATTGCGATCCCAACAACATCTGGTACAGGATCTGAAGTAACTCCATTTGCCGTTATCTCTGATAAAGCAAACAACCGTAAATACCCAATCGCAGACTACTCATTGACTCCAACAGTTGCCATCGTAGACCCTGCCTTGGTATTGACAGTTCCAGGATCTGTTGCAGCAGACACTGGTATGGACGTCTTGACGCACGCGACAGAAGCTTACGTATCACAAATGGCTAGCGACTTCACAGATGGTCTTGCTCTTCAAGCTATTAAACTTGTCTTTGAAAACTTGGAAAGCTCAGTCAAGAATGCGGACTTCCATTCACGCGAAAAGATGCACAATGCGTCAACCATCGCAGGTATGGCCTTCGCCAATGCCTTCCTCGGTATTTCTCACTCAATGGCCCACAAGATCGGTGCGCAATTCCACACCATCCACGGACGGACCAATGCCATCTTGCTTCCATACGTTATCCGCTACAACGGTACACGGCCAGCTAAGACAGCTACATGGCCTAAGTACAACTACTACCGTGCAGATGAAAAATACCAAGATATCGCTCGTATGCTAGGACTTCCATGCTCTACTCCAGAAGAAGCCGTTGAAGCTTACGCAAAAGCTGTATACGAACTCGGTGAACGCTGTGGTATCGAAATGAACTTCAAAGCACAAGGCATCGATGAAAAAGAATGGAAGAAACATTCTCGTGAATTGGCCTTCCTTGCTTATGAAGATCAATGTTCACCAGCTAACCCACGTCTTCCAATGGTAGACCATATGCAAGAAATCATCGAAGATGCTTACTATGGTTACAAGGAACGTCCAGGACGTCGTAAATAAGACGCCAAGGAACAACTGATGTTTATCAGCTACCCCCACTCGAAAGAGCGGGGGATTTTTGCTATTTGGATCCAAAACTCGTTTTTTCATAAAAAATTAGACTTTTTTTCAGAAATTGTGTTATTTTTATAGCATTCCGAGCTATTTTATGTTACCCTATAGTGTGTGAATCTGCCTGTAGCTGAAGGGTTATGGTCCTTTTTCAGTTATAGGAAACGAAAAAATAAATCCAAGAAAGGAGGCCATCTCAAATGGAGTTAGAAGGTGACGTGCAAGGAAGACAAGATCAGGCACAGAAAATTATTGAAATGCCCCAACGAGATCGGGAAACTTCCACTTCAGAAAATCAGCCATCATCTGCTTCAGTGGTCTCCATGTATGGGCAGGAAAAGCCAAGCATTTCTAGCCTCCATCAGCAACTAGCGAGCGCGTCTGGAACCCAGACCATTCAATTGCGGGAGGAATTGGTGCTGGCGGTAGCGCAGAATGCTTCAGCGCAAGCAACTGCCTTTGAGGCAGAGGTCAAGGATAAGCTGGAAGAGGCCAAGGAGACGGTTTCTCATAAGGTCGCTGAGGTGTCACAAATGGCCCACAGCATGGCCCAATTTTTAACAGACGCAGAAGTGGAGCAACTATTAGGAGAGTTCTCCATGGATGCTTGTTGGGACCAAGCGGTAGAGGCGGAGAACCTCGCCCAAGCAAAGGCC
This sequence comes from Streptococcus sp. HMSC065C01, assembly GCF_001813525.1. NCBI lineage: Bacteria > Bacillati > Bacillota > Bacilli > Lactobacillales > Streptococcaceae > Streptococcus > Streptococcus sp. HMSC065C01. The sequence continues at coordinate 35,499 of NZ_KV812850.1, read as the reverse complement.
TATTCCACTCGCTTGTCAGATTTGGCAGGTCAGCTGGAGGCTGCATCAGCTCAATTGGTGGACTTGGACAAGGGACAAGCGACGGCCTTTGATTTTTCATAAGTAGGAGAAAAAGATGTTAGAGATCCTGGGAGAGGACAGAGAACGAATTGAGGAGCTCCATCGAGAGATTAAAAAGGAGCAAGAGCGGATTGCGATCAGAAGTTTGATTGCAACGCAGAAAGCCTTGATGATGTTGGAAGGGATGAGTTTGCAGGTAACCTTGGGCGGTCAATCCGAAAAGATGCGCTCTTTTGCTACAACGACCCTAGTTAGTGATTTGAAAGATGGATTTACAGGAGGAGCAGCGGACGCGGTAGAAACAGCACTGAAAGCAGTGAAGAAGCCGATTTTATTGAGTCCGATTAAAGGAGGTATGTGATGTACCATTCAGGAAATAGTGAATTAGAACAACTAGAAGATCGACATTACCGCTTCAATCAAAAGCTCAGTGAGTTGGAGTGGGATTATGCGGATATGCGTATGGATGTCCGCCAACATACAGAAAATTTAGTGGACTGGCTGAGTGCCCTTCATTTTCAAGCGCCAAGTGCGGAGGCCCAAAGTGGCTTGGAGCGTTTATTTGCCTTGCAAGAAGAGTTTGAGGCAGAACTCAAGCGCTATGAAGAGCGTTTAGAAGAAGAGCGTGAGCGCGAGCAGCAAGAGTACTATAAGCAGCGCCAACAATTAGAACAAGGTGATTGAAACATTCCTCTGGTATAGATAAGGGGAATGTTTTTGTTTGCTCAAAAAACTTTTAAAAATGTGCTCATAAATTCTTGCAAGCGATTACTTAGTATGTTATAATATTCACAAAGAAACGAAAATAAAATGGTTTTATCAAACCAACAAAAGAGGAGTCGCTTATGAAAGCTGCAACTTATGTATCTGCAGGCAATCTGCAACTGCTGGATCAAGCTCACCACCCACCACTTCAAACTCTCAGAAGTCGAAAAGGCCTATGATGTCTTTAAACATGCGGGTGAAAACCATGCACTCAAGGTCATTATCGAAAATGATATCAATGAATGAATTGGCAACTAATATTTGTTCATAGTTTTTTTAGACGGACCAGAGATATTCTGGTCCTATTTTCAGTCCCAAATAGCCGATAATTCCTTGCAAAAAAAATTCCTTGTCTTATAATATAAGTGTAGAAAACGAATACATTAAGAGAAAGGTGTAATCTTATGAAACGGTTTTGTTATCATCGTGAATTCTGGATGGACTTCCATTTCTGGATCTTGGTCTTGCTTATAGTAGCTGTGGTTATGACGATGCAGGCTTCGCTTTCGGTAGTGAGCCTAGCTTATCTTGCTTTTGTTGGGATTCTGATTCTTCTGCAGGTCTTTCAACCGTCTGTATCGACACGGCAGTACCCAGAAGGTAGCTACCATTTCAATTGGACCTTCTATCGCGATACTAGACTGTATATCGATCTCTTTTTATTAGCAGGTCTCTTGGCAGGCCCAATTACTTCATCGGATATGGTCTATTGGATCTTGCTTGGAGCCGTTGTCGGCTCTATCGGCTTTGTATTTGTTGTAAAGGAAAAAGCGACTCAAAAGATGGCTTAGGGAATCACCATGTCCTAGATCTCTGAAACTAGTTTCAGAGATCTTTTTATTTTTCCCTAAAATGTGAAACTATAATCCAATTGCACGATTAATATTGTAAGCGCTTTAAAAATAGATTATAATCAATTTACAAGTACTCGAGTTGCCTTATTATCAAAGGAGAAGGAGTTATGTCAAAGATTACAAAAGATGAACTGATTGAACAAATCAAAGACGGCATCATTGTTTCTTGTCAAGCTCTCCCTCATGAACCGCTCTATACAGAAGCAGGAGGAGTCATTCCTCTCTTGGTCAAAGCGGCTGAACAGGGTGGAGCTGTCGGAATCCGAGCCAATAGTGTCCGGGATATCAAGGAAATCAAGGAAGTGACCAAGTTACCAATTATTGGGATTATCAAACGTGATTACCCACCTGAAGAACCATTTATCACGGCTACTATGAAAGAAGTCGATGAGCTGGCAGCTTTGGATATCGCAGTCATTGCTCTTGATTGTACCAAACGTCCCCGTCATGATGGTCTTTCGATTAGTGATTTTATCCATCAAGTCAAAGAGAAATATCCAGACCAACTCTTGATGGCTGATACCTCTACTCTGGAAGAAGGATTGACAGCAGTCGAAGCGGGAGTAGACTTTGTCGGAACGACCCTTTCGGGCTATACGGACTACAGTCCGAAGGTTGATGGGCCAGATTTTGAACTGATCCATAGCCTCTGTCAAGCAGGAGTGGATGTCATCGCAGAAGGCAAGATCCACTATCCTGATCAGGCCAAGAAAATCCATGATTTTGGGGTTCGTGGGATCGTTGTAGGCGGCGCCATTACCCGACCAAAAGAGATCACCGAGCGCTTTGTCGCAGCCTTAAAATGAGAAAACAAAACAGTAGATTGAAGGAGGAGGAGACCCAATAGAGAGTAGTCGAATCTGAAACAAGAACAAGAATAGGCGTCCTCATTGAGGATAACCCCCTGTAAGAGTAATCTTACCGCAATTGTGAGGAGAAATCACATGAAAATGAAAAAAGTATTGTGCTCGTTGGTAGCTGGTGCAGCTCTTCTAGCACTCGCAGCTTGTGGCTCTGGCGGAGGATCAAAATCAGAATCTTCTGGTGGAAATTCTGGTAAAACAGAAATTACCTGGTGGGCTTTCCCAGTCTTTACTCAAGAAAAAGCAGAAGATGGTGTCGGAACCTACGAAAAATCAATTATTGCAGCTTTTGAAAAAGCGAATCCAGATATCCACGTGAATTTGGAAACGATTGACTTCAAGTCAGGTCCTGAAAAGATCACAACGGCTATTGAAGCAGGAACTGCTCCAGATGTGCTCTTTGATGCACCTGGACGGATCATTCAGTATGGTAAAAATGGAAAATTGGCTGATTTGAACGATCTCTTTACAGAAGATTTTGTCAAAGATGTCAATAATGAAAATATCATCCAAGCCAGCAAGGCAGGTGACACAGCTTACATGTATCCAATTAGTTCAGCACCATTCTACATGGCGATGAATAAGAAGATGCTCAAAGATGCAGGCGTGTTGGATCTTGTCAAAGAAGGCTGGACAACAGACGACTTTGAAAAAGTCTTGAAAGCTTTGAAAGACAAAGGCTACACACCAGGATCACTCTTCAGTAATGGTCAAGGTGGAGACCAAGGAACTCGTGCCTTCATTGCCAACCTTTATGGCGGTTCTGTTACTGATGAAAAAGTAACCAAGTATACAACCGATGATCCAAAATTTGTCAAAGGTTTGGAAAAAGCTTCTAAATGGATCGATGACGGCTTGATGATGAATGGTTCTCAATTCGATGGTGGAGCAGACATCCAAAACTTTGCGAATGGTCAAACTTCTTACACCATCTTGTGGGCGCCTTCACAAAACGGTATCCAAGCTAAATTGTTGGATGCAAGTAAGGTTGAAGTAGTAGAAGTGCCATTCCCATCTGACTCAGGCAAGCCAAAATTGGAATACCTTGTCAATGGATTTGCAGTCTTCAATAATAAAGATGAAAAGAAAATTGCTGCTGCTAAGAAATTTATACAGTTCATCGCAGACGACAAAGAATGGGGTCCAAAAGATGTTGTGCGTACAGGAGCCTTTCCAGTTCGTAGTTCATTTGGTAAGTTGTACGATGACAAACGGATGGAAACCATCAGCACTTGGACAAAATACTACTCACCATACTACAACACGATCAACGGTTTTGCAGAAATGCGGACCCTATGGTTCCCAATGTTGCAATCTGTTTCAAACGGGGATGAAAAAGCAGAACCAGCTTTGAAGACCTTTACTGAAAAAGCAAACGAAACCATTACGAAAAAATAATCAGTCTATGAAGCAGACCTAAGTCTTTCATAGAAACGAGAATTTGCAGGCCCCTTCGAATCCGTATCTCTCTATTTGGAATGGAACGAAGGGGTCTTCATTCTTTCTGGATCTTCTTTTCTTAAGTCGGAAGATATGTTTAGAAAAGAAAATAGAAAAAGAACACTAGGAGGTGCCTTACTGTGAAGGTAAACAAAATCCGAATGAGGGAGACGCTCGTTTCCTACGCATTCCTAGCACCCATTTTAATCTTCTTTACGGTCTTTGTCCTAGCCCCCATGATCATGGGCTTTGTGACAAGTTTCTTCAACTATTCTATGACATCCTTTAAGTTTGTCGGTTTAGAAAATTATTCCCGCATGTTTGCGGATAAGGTCTTTGTGAAGTCCTTGATCAATACCGTCATCATCGTTATCGGATCCGTTCCGATCGTCGTATTGTTCTCCTTGTTTGTGGCTTCTCAGACCTACCATCAAAATGCGATTGCGCGTTCCTTCTATCGTTTCGTCTTCTTCCTTCCAGTTGTTACAGGGAGTGTAGCGGTAACGGTTGTGTGGAAATGGATCTATGATCCACTATCAGGGATTTTGAACTTTGTATTGAAATCTGGACATGTCATCAACCAAAACATTTCTTGGTTGGGGGACAAACACTGGGCTTTGATGGCCATCATCATTATTTTGTTGACCACTTCAGTTGGTCAACCGATCATCCTCTACATCGCTGCTATGGGAAATATTGATAATTCTCTCGTAGAAGCCGCGCGTGTGGATGGTGCGACAGAATTTCAAGTTTTCTGGAAGATCAAATGGCCAAGCTTGTTGCCAACAACTTTGTACATTGCGATCATTACGACCATTAACTCTTTCCAATGTTTCGCCTTGATCCAATTATTGACATCCGGTGGTCCTAACTACTCAACGAGTACCCTTATGTACTACCTCTATGAAAAAGCCTTTAAACTATCTGAATATGGTTATGCCAACACCATGGGCGTCTTCCTTGCGGTGATGATTGCCATTATCAGTTTTGCGCAATTCAAGATCCTCGGAAACGACGTAGAATACTAAAGAAAGGAGCCTCAGATGAAACCAACACAAAGGAAACCCATCACTGCCTTTACAGTGATTTCAACGATCATTTTGCTCCTTTTGACAGTCTTGTTCATTTTCCCATTTTATTGGATTTTGACAGGGGCCTTTAAGTCTCAGCCAGATACCATTATGATCCCACCTCAATGGTGGCCAAAGACACCAACCATGGAGAACTTCCAACAGTTGATGGTACAAAACCCAGCCCTACAATGGTTGTGGAATAGTGTCTTCATCTCCCTTGCAACCATGCTTTTGGTGTGTATGACCTCTTCCTTGGCAGGTTATGTCTTGGCTAAGAAACGCTTCTATGGGCAACGAATTCTCTTTGCTATCTTCATTGCAGCCATGGCCCTTCCAAAACAAGTTGTCTTAGTTCCATTGGTACGGATTATCAACTTTATGGGGATTCATGATACCCTTGCAGCGGTTATTCTACCATTGGTTGGATGGCCATTCGGGGTCTTCTTGATGAAGCAATTTAGTGAAAACATCCCAACAGAACTCTTAGAATCTGCTAAGATCGATGGTTGTGGAGAGTTGCGGACTTTCTGGAGCGTTGCCTTCCCAATTGTCAAGCCGGGATTTGCAGCCCTTGCCATCTTTACCTTTATCAACACCTGGAACGACTACTTTATGCAATTGGTAATGCTGACTTCTCGTCAAAACTTGACTATTTCACTAGGGGTAGCAACCATGCAGGCTGAAATGGCCACCAACTATGGCTTGATCATGGCTGGGGCAGCCCTAGCTGCAGTGCCAATCGTTACGGTCTTCCTGGTTTTCCAAAAATCCTTCACACAAGGGATTACCATGGGAGCGGTCAAAGGATAAGTCGTCCGCTTGGACAAACGATCGTTGTGTACAGATCGGTTTTCTAGGCTGAGACGTATCGAAAGGATGAGAATATGATATTTGATGATTTAAAAAACATCACCTTTTACAAAGGAATCCACCCCAATCTGGATCAGGCCATTGACTTTCTATATGAGCATCGGAAGGATTCTTTTGAATTGGGGAGATACGATATTGATGGGGATAAGGTCTTTCTCGTCGTTCAAGAAAATACCCTCAACAAAGCAGAAAATGATCGCTTTGAACACCACAAAAGATATGCCGATTTGCATCTATTAGTAGAAGGGCATGAGTTTTCGAGTTATGGATCTCGTGTGACAGGTGAGGCTATCGCATTTGATGAAGCATCGGACATCGGTTTTGTCCATTGCCAGGAGTCTTATCCGCTTCATCTAGGCTATCATAATTTTGCGATTTTCTTTCCAGGGGAGCCTCACCAGCCCAATGGCTATGCAGGGCAAGAAGATATCGTGAAAAAATATCTATTTAAAATTGCGATCGATTGATCACGTTAGAAAGGAGTGCCTATGTCATCTAAGGGAGCAGGATTGATCAAAACCGTTTTTAACACGGACAATGTAGTGATGCGTATCAGTGAGAAGGTCCTCGACTTGGTAACTGTTAATCTTTTATTTGTGCTAAGTTGTTTACCAGTTCTCACGATTGGAATTGCGAAAATTAGTTTGTATCAGACCTTATTTGCCATTAAGCACCAGCGTCGAGTTCCGGTGATTCGTAGTTATGCGAAGGCTTTTCGGGACAATTGGAAAATAGGCTTGCAACTAGGAAGTTTAGAACTGATTGTTGCAGGTATTTGTCTCTTTGATTTATTCTTATTTTGGGGGCAAACTTCCCTAGCTTTCCAAGCTTTGAAAACCATTTGTTTAGGCCTCTTTCTCTTTCTTGTGTTGATCTTATTGGCTGCTTATCCGATTGCGGCTCGCTACCAGTTGGATTGGAAAGAGTGTTTGCAAAAAGCCATGATTGTGACAGGCTTGCATTTTCCTTGGTTCTTCGTCATGGGAAGTGCTCTCTTACTTCTATGTATGGCTCTTGCAAGCTCAGTCTTAGCTTTCCTATTGGGACTCATGATCTTTTTCTTGTTCGGTTTTTCAAGCTTAGCTTATGCACAAGTTGGATTAATGGAAAAGATTTTTGCCCACTACCAAGAATAAAATGAATTCAATAGTGACAAAAGGAGAAAATATGTCAGATTTAAAAAAATATGAAGGAGTCATCCCTGCTTTTTATGCCTGCTATGATGACCAAGGGGAAATTAGCCCGGAGCGGGTGCGTGCTCTCGTAGAATATTTTATCGCGAAAGGTGTGCAGGGCTTGTATGTCAACGGATCCTCTGGCGAATGTATCTACCAGAGCGTGGCCGATCGCAAGCTGATCTTGGAAGAAGTGATGGCAGTAGCTAAAGGAAAATTGACCATCATCGCTCACGTAGCCTGCAACAACACCAAGGATAGCGTGGAATTGGCACGACATGCAGAAGAACTAGGAGTGGATGCCATTGCGGCCATTCCGCCGATCTATTTCCGCTTGCCAGAATATGGTGTGGCCCACTACTGGAATGAAATCAGTGCAGCTGCACCTCATACAGACTTTGTCATCTACAATATCCCGCAATTGGCTGGGGTAGCTTTGACACCGAACCTTTACAAGGAAATGTTGAAAAATCCACGGGTGATTGGGGTGAAAAATTCTTCGATGCCTGTTCAGGACATTCAAACTTTTGCTTCTTTAGGAGGCGATAACCATATCGTCTTTAATGGTCCGGATGAACAATTCTTAGGTGGTCGTCTCATGGGGGCACATGCTGGTATCGGTGGCACCTATGGTGCTATGCCAGAGCTATTCTTGAAGCTCAATCAGCTAATTGCTGAGAAAGACTTAGAGACCGCGCGTGCCTTGCAGTTTGCCATCAATGATATTATCGGAGTCTTGACGTCTGCTCATGGCAATATGTATGCGGTCATTAAAGCGGTTTTGCGCATCAATGAAGGTTTGGACTTGGGATCTGTTCGCTCCCCTTTGACGCCAGTAGTAGAAGCGGATCAAGAAGTGATTCAACGTGCTGCTCAACTCATTCAGGACACAAAAGACAGATTCCTTTGATCAAAGGAGGTCTAGATGAATCCATATGTTGTAATTGATATCGGAGGGACCAGTATCAAGTATGGTCTAGCCGATGCAAAAGGGCAACTCCTAGAGACCCATGAAATGCCAACGGAGGCCCAAAAAGGAGGACCTCATATACTTAAAACAACAAAGGAAATAGTAGCCCGTTATTTGAAGAAGCATCCCTTGGCAGGGGTTGCGATTTCTTCGGCCGGGATGGTGGATCCTGATAAGGGAGAAATCTTTTATGCTGGGCCACAAATTCCCAACTATGCAGGAACCCAATTCAAAAAGGAAATCGAAGAGACTTTTCAGATCCCTTGCGAGATTGAAAATGATGTTAACTGTGCCGGTCTTGCAGAAGTTACAACAGGTCATGCAAAAGGCTCGAACAATGCTGTTTGCTTGACGATTGGAACAGGGATCGGTGGTTGTCTCTTGCTTGATGGTCAGGTTTTTCATGGCTTTAGCAATTCAGCCTGTGAGGTTGGCTATCTTCATTTGCCAGACGGTGCCTTTCAGGATCTAGCTTCAACGACGGCTTTGGTCGAGTACGTGGCAGAACATCATGGTGATCCTGTGGAACAGTGGAATGGTCGCCGGATCTTCAAGCAGGCAACTGAAGGAGATAAAATCTGCATGGCTGGAATTGATCGGATGGTGACCTATCTTGGAAAAGGATTGGCTAATATCGTTTATGTGGTCAATCCGGAAGTCATCGTTCTTGGAGGGGGAATTATGGCTCAGGAAGCGATCCTGAAACCTAAAATCTATCAAGTTCTGTGTGCGGAACTGGTTCCTAGCCTAGCAGATAAGATCCGTTTGGAATTTGCTCACCATCAAAACGCCGCAGGTATGTTGGGGGCCTACTACCACTTTAGACAAAAACATGGAACATAAAACAAGTCGCACTGACGACTTGTTTTTGCTTCATCACAAAAAGCATGAAAGACGAAGAAAACCTTATCTTTCATGCTTTTTAAATAGGGAGACTATATTATGATTTTCGAGAACGTTGACTAGAAAGCTTTTTGTTTTCCCAGTAGCTATTAAAGACAATTTCCTTTTGTTCTCGGCTTTTATTAAGGAAATGAGCATAGATCAAATCGACCACAATGAGGAGTGGTAAAATAGCAGAGATTCGATCGATATAGGTACTACTAGGAAGAGGTGCGGCCGGTAACACTTCTGTGAATCCTTGGTGGATGGCAGCCGGGTTAGCGGTCACAAGAACCGTCTTAGCCCCCTTTTCTTTGGCGTCCAGGAGACTGTCTGTAATGGAGTTGGTGCCTCCTGACAATGAGAAACCGATGACTAAACAAGAGGAATCGAGAATACTGGTCGTCCAAGCAAAGCCATCTTGATCAGTCAGGGCTTCACAAACGACGCCTAGTCGCATAAAGCGCAATTTCATTTCTCGAGCAACTAAACCGGAACTACCGATCCCGAAGAAATAGACTCGGTCTACTTGATCGATTAGTTCAGCTACCCGATCTAATTGGGAATCTTTTACCAGACTTTCAGTGACGTTACTGATATGGTGGTAGCGTTGCAAGACGCTCAGCGTCAGCTCGTCATGCTCTTGCACCTGTTTTTGATTTTTGGTTTCTTCGTTAAAATGATAGACAAACTCCCGATAGCCGGAAAAACCACATTTTTGAGAGAAACGCGTTAAAGCTGCCTTTGAAACATGGAGTAACTCCGTTACACGAGAAGAGGACAGGGAGTGCTGTCGTGCTTCGGATGATAAAAAATATTGGGCAATGTCGCGTTCCATATCTGTTAACTCAGCTTCATGGCTGGCGATAATGGCGCGTAAATCTTGATCTTGTTTCACAGCAATCCTCCTTTCTCACGAGATGAAATAACAGGATGCTCCTATAATATATTACACATTATAACATGGGTAACCGCTTTATTCAAGTAAAAGAAATCAAGAAATACTGAAACTAGGAACAGGATATGCGAAAAGAAGAGAACGCTACCAATCCTGGCAGTAGTGGCTTGTTGGTTATCCACAATTTTCTGAAAATTTCCGGTTGGGCCTGAACAAACGATATGAATTGTGGTATAATTTAAGATAATTGTACTGTTGTTGGAAGAACAATGGTTGAATAAGGAGGTGTGACGATGTCGAATGCAACACTCGAGATGATGCAAGAGATCGAGCAAGCTGCTCAGGGCGTGATCGTAGGCTATGAAGCTCAAGTTGAACAAATCCGAACGGATTCGCGCGATCGCCTTGCAACAGTGGCACAGCATTACGATGAGGAAACCAAGCAATTGGTCACAGAGGCAGAAAAAAACGCCCAGGAAAGACTCGTCCGTTTAACGAAAGATCTGGAAGAAACGGTTGCGCGCAATGATGCCAAGGTACAAGAGGCGATGACCGATAAGCGAGCTGGGTTAGTTGAAGCCATTGTAGAAAAGGTGGTAGCAAGCTATGGCCGTTAGTCAGATGCAAAAACTGTCCCTCATCTTACCCAAAGATGACTTGGACGGTCTCCTACTAGCGCTGCAGTCTGAGGCAAAAATCCAGATTTATGACCTCAGTGAGCATGAAGAATGGCAGGCTGCCTTTGAGGCAAATACCTTGTCTCAACCCTTGACAGAGAACAATCGTCAAGCTTTGGTAGAGCTGCAAAAACGTCAAGAACAAGTTGAAAAAATGATTCAGACTCTGGAGCCTTATATGCCTGAGAAAAAGGCCCTGCAAGCTCTGAAGGAAGAACCCTTAAGCTTGTCTTTTGATGACTTGCAGGCCCACGGGATGATTCGAGATGAGGATCTTCTATTGACCAAGTTGAAACGCCAATTGCGCGTGTTAGACAAGGCTCGTCAGAAGATTGCGGATGCAAAGGGAGAGATAGAGCGCTTAGAAAAATGGCGACCGTTAGAAGTGACGCCAGCTGCTCTCGCTACTTTTCACTATGTGCATGGCTTGATCGGGACGATCCCAAATAGCGATACAGACGCTGTTCGCTCTTCCTTAAAAGCTCATCCTGAGCTGGAGTTAGAAGAAGTCTTTACGTCTGAAACCGAACACGGCTATGTCATCTTGTATCGTTCGGGAGATCGTGTAGCTGTTCAGGAGCTTTTAGAAGACCATGGGTTCAAAGAATTGGACTATGAAGAAGAGCAGGTCCCGGCCGCCTACTTGGATCGCCTAGAAGGGGAAATCAAAGAGCAAGAAGCTGTAGTTGCAGCAACCCTAGCCGAGTTACAAAACTCCCAGAAGGAACTGGACCAGCTCAAGTACCAGATGGATTACTTGCTGAGTTTGGGAGCTCGTGAGGAAGCTAAGTCGCTTCTTGCTAGTACGCAAAGCTTGGTAGCCCTAGAGGGTTGGATTGAAACCTCCCAAGTGGCCTCATTGCGAGACTTCTTGCAAGAAGGTTTTGGTTCTCGAGTCTTACTAGAGACACGCGATGTGACGGAAAAAGATTGGGATGACGTTCCGATCCAGTTGCGAAATAATGCCTTGGTAGAACCTTTTGAATTAGTCACAGAGATGTACGCCCTGCCTAAGTATTACGAGAAAGATCCGACACCGATCGTTTCTCTCTTCTACTTTGTTTTCTTTGGCATGATGGTCGCAGATATCGGTTATGGACTGTTGCTAACGGTAGCGACAGGGTTTGCCCTTAAAGCCTTTAAGCTCAAGCCTAGTACAGCCAAGAACCTTCGTTTCTTCAGCCTCCTTGGAATTTCAGTTGCCCTTTGGGGTGTGGTCTATGGCTCTTTCTTTGGATTTGAGATGCCTTTTGCCCTGATCAGTACGACCAGCAACGCCATGACCATCCTGATCCTCTCAGTGGTCTTTGGTTTTATCACCGTCTTAGTGGGCCTCTTCCTAGGAGGAATGAAAAATGTTCGCCTCAAAGACTACACGGAAGCCTATAATGCGGGCTTTGCTTGGGTCTTGATCCTACTTGGTTTAATGCTTCTAGCAGTAGGCAATATCTTGCCAGGGATGAGCCTGCTAGTTCCGATCGGCAAGTGGCTGGCTATTTTGAATGCCATTGGGATCTTGATTGTTTCCATTGTCAGTGCCAAGAAGCTATCCGGTTTAGCGTCTGGTCTCTTTAACCTCTACAATGTTAGTGGCTATGTCGGAGACTTGGTCAGCTTCACCCGTTTGATGGCCTTGGGCTTGTCTGGAGCTAGTATCGGTTCGGCCTTCAACCTCATTGTCAATCTCTTCCCACCGCTTGGACGGTTTACGGTAGGGCTTGTGCTCTTTATCGTCCTACATGCCATTAATATGTTCCTGTCCTTCTTGTCAGGATATGTGCATGGAGCCCGTTTGATCTTTGTGGAGTTCTTCGGTAAGTTCTACGAAGGAGGAGGCAAGCCATTTCGTCCTCTCAAACCTTCTGAACGCTATATTAAAACAAAAAAATAAGTATTATCTTAAAAAAATAGGAGTATATTCATGGAATCTTTAGCATCATATTTTTCAGCCCATGGGGGCGCCTTCTTTGCAGCATTTGGTGTCGCGATCGCAGTCGCACTTAGTGGGATGGGATCTGCTCTTGGTGTTGGTAAGACCGGTCAAGCAGCAGCAGCCCTCTTGAAAGAACAACCAGAAAAATTTGCCCAAGCCTTGATCTTGCAATTGTTACCAGGTACACAAGGTTTGTATGGTTTCGTTATTGGGATCTTGATCTGGTTGCAAATTAAGCCAGATATGCCACTGGAAACAGGGGTTGCTTACTTCTTTACAGCTCTTCCAGTTGCGATCGTTGGTTATTTCTCAGCCAAACACCAAGGAAATGTTGCGACAGCAGGGATGCAAATCTTGGCAAAACGCCCAGAAGACATGATGAAAGGGGTTATCCTTGCGGCCATGGTTGAAACCTATGCCATCTTGGCCTTCGTTGTGTCCTTCCTATTGACTCTACGCGTCGGCTAAGAGCTAGCTTTGATGAATTTGCCTCGCGAGGCGAAAAACACAAGACGCATGCAATAGGAGAAAAAACGATATGGATGAACAAACCCAATTAAAGGATTCGATCTTGGCCCAAGCCCACGAAAAAGGGCGTAAACTCTTAGAAGAGGCCAAGGAAACCATCCTAAAAGAAGAGACTGCGCAAGAAGAGCGGTTGATCCAAGATAGACTCAATCAACGCTCCGAGCAGCTCAAGCGGATTCAACGTCAATTGCAACGTGAAACCCAACAAATCGAAAATAAAAAACGCCAATCAACCCTTGTCACCAAGCAACGAGTCTTAAAGGATCTCTTTGCAGATGCTTATGAAGCAATGGCGGCTTGGCCCCTTGAAAAGGAATTGCAGTTTGTAGATGCGATTTTAGACCGCTATCAAGGGCAAGTTGTGACTCTGACCTTTGGGGCGGTGAGTGCTAGCAAATTTGATCTAGCAGCTCTTGAGAAATTAAAGCAAACTCATCAGAATGTGACAGTTGCGGATGCGACGATTCCAGCTCAGGCAGGCTTTGTCTTGTCGGTTGGGAAGATTGATGACAACTATCTCTACCGTGATTTGGTGGATTCCATTTGGGAGCAAGAAAGCTACCAGATGGCAGCCAGCATTTTCACCGATGAAGAGAACTAGGAGGTTGCAATGAGCGAACGGACCTATTCTCAAGTTAATACAGGAATCAGCGTACGTGAGGCTAGTTTTGTCAGTCCCAGTCAGTTCGAGCAGTTGCTTGCAAGTCCCTCTAGTGAGAGCCGAGAAGCCTTGCTACAAGGGACACCTTATGCTTTAGACAGCCACGAGATCAAGGATTTATCAGCCCTTGAAGAGCGCCTGATGGCAGCCTTGTTGGCGGAATACCAATGGGCTTTTGAGGTAACCCCTCAGTCGGATTTAGTTAGCCTCTTCACCTTGAAATACACTTATCACAATCTCAAGGTATATCTGAAAAACAAGGTGACAGAGCGCAAGTTGGGGCATTTATTGATCCCTATCGGACCTTATTCTCTCGATGTGCTCGAGCATTTGGTGGCGACCTTTTCTGCAGAGCATTGTCCGGCCTTTATGGCGGAAGAAGTGGCTGCAACTTGGCAGGAATTCCAAGACTATCAGGACTTGCGGGTCCTCGAAATCGGGATGGACTTAGCTTATTTTAAACACCTGAGATACTTAGGAGACAGCCTAGATCATCCGATTTTGAAGCAGTTGGTAGACGTGACCATTGACTTTTACAATGCGATTACGGTCAAACGGGCCTTGGATCAGCAAAAACCGCATAGTTTTATGCACCAATTGCTCTCGGATGAAGGAAGCCTCAGTGCCCATCAGGTGATCGACCTGCTAGAATCGGGTCAGTGGTTGACCTGGTTTTATCAAGTCAATCCGCTGGACTACGATCTCGCCTTAGAGACTTATGAAGAAAAGATGCGCACCGGTCAACTCAAGACCGTAGAGTTGGAGTATTTAGAAAGTTTGGTGAAATTCAGTCTTCTAGACGCTGGCCGTTTTGAAGTTGATGGACCACTCCCTCTTGTTCGTTATCTTTACGGAAAAGAGTTAGAGGTGACCAACCTTCGTTTGGTCCTCTCTGGTTTGGACAATGGTTTTCCGCTAGCAGAAATCAAAGAAAGGATGAGACCGATTTATGGACAAACAGACCTATAAGATCGCCGTTGTGGGCAATCGGGACGCCATCCTTCCTTTTCGCCTGATTGGCTTTCAAACCTATCCGGTCACAGAGCCGCAAGAAGCGATCAACACCTTGCGAAAACTCAGTCGGGAAAACTTCGGGATTATCTACCTGACAGAGGATATTGCTCAAGCTATTCCAGAAACAGTGGCTTTTTACGACCAGCAGCTGACACCGGCCTTGATTCTTATCCCGACCCATAGAGGGACTACAGGACTGGGCCAACAGCGGATTCGTGATAATGTCGAAAAAGCAGTAGGACAGGATATTTTATGAGAACAAATGAATTTGGCCAAGCGATTGGGGATGCACTGCCGGAGTTTACACCGGGGCGCTTGCCAGCTATTGAGCGGATCGAAGGTCGCTATACCGTGATCGAGCGCCTCTCAAAAGAAAAACATGGAGCAGATCTTTATCAGGTCTACGGGCCGGACTCTCCAGCAGCTATGTGGACCTTTCTGTTCAAAGGTCCTGCCCGCAATGAAGAGGAGTGGGACCGCTTATTAGATGATCTCATGACAGCTCAAGGTCGCTTTTACTATGCGATAGTAGACAAAGATTCAGGCAAGGCTTTGGGGACATTCTCTCTCATGCGGATCGATCAAGCCAACCGAGTGATCGAGGTCGGAGCAGTGACCTACTCACCAGCGCTCCAACAGACTCGCATGGCTACAGAAGCCCAGTATCTATTAGCGCGCTACGTGTTTGAAGATTTAGGCTACCGCCGCTATGAGTGGAAATGCGATGCCTTAAACCAAGCATCTCGCAAAGCAGCTGAGCGCTTAGGGTTCACCTATGAAGGCTGTTTCCGTCAGGCTGTTGTTTATAAAGGTCGTACCCGTGATACAGACTGGTTGTCTATCATTGACCAAGAATGGCCAGCTATCAAACAGCGCTTCGAAGCTTGGTTGGATCCAAGCAATTTCGATGCCAATGGCCAACAAAAGCAATCTCTAAGAGAGATAGCACAAAAGTAAAACAAAGAAACAAAGGATTCCCAGGAGGAATACATGACTCAAGGAAAAATTATCAAAGTTTCCGGTCCCTTGGTGGTTGCATCAGGGATGCAGGAGGCCAATATCCAAGACATTTGCCGGGTCGGCGATCTTGGTTTGATTGGCGAAATTATTGAGATGCGGCGTGACGAAGCCTCTATCCAAGTATATGAAGAAACGTCTGGAGTCGGTCCAGGAGAACCAGTGGTCACAACCGGAGCTCCCCTTTCTGTTGAATTGGGACCAGGTTTGATCTCTCAGATGTTTGACGGGATCCAACGCCCCTTGGAACGCTTCCAAGAAGTGACTGCCAGTGACTTTTTGGTTCGTGGGGTGCAAGTTCCAAATCTAGATCGGGACACCAAATGGGCCTTCGAACCAAGTGTGACAGAAGGGACAGAAGTGGTCGCTGGAGACATCGTCGGTACCGTTCAAGAGACCAATATGGTGGAACACCGCATCATGGTACCCTTTGGTGTCAGTGGACGTGTGACCAAGATCGCAGCAGGTTCTTACACAGTGGAAGAGCCGGTCTATGAGATCGAGCAGGCAGATGGTAGCCTCTTTACTGGGACCCTGATGCAAAAATGGCCCGTTCGTCGAGGCCGTCCCTTTGCACAAAAACTGATTCCAGTAGAGCCTTTGGTCACCGGTCAACGGGTTATCGATACCTTCTTCCCTGTGACTAAGGGTGGAGCTGCAGCTGTTCCGGGTCCTTTCGGAGCTGGGAAAACAGTTGTGCAACACCAGGTGGCCAAGTTTGCCAATGTAGACATCGTAATTTACGTTGGTTGTGGGGAACGTGGAAACGAAATGACGGACGTTCTGAATGAATTTCCAGAATTGATCGATCCGACGACCGGTCAATCCATCATGCAACGGACCGTTTTGATCGCTAATACTTCGAACATGCCGGTGGCGGCGCGGGAAGCTTCCATTTACACAGGGATTACTATTGCCGAATACTTCCGTGATATGGGCTATTCCGTTGCCATCATGGCGGACTCTACTTCGCGTTGGGCAGAAGCTCTCCGTGAAATGTCTGGTCGTCTAGAAGAAATGCCCGGAGATGAAGGTTACCCAGCCTATCTTGGTAGCCGGATCGCCGAATACTACGAGCGTGCAGGTCGGGTCAAGACACTCGGAACCACTGCGCGCGAAGGTTCAATTACCGCTATCGGTGCCGTTTCCCCTCCGGGTGGAGATATTTCAGAGCCGGTGACCCAAAATACCTTGCGGATTGTCAAGGTCTTCTGGGGACTAGATGCTCAATTGGCCCAACGTCGTCACTTCCCAGCCATCAACTGGTTGAGTTCTTATTCGCTTTACCAAGATGAAGTCGGTCGCTATATCGATCTACATGAACAAATCAGCTGGTCTGAAAAAGTGACCCGCGCTATGAACTTGCTTCAAAAGGAAAGTGAATTGCAAGAAATCGTCCGCTTGGTTGGTCTAGATTCCTTGTCTGAAAAAGACCGCTTGACCATGAATGCGGCCAAGATGATCCGTGAAGACTACCTGCAACAAAATGCCTTTGATGAGGTCGATACCTATACCTCTTTCAGCAAGCAGGTGGCCTTGTTGACCAACATTTTGACCTTTGACCAAGAAAGTCAAAAAGCACTAGAATTAGGGGCTTACTTCACAGAAATCATGGAAGGAACCGTGGCTCTTCGAGACCGCATTGCCCGGAGCAAGTTCATCCATGAGGACCAGTTGACCACTATCCAGGCCTTGAAAGAAGAAATCGTAGAAACCCTACACCAAATCGTCGCAAAAGGAGGAGTAGACAATGAGCGTGATTAAAGAATACCGTACTGTCAGCGAAGTTGTTGGCCCCTTGATGATTGTCGATCAGGTCGAAGGGGTTCACTACAATGAACTGGTAGAAATCAAGCTCCATGACGGAACAACCCGTCAGGGACAAGTCCTCGAAGTCCAAGAAGACAAGGCCATGGTCCAGCTCTTTGAAGGGTCTAGCGGGATCAACTTGGAAAAAGCCAAGGTTCGCTTTACCGGACGTCCCTTAGAACTCCCTGTGTCTGAAGACATGGTGGGCCGCATCTTTAACGGGATGGGCAAACCCATCGACGGTGGTCCAGAAATTATCCCAGAGAAATACTTGGACATTGATGGTCAAGCCATCAATCCTGTTTCGCGGGACTATCCAGATGAATTTATCCAGACAGGGATCTCAGCCATTGACCATTTGAATACCTTGGTTCGGGGCCAAAAACTCCCCGTGTTCTCAGGTTCTGGTCTCCCTCACAAGGAGTTGGCAGCTCAGATTGCTCGTCAAGCGACGGTTCTTAATTCCGAAGAAAACTTCGCCGTGGTCTTTGCGGCTATGGGGATTACCTTTGAAGAAGCCGAGTTCTTTATGAACGACCTTCGGGAAACAGGAGCTATTGACCGCTCTGTCCTCTTTATCAACCTAGCTAATGACCCAGCTATCGAGCGGATTGCGACTCCTCGGATCGCCTTGACCGCTGCAGAATATTTGGCCTATGAAAAAGACATGCACGTCTTGGTTATTATGACCGATATGACCAACTACTGTGAAGCTCTTCGGGAAGTATCCGCTGCCCGCCGGGAGGTTCCAGGACGTCGGGGCTATCCAGGTTATCTTTATACTAACCTCTCAACCCTCTACGAACGTGCAGGACGCTTGGTTGGGAAAAAGGGATCGGTGACTCAAATTCCGATCCTCTCCATGCCAGAAGATGACATCACCCACCCTATCCCTGACTTGACAGGCTACATCACAGAAGGACAAATTATCTTATCCCGCGATCTCTACAATAGTGGTTACCGCCCACCGATCAATGTTCTTCCATCCCTTTCTCGTTTGAAGGATAAGGGTTCTGGTGAAGGTAAGACTCGGGAAGACCATGCGGCGACCATGAACCAGCTCTTTGCGGCCTATGCCCAAGGAAAACAAGCCAAAGAACTGGCTGTAGTGCTTGGGGAGTCTGCCTTGTCAGATACCGACAAGCTTTATGTCAAATTTACCGACCGCTTTGAGCAAGAATACATCAACCAAGGCTTCACCACCAATCGGACGATTGAGGAAAGTTTGGATCTCGGTTGGGAACTCTTATCCATCCTTCCACGAACAGAGCTTAAACGGATCAAGGATGAGATGATTGACAAGTATCTGCCAAACAAAGAGGACTAGCCTATGGCACGATTAAATGTAAAACCAACTCGGATGGAGCTTAATATTCTCAAAGAGCGCCTCAAGACAGCAACCCGGGGGCACAAGTTGCTTAAGGATAAGCGGGATGAACTCATGCGCCGCTTTATTGAAGCTGTGCGTGAGAATAATCGTCTGCGCCAAAAGGTGGAGGCAGCGCTGGTGGGCAATATGCAAGATTTCGTGATGGCCAAGTCCTTAGAGAGTGACCTCATGGTGGAAGAAATCTTTGCCGTTCCTACGCGAGAAGTGATGCTCCACATCGAGGAAGAAAATGTCATGAGTGTGCGCGTGCCCAAGCTCCATGCCCGTATCGATAATCCATACGGAGATGATGAAGGGGACGTGGTTTATAGCTACCTCGCCTCCAACAGTCAAATGGATAGCACCATCCAAGAAATGGGGGATCTACTCCCAGATTTGCTCAAGTTAGCGGAAATTGAAAAAAGCTGCCAACTCATGGCAGATGAAATCGAGAAAACCCGCCGTCGAGTGAACGGACTTGAGTATGCGACCATCCCAGACCTCAAAGAGACCATCTACTATATCGAAATGAAACTCGAAGAAGCCGAACGCGCCAACCTCGTCAGAATCATGAAGGTGAAGTGAGATACATCAAGATACAAAGCCGTTAAGCAACTCAAAGGAAAATAGGGAGCAGGACAGAAGCACTGTTGTATAGAATGCTTCGTTGTCCAATCAGCTACTGTGTCTTTGAAGTTAGTACTATTACAGTTTGCGTTTTTCACCCAGCATTTAGGGCGTGTTCAATGCATAAGATACAAAGAGTTGTAGGCGTGTTCAATTGCTTTAAAAATACAAGAACCTCATCGAGGAACCGCTCCTTGATGAGGCTTTTTATGCGCCCTCGCACTCTTTTCTAGCACCTTATTTTCATGTTACTAGTTTGTAACAATGTGACAAGAAAGACGAAATGTTACAAGAAAAATACAGTTTTGTTAAATAGCCAAAAAGGCCTTTTATTATTTTTAAATTGTGATAAGATAGTATAGTAGTTAATTTGTCCAAGAAAATCTTGAGCAAAAAAACAAAGAAAAAAGAGGATAAAAGATGAAATTAAAAGTTAATACGAAAGCCTTGATCGCTTCAACAGTAGCTCTTGCAGTGATTCCATTTACAAAAGCCACTGCAGAAACACTTGAAGATTGGGTAGCTCGCTCAGTAGATGAAATCAAACATGATATCCAACAAAGCGGTGACAACCAACAAACTTATACCATCAAATATGGTGATACATTGAGTTCGATCGCAGAAGCGCTTGGAATCGATGTTCATGTGTTGGCAAACTTGAACAACATCAGCAACATGGATTTGATCTACCCAGGTACTGTTTTGAAAACAACAGTAAATGATCAAAAAGAAGTAACTTCAGTTGAAATCCAAACTCCTCAAGCAGGTGCGACAGATGCAACCGTTGCAAGTGCTGACTTGACAACAAACCAAGTGACAGTTGATGACCAAACAGTCGCTGTCAACGATTTGTCTAAACCAGTAAACGAAGATAACAAAGCTGTTCCAGTAGCTCCAGCAGCGGAAACTCAAGCAGCCCCAGCGGAAGCTCCTGTAGTTGAAGTACCAGCAGCAGAAACACCAGCACAACCAGCTGTTCCAGAAACACCAAACTACGGTGCTCCAGCTGTCAATGTTGAAGTACAAAATCAAGAAGTAGCGCCAGCTGCTGCTCCTGAAGCTCCAGCTGCTCCTCAATCTGCTCCAGTAGCAGAAGAAGCTCCAGCAGCACAACCAGCAGCAGAAACGACTGCAGCACCTGAAGTGCAACCAGTAGCATCAACTCCAACAACTGGTAATGCTATTCCAACTGATCCAAATCTTCAACCTCAAGCGGAAGCTTTCCGTCAAGAAATTGCAGCGAAATTCGGTATCACAAACATCGGTGGTTACCGTGAAGGGGATCCAGAAGACCATGGTAAAGGACTTGCAGTAGACGTGATGGTTCCAACAAATTCAGAGCTTGGAGATCAAGTTGCACAGTATGCGATTGACAACATGGACCGTGCAGGTATCTCATATATTATCTGGAAACAACAATTCTACATGCCAGTAAATAACATTTACGGACCAGCTAATACATGGAACCAAATGCCAGACCGTGGTGGAGATACAGCAAACCACAACGACCACGTACATATCTCATTTAACGGATAATAAAACTTTGAACTAGGACAAGTGCCTAGTTCTTTTTTTGTATGCACAAAAAAGGCCGGAAGACGAATCTTCCAGCCAGACGATGGTTATAAGATATGATCAACTTTTTCCACCTGATAAAGGGCAATGGCCATGATAATGGTTAAGACCAGTAGCATAAGAATGGCAGGTGTCCAAGAGTGGAAGAGAGATTTACTGTAGCCGAAGAGGATGGGACCAAAAGCAGCAAAGACGTAGCCTCCTGTTTGGGCAAGTCCAGAAAGTTGAGCTGTTTTTTCAGGTGTGCTGGATTTCATGGAGAAAGCAACCATGAGGTAAGGGAAGAGCGAACTAACGGAACTTCCAATTAGGGCATTTAATACCAACCAGTAGAAGAAGTTGCTAGTCGGGATTAAGAGCATGGCTACCCCCAGAATCCCTGCTCCGACAACAATCGTCAGCATCAAGCGTCGATTACGATCGGATAACCGTGTCGTTAAACTTGGGATCGTCAAGGAGAATGGGAGACTGATCAGGGTGAACACGGAGGCCAGTAGTCCAGATTCAACCTTTGAAAGGCCAGCTTGAACAGCCATGGTCGGAAGCCAGGTCATACTTGTGTAGAAAAGCAGTGACTGCAAGCCTCCAAAAATCATGATAGCCCAGACATATTTATTGGTATACCACTTGCTACTAGATTCTGTAGTAGCCGTCTTTTTTAGATGGTGGTTGTAGCGAAGGTTAGGAATCCAGATGACCAAGGCAAGAGCACACAAGGCTGTCAAGATGTTGACCAAACCTTGCCAAGAAGTGGCTTTGGTGATCGGAACAGCGACAGAAGAGGCGATCGCTGTGGACATCCCCATAGAAGTGATGTACAAAGTGGTCAGAATGCCTAGTTGGCGGGGTCTGTTCGCCTGAATCAGGCTTGGAAGCAACACATTGAGAAAGGCGATGCCAGCTCCAATCAAGATGGTTCCCAGATAGAGGAAGGGGAGGTTGATAATCCGAATGGCAGATCCGATCGTAATCGCGATCAAAACTAGGAAAAAGAGGCGCTCAATCCCCAACTTTTTAGCAAATTGAATCGCAAAAGGTGAGAAAATGGCAAACGTGAGAAGTGGTAAGCTAGTCAATAGTCCCAGAGAGCTCACATCTACCCCCAAACCAGCAGCGATGTCAGACAAGACCGTCGGAAGCGTAGTAAATGGTGTTCGTAAAACAATCCCAAGCATAATGATGCCCGGGATGAATAGCGTAGAATGTGTTTTTTTCATAAATCCTCCTCAGACAAAAATTCCCTTCATTATAACATAGATCGAGCATAAATTGGAGTATTTGTACAAATGAAGGAGAAGGACCGTAGTTCTCACTCCCATAGAAAAAGCCACCGGTTTTGGTGGCTCTTATAGGGAGATTATTATGAAAAAGTTTAGGATTTTCTATCAAACAAAGTTAGGAGGTCTTTATTTGATGGTTTTATTATAAGGCGGTTTGCTTAAAGAAATCTTAAGAAAAGGCGCTGTGTATGAGAATCGGTCTTAAGTCCGATAAAATGTATTAGCTAGCATCACAAATAAGCTGTGTTTTTATTTATAATAACTTTTTCTTTTTAAAGTACGTAGTTTCCGCTCTGCTTAAACTGCATCAATGTACCTAAACTCGCTGATGCTCGTAACGGTACGTAGAAAAAAGCCACCGGTTTTGGTGGCTCTTATAGGGAGATTATTATGAAAAAGTTTAGGATTTTCTATCAAACAAAGTTAGGAGGTCTTCATTTGATGGTTTTATTATAAGGCTTATTTCTTAAAGAAAACTTAAGAAAAGACGCTGTTTATAAGAATCGGTCTTAGGTCTGATATTTTTTTACAACAGAAACTATTTAGATTTTTTTCTAAATAGAGTTGACAAACCCATCCGAAAGTACTAGAATCTATTTAGAAAGATATCTAAATAGATTAGAGGAGATAGAGAATGAATTTTGCGCAAACATTTAAAGCTTTATCGAATCCGATAAGAAGAAGTATCTTAGAACTGCTAAAGGCGGGGAAGTTATCCGCTGGCGATATCGCTGGCCACTTTGATGTAGCAGGAGCGACCATTTCCCATCATTTAAGCATACTCAAGCAGGCAGATTTAATTCGAGAGGAAAAAGAGAAGAATTTTATCTACTATGAACTCAATACTTCAGTCTTGGAGGATTTAATGGTCTGGCTCGTTGATTTGAAAGGAGACTCTACTGATGAAAACGAATAAAAAACTATTGCTATTAACTTCTATGGTGATCCTTTTCCCCATGCTTTGGGGGCTGATGATTTGGTCGCAATTGCCTAACCAAATCCCGATTCACTTCAATTTTGCTGGCCAGGACAATAACTTCCAATCGAAACCCCTGGTTGTGTTTGGTCTTCCTATTTTCGATCTCATGGTGCATCTGTTTATGATCTTTATGATCGGTCGCGATTCTAAGAATAGCGCTATGAATGAAAAAATGATCAGAGCGATTTACTGGTTGACCCCAATCGTTTCCTTAAGTACCTCCTATCTCATCTATAGCAAGGCGTTAGGATCTACTACCAATCCATCAGTTTTTGTTTCAGTTTTGCTGGGTCTTATCTTTGTGATCATGGGCAATTACATGCCTAAGTTGAAAGTGAACCACACGGTTGGGATCCGCCTTCCTTGGACCTTACAGAGCGAAGATAACTGGCACAAAACCCATCGCTTGGCAGGGAAATTGTGGGTCCTCGGAGGTTTGATCCTCCTACTTGAAGCAGGCCTTCAATTCGCGCTGTCTTATGTACTGGTGCTGGTCATCCTCACCATTGTCCTTATCCCTGTGATGTACTCTTATCAGTTAAGTCGGAGAAATCGTTAGTATGAAAAATGTAAAAACCAGTGGGAATCCGTGTTAGGGTAACTTCTACTGGTTTTTATAGTGCTTGATTTCATCGCTTTCTTAGCCAAAACAAATTGAAAAAAGAGCGTACCAAATTCCTTCATCTGAAAAGCGTATCAGATGAAGTTTCGCTATGAAAGACGTAGTCCAGATAACAGCATGATGGAATCCTTTTTTGGCATTTTGAAATCAGAAATGTTTTATGGTTATGAGAATACGTTTCAGTCACTTGAGCACTTGGAACAAGCTATTGTAGACTATATTGATTATTAGAACAACAAACGAATTAAGGAAAAACTAAAATGATTTAGTCCTGTGAAATACGGAACTAAATCATTTGGATAGCCTATTTGCCTAACTTTTTTGGGGTCAGTACAATCTGGTTGCTAGGGCTTTATTATGCTATATCTTACTAGGGATGATGATCTTTTTCAGGATTGCTCATAATCTTTGTAAATATTTCTTTATATTTATATTTCAGATATTTTTCGTGTAGAATGAACAAAGCTACGTAAACAATCATAAAAACAATAGATAAATACAGTATATCAAATGTACTATGTCCAAAATAAGTTGCGGACTCATAAGATCCAATAGCTCCTAAAACCAACCAAGGAATATACTTGTAATACTTAGTTACCATAACACAGTCCCTCCTTTAATTAAACTAATGAGAATATCTAAAACTAAAAGTCATACCTGTACGTGTAGGATTATAAGGATCTAAGGTCATCAAAGTGCTAAATTCTCAAACCAACTTCTACCGCCAATAAACGTGGAAGTTAATTTGTCAAAACAATGCTATTAAAAAATAAAAGGGAAAACTTTTTTTGTTAAATAAGGTTATCGTTACTATTAACCAAATATAGTTTTTAGCCAATCAACTATAAGTGGTCTAAGTAATGGGATTATGAATAGACCTACAATGATACCTAAAATAAATATTAGAAACATTTTTTTGAAGCTTCTTTTGTTCATCTTATCTCTTTTCAATTAATGGAATCCCCACCATCGCCAAATATCTAACAAGTTGAAGAGTGGGAGCGATGCTACAAAAAATAAATAAATAGTGATTTTTTTCACGTTTTTCACCTCTTTCTTTAATATATATGATATACTAAACATATATCGAAATGTAAAAATGTCACATATATACACATAATTAGAGGTGAGTTGTTATGCGTTGGGATTACGGTACGATCTATAAAAAAATACGGAAATCAAAACATATTAGCCAGGAGGAAGTTTGTCAGGGTTACATTTCAAGAGCGCACTTATCGCGTATTGAATCGAACCAAGTGTTACCGAGTTTTGAGTCGATGGAGCATCTTCTAAAGCAAGTTGGCTTAGATTTCGAAGAATTTCGATATATATGCCATTCCTACCACCACTCCGATAGGGAAGAAATTATCTTATTAGCAGAAGATAACAATGCCTACCAATCAAATGATAAATTATTGGAACTGAAGAATAAGAGTGTAGCTTATTTAAAAAAACATCCTAATGATATTCCTGTGTTAAATATACTAAAGAGAGTAGAGGTCATTCTTTGTTTAAGAGAATCTGGTCCAGATGAGAAGGTAAGAACGATGGCCACGGAAGCTTGGAACGAAATCAAAAATCAGGATGTCTGGTATCATAGTGACCTTAAATTAATTGTCGTTATTTTATTTACACTTCCACTAGAAACAGTGATTTCTATCTGTGATGAAGTGATAGATAGACTCAATGATTACTCTGATTATACAGAGATTCTTCCCACCAAGTATAAATTACTCTCTAATTTAGCTAGTATTTTTCTGTGGAATGGTTTGATGGAGAAGTGTACGAGTATCAGTTATCTATTGTTAGATACGGCCAAAAAAAGTAAGCGATATGATTTTCTAGGAAATGCTAAAGTGACACTTGGAATTTGTTTAACGGATAAAAAGTTGGTCGATGAAGGATTGCAACTACTCGAATTAACAGATGAACAAACACTATTGGAAGCATGTCAATCCGATGTGAATCGTTTTTTCAAGGAATGAGTTTCTAAATGGATTAAGTCATAAAACGGTTTGAAGATATAATCGACATATTGTTGTATCTATGCTCAATGGTTATTGGGTAAGGGATGGCAACCTACACATTATCCCGTTAGATCAGCTAGTTAAGCAATATTTGAAAAAATGATCATTTAATTTAACAAATAATAATTTTGAATTGCACCTCAAATGTTAGAGTTCATCTAATATTTGAGGTGTTTTTAATATGAAATACAATTATTTTCAATTATCAAATAAAGAGATTTCCGTTCAGAAGACTTTGATAGCATAGTTTGAACCACTAAATACTGAGGAAAATATTTTGAGTTCATTTATCTAAGTATAAAATGTGTATATAAGAGACAATTTGACATTTGCTTTTTTATTTTGTGTATTATTATTCTAGAAAGAAAAAATAGATTTCAATTTTAAAATCGTTCGTTATCTTTTTATTGTAGATAAATAGGTAATGAAGTAATGCTATAGAAAGGAAAAGTGATTCCATTGAGCTATATAATAAATATGATGGTTTTAAAAAGAAAAAGCTTGATCTAGTTTGGAAAGGATAATGAAAAATGTTCAAATGTTCTAAAATATTAGGTACATTCACAACTGTACTAAGTTGCATTTTATTAGCAGGTAATGTAGTCGCATCAACAAAAACCGAGTCTATTGCATCAGATACAGGTATTATTGATGGAGGAGTCGATTTAAATACTCAGCCAAATGAGGCACCAAAATATTCTGAACGAGCTCCAAGACCGCGACAAAAAGAATTGCCTATAAAATTTCAAACTCAAATTAATGACTATTATTGTGGACCTGCTTCAGCCTCTATGATTGTGACGTCTTTAGGACGGCCACGTTCACAACAACAAATGGCGACACTACTGGGTACTACCGCAAATGGGACAAACGCGGGGAATAATGTATCAAATGCATTAAATACCGTCATGAAAGGAAGTCGATATAAATTCAACTGGGTTTGGCATAAGTATTCAGATATAAATACAATAAAAGATCATATTACTCATGCTATTAGCTATGGAAACCCTGTCATGGTTAATACCATGGAAAGCCCTGGTGATTGCTACTTAGCAGGTCATAATATTGGTACAACACTTTATCATTATGGTATTGTTGCGGATTACTTTGATTATGGAAATACTGTGACATATGTTGATCCAGGATATGGAAGATATAATGGTTTTCGTATGAATCAGCGTGTTTCTATTAAAGATATGAGTTATGCTACGGGTGGTCGTGGATATGCTTGGTAGATTATAAGTCAGGAGGTATAGGCTGATGAAGACAAAAGATCATGACAAACAAAAATTTTTAAGTTTTATCATCGTTGGTATTATCATTCTCTTATCAGCCTGCACTCTTGTAGGACCACAAAAAAAATCTCCTTCCGGTAGTACCAATGTGTCTAGGAAAATAGGATTCGAGGAAAGAAAGGCAGAAGATTTATTAAAAAATTCTATTTCTATCCCTTATCCAGATGGGAAAATCTTTACACCTACCGTACTGTCAAATGATAGGATTGCTTATGGCGAGGCTGTTGACCAAGGACATGAAGATCAGAATTATCTTGCCAGTATGAATTTACATACCCAGGAATTTCAAAAGATAAAAGATGTTGAAAAGACATCTAATCTGACTCATGTAGCTGTTAGCTATGTAGATCATGATATTGTTGTTTTTGAAGAGTATGATCAACTCAATCAGACAGGGATTTACTATCTTTGGAAGATAAAAGACAAATCTTTAACGACACTGATCGATAGGAGACCTATTGGAACAGTTCCAGTTACTCAAGTAGCTCGATCCAACCAGAAACTCTTTATAAATTATGAAGTAGGCGATAGCCTATATCAAATTGAAGAATTTGACCTTGAAACAGGGGCTCATCAGACGATTGAATCAGAAAATAGCGGTTTTCCGACTGTCTTTAAAGATCACTTGTATTATGTACAAATTGATAACACAGCTTTAACCACAAAAATTGTAGCCTACTCCTTAAGTGATGGGCAGAAAAAGGTTATAGATCAAACAAAGGATGATCAACGCTATTATGTCGATTTATTGACGAATGGGCACAATCTCCTTTACTTGGTTGCAAATAATAAGGATGCTTCATTTACCTTTGAAAATAAAAACCACAAGAAGATATTTTCTACTTCACAGGCAGAAACCTCCATATATCGCAATATTTATCTCACATATATGGGAGAAAGAAGAAGTGAAGAGCGCGTTAAATCTCAATATTATTTGTGGGATTTAAAGAATCGGATTCATTATTTATATGATCATGGCCCCATTTTACTATCGGATAAAGGGATTCTATGGATTCAATTCAAAAAGAAAGATAGTGAGATTCCAAAAGGTGAAATCTATCGAAATGAAAACTCCGTAATGCGCTATCAAGAATGGTAGAAAGGAGAAAAATCATGAGAAAAGTTCATTTATTCCTTGTACTTCTGACTTTGCTTGGTTTATCTGGCTGTACAGCGACACAAAAAGAAAGCCAAACAAGTCCTTCCAGCTCTCGTAAGGTCACATCCTCTTCATCAACAACAGTTAGTGTAAAAACAAAGGAGCGTACAGAACCTAATCCTCCAATGCCAGCAGAGGTAGCAGAGCGATTAAAAATCAAGGAAGACGTCGCAGAAGTTGGAACTCAGCAAACTTTGCCATCTTCAAAACAGGAACAAGCTTCAATGAAAGAGAATACGCAACCTTCTCAATCGCCCGAGCAAGAATCATCTAGTAAAGTGAATCAAGGGATCCGAAAACTATTGCCTATTCCTCTAAAGCTTCAAGAAGAATGGTATTTCTGTGCACCGGCGACAGTCCATATGATGCTGGCTAGTCGAGGGGTTAGCGTCTCTCAACATCAATTGGCTAAGGAAATGGGGACTTATAATCCCTATGGGACTCATAATCGAGATGCCATTCGCGTCTTGAATCAGAATCTATTTGGCTATCCGGAACCAAGTGGAAATCAAGCAGGCTATCGATTGGTTACTGTAACAGATGCTCGTCCAGATTCGGAAGATATCCGTCTCTTTAAAGAACGCGTACGCAAAGATATTGATGATGGGTATCCTCTCTATTACACCTTTAATGTAGCTCAAATCTATCCTGGAAAAAGTGGGGAACATAATGTGATCGGAGTTGGCTATGAATTGACAGCAGATGGTAAGGACATCTCAGCAATCTATTATCTAGACCCCGATACACATGTACAGGATCCAACCTATGGAGGCTTGAAGAAACTGACACCAGAGGAGTTATTAGCAGCCATGGTTACATGCGGTGAGAAAAATTATGCTTGGTGAGAAAGTGAGTCGTGAAATGGATAGGAGGGATAACCTATGAAACGCTCTTATCTTTTTGGGATTTTATTTCTATTCTTCCTTTTGCTTTCTTGTTCTAAGGTCCAAACACCAATGTTTCAAGTTGATCCAGAATCGAATCTTTACTTGGTCACCTCAAAAAGTATTCAATCATATACTAAGAAAGAGAATAAGCTCGAGTTACATCGAGTAGAAAAAATTGATGTAGCAACGTATGTTAATCTCTGGAATTCGTGATACAGATACTTTTGAGAAGGTGGCAGGAAACCAATTGTTGTCAATCGATTTGCACACTGGAGAAAGGAAATTATTTACCTTACCCAATCCTTATCCTAATATGCTTTATCCAAGTCCAGATAATCATTACCTTGTCGTCAAGCACGAGGTAGAAGGAAAGAATATTCTATCTGTTCTTGATTTACAAAATGAAACTATAAAAGCCATTGTGTTGGATGACAATTCAGGTGAAACACCAGAAGAAATAAATTCTCTTACAATTTCAAATGAAAATATGTTGTATCTAGCTACTGGTCGACATTTATTACAATATAGTCTCAAGGATGCTAAGTTGATTGAGAAACAGAAATTAAAATTGGGAAAAGATGATTTTCCAATCGGATTAAGAATCGTAGAAAAAGACTTAGGGTCAAATAAATAATAAACAGCACCCCAAATGATAGATTATAACATCTATCTTTTGGGGTGTTTTGTTATGAAAATGAATATGTAGTAGAATGAAAATCTGTGCTATTACCCTATTCTTCATTGACTAATTTTTAGGCTTACCACTTGATCAGCTTGTATCCAAATGGTTGGATTATGTGTTGCAATAATGATCAGACGTTCCTTATTTTTTAATGTTAGGAGCAAGTCCATAATCTCCTGTGAGGTCTCAGGATCAAGAGTGGCAGTTAATTCATCTGCCAAAATTAGAGGAGGATCTTTTAAAATGATCTTTGCCAAGGCTACACGTTGTGCTTCTCCCCCAGATAGCTCTTCTAATATTTTCTTCTTTTAAATTATTCATGGATCAATTATAGAATAAAGTACTATATAACTTTTTGGTAAGAAATATAAACCATTTGGTACAAATAGATAAGTCCAAAATAGAAAAATCATCTATAATACTCTAAAATACACCTATTCGGTAAAATAGGTGTATATGATGTCATTTGTAACCAAATTCTTTGAGAGCTTTCTTATAGGCACTGCTACCCTTTAAGTAGTAGTCGTGTTTCATTCCACTAATATCAACAGAAAAGACCCCATCTT
>NZ_KV812850.1:0-4842 GCF_001813525.1 Streptococcus sp. HMSC065C01 | reverse complement strand
CTAATATCAACAGAAAAGACCCCATCTTTAAACGAATATCCTTCTGTCCTTTTTGCAATATCTTGTCCAGTTAACTCAATGGTTTTCTTTTGTTTATCAATCTTAAAGTTATCGGCTTCTCCATGTTCAATGGAACCTTTATCTCCTTTAATAGTAAACACCAATTCGTTTCTTTCACTTGAGATCCAATAATACTCACCATCTAAAGATTGGTGGTTGTTTTTTGAGCAAGCAATTAAAGTAATTATTGATAATGAAAGCAGTAATATACCTACTAATTTTCTCATAATCTTTGCCTCCTTCTATATTTTTAATTATACCAAAATAATATTACAAGAGTATGTCAGTGTCTGTTATAACGGAAAAATGAAGAAATGTCTATTATAACGGCAAATATTAAACTTTCGTCGATTGATTTTATTTAATATTGAGACAAAGTATAGATCAATAGCACTATATAATTTAAATATTGATGGATTTGATCTTGATACAGTAGCATATCATTGTAAAATTCTGCCTGATGCAGACCTCCTAGATAGTTATGAATCTACATGTTGTATTGAAAATAAAATACAGATAGAATTCTGCAAGTGTCTGATACTATGCTATTTTAGACTAATTGAAAGCTAACTTTTTATTTTCCCCTATTCAATCAAACTCAATCAGTTTTTTTGAAAAAATAGATAGAATTCTGTGAGTGCTTGATGATGATGCTACGCTATTTTTAGTCCAACTGAAACCCATACTTTCCAAACCAGATCTTAAGAAAAAGGTAGAGTTTGAATTGAAATACAGTGCAATATATCGCATTTGAAAAAAAGAAAAAACGCTTTAAATCAGCGTTTTTCTTATGTATTGATTCGTATTGAACCCCTACTTAACTTCTATTTAAGTAAAAAGAGATATCACTTATACTATAAACAAAATTTTCTTTTATTACTTAGTGAACAATTTTGTGATTTTTATTATTATTAAACGAAAAACACTTTATGGTAAGCTGAACCATAAAGTGTCATTTATTATAACAGTTGTTAAGTATAACAAATTTTACGCTTATTCTTCGACCCAAAATTGATAAAGCTGACTATGTCATATGATTGTAACATCTTGCTTTTAAAAAACAGATAAGGTGTTATTTTAGCATACACTTTTACAACTCAATATGTGTTAAAAACAAGACAGTAGCTTCAGAATAGCTACTGTCTTATCTCATTTTTTCTTGAAACCTTGATAGATTTGATAAATAGTAGAAAAAAACTTACTTTGTATCAGTTTGAAAAATATTATTTTAGAATCAATTTACAGGTTAAGATATTCTATACTTACGAAAATTATAGAATTCAATATCATATTAGATATTTTACATTGATTGAAAATTGACCAAAGTATATTTTCAATCAGATAGATAGACCAATTTCTTTAAAAAACTGATTCATCGAAATACACCTAACTCCCAACTCTTCACATACATCTGGAATCTTAACATTTCTGCTAGGATTTCTAGGATTGAGATTAATATTTTTTACTTCATCGGTTACAATTGTATAATTTTTATTTTTAGCAATAGCAATCAACCAAGGATCTGCAATTCTATCGTTTGCCCAACCCTTTTCTGAGTTGAGGGCCGTATCTTTATATAGTGGACTATTGTCAATATATTGAATCACTTCAATCCATTCTAGAGCAAAGGATTTATGATCTATAAAATTTTTTTTATAGTTATCCTTTAACCACGCCTTAAACCATGGATCTTGATAATTCTCCGAAACGACTATTTCAGGGATTACGACACTTGAGTTTAGAATGCTCAAAAATTTAAACCAGAAAGTAGGGAAGAAATCCTTACGATAATATCTATCATAAAAATTTATGTATATATTTGAATCTAATAGATACATTTATCGCACTCCCTTACTTAATATTTTATATCCTTTATAGCCAACACCAACAATACTAAAAGCATCTGTATATGTAATCTTATTTTCTAGAACAGCATTATTTACATATTTAAAGAAATTGTTGTCAATTCTGAATCTAAGATTATTACTATAATTACCTCCTTTTGAAGGATTTCTATGTTTTGTTATTTGCTTAAATTCTTCTTCCAAATCAATATTTATAGATAAATAAATATCTTTGGGAATAATTGACAAATCATATAAACGTCTTAAAACGACAAACTTACTGACCTCTGTTTTTTTGGCAATAATTTCTAAATTATCTTTTATATCCTTCTGTCCATCAAACATTTTTATAATTATTTCTTTTGGAGCTAAAATTTCAGCGGTTATTGAATTTATAATTGCCTCTTTTTTATTTTGATTGTTAAAATCTTTATTATCTAACAAATCGCTGTCTCCATACAATAAATGGACAAATTCATGTATCAGCGTAAACAATTGACCAGTCTTAGAATCTAACTGATTGATAAAAATAATCGGAGCCTTTTTGT
Source organism: Streptococcus sp. HMSC065C01 (assembly GCF_001813525.1). Classification (NCBI taxonomy): domain Bacteria; kingdom Bacillati; phylum Bacillota; class Bacilli; order Lactobacillales; family Streptococcaceae; genus Streptococcus; species Streptococcus sp. HMSC065C01. Next base: position 2,390 of record NZ_KV812850.1, on the reverse strand, counting down.
CAGACAAAACAAAACCTCTGAATTCTTTAATGTTTAAAGGACGATGTGTATTATCCTTATACTTCCCGTTTAAGAATATGAATATCCCTAAATCACCCAACAATTTTCTATAATAGTCAAATCTGTTTTTTAATATTTCAGCCCCCAAAAGAGTTCGTACTTTATTTATGACTTTTTCACGATCATCATCCAAATCAAAAATTCTTATAAATGAACATTCATTCTCAACAGAATCCCTCAAAAAATCTTGCTTTTCTTGCATTTCAAGAATTGTATCTTTTAATTCAGAACTAATCTCAGATAACTGTCGCGAATTCAAAGTCCTAAAATCAATATTTAAAGTGACAGGAGCGATTTTTTCATTGAGTAGCAACAATCCAGTAGGAACATTAATAAGTTTCGAAAGAATCGATAATTGATTAAAAGTCGGCTTTAGTTCTCCTGACAAATACTTATCAATATTAGGTAATTTCTTATATAAAAGATCCATAGGAGTATTAGAATTACGAATATACGCTGATAGTACTTTAGTATTTACCTTTAATCGTATTGTCATAAGCTACCTCCTACTTTTTATCTATTTTATCAAATTATGAAAATTAATTCTATCCTTAATTTTAAAACGCATTGAAACATCTTATTTGCTTGTTTTTATGAATTAGAGAGCAACTTCTATATACATACTAATGATTGTAAAATATAAACCCTAAAAATCAAATTTACGTAAATGAACAATTACCTCACCGTATACCATAGAACTTTCTATAAGTTTATTAAGTATTAAAGTTATAAGTACTATACATCTACATAAAGAATAAACCTATAGAGTCTCAATGCTAAATACTTTCCAAATAACAGAATTTTCTAAAATCCATCGATTATTTTGTAATTTTCAACGAATCTTCTTTAACTCCAAAAAACAACTCATATAGCAAATCTAGTTTAGCTAATTCCTTATAATTTGGTATAAGATTTGAAAAACCATAGTCAAGATACCCACCAGAGGATACAACTCCTACGTTTAATAAATTAGCGATTAAATAAAAATTTTGAGCTAAATGGCCTGCTTCTAACAGTAAAAATCTGTACCCTCTATCTTGATACTTCAAACACTTTGCATTACTATCCGATAATATATGGACGGAGAATGCAGCGTTTTGTGCTAAGTTATACGACAATGTTACTTTGTGGTAGTCAATCACTTTAAACTCATTCGTTAAAAAAATAAGACTCTCTTCTTTTCTATCATAAATATATATACCGTTCTCTATTTCTTCGACATTTTTAACAATCACGATGACTGTAAAACACTCTATTCCTCCTGAAATTGGATAATTTGGAAATTGACGATTTTTCCCTCCAATTGCACACCTTATAATGTACAAGAAGTCCTTTTTACTAACTTTATTTTTAGAAAAAGATCTATAGCTTCTTCTATTATCAAATATTTCTAAGAATTCATCTTTATCAACACTAATTTCTATAGATGATTTATTTGAATAACAGAGAGTATCTTGATTTTTATTCACTGATTCATTCTCATAAAAGTTAATAATTGAATTTTCAAATCCTCCTGAATTTTCAAGAGTCAAAACTGTATTTTCATGAAATATTTGATACAAATATTTCTCACCTATTTTAATGCAGGAGCTATCATTTTTCACTTATTACTTCCTCCAATATTTTAATCGAACTTGGATTTCTTCCCATATTAAAACAATAATTCTGATTAGTTAAGTTGTTTTTTTTCATAATGCTATTGAAAACCTTCACTTTGCAATTCTCATTACTCCCCTCAAAATCACTTATATAGCTAATTTCCTTATAAATGTCACCTAAAAGTGCAAGAAAATTTCCCCGACTTAAATTACTATATTCCATATCAACTATACAACTGTAAAACATATTAATCATGCTTTCTATTATACATTCAGAATCCTTATTTTCTAAATAACCATTCTTGGAAATACATGTATAAAATGATATATACTCGTCAACTATGATAGGAAAAAAATACTTGCTATCATAGTTTCTATAGATATCTATTAATTTATAAGCATTATATCGATTAACAAACACAATAATCATTTTAGCATCACCTGGATTTTGTGATGATTCTATAATTAAGTGTAAATCGTTTGAGTAGTTATTTCCACTCAAATCTAGTATAAAGAGTTCAAAGCCCAATTCATCTACATCTACTATTTTAATTAAATTAAGATTAACCATTTTATCCAAAAATTTTCTTAAATCCCTCTTATTTTGTTTAGGATTGATTTTAAAAAATAGTTCATCAAACGTTTTAAGCGAATATAGTTCATCAAGTATTGGATAAATATATGTGTAATAATTTCTACCCGTAATATTTAAAATCTTGTTATCAATCTTAA
>NZ_KV812849.1:0-200 GCF_001813525.1 Streptococcus sp. HMSC065C01 | reverse complement strand
GTAGTTGGTGGTGTAGTTGGCGGTGTAGTTGGCGGTGTGTTTGGTGGAGTTAGGTAGTTTACGACTGTCCCCTTATCTACTACAAGGTTAGGTGCAGCCTTTAATTCGCTAGCAGATACAGTAATAACATCCGTTGATAGTTGGTATCCAGCTGGCGCTGTCAACTCCTTAATAACATAATCCTTAGCCTCAAAGCCTAC
>NZ_KV812848.1:0-307 GCF_001813525.1 Streptococcus sp. HMSC065C01 | reverse complement strand
CCTACGACAATTCCACGGATCTCACCTGTATTGACTTGTACAAATGATCCATCAGGATTTCGTTGTGAACGATCCACTTCAAAGATGATATCAGGACCTTCAATGCCTCGGAAAGTCAGTTTTCCAAGGACTGCTGGAACATCTAGTCCATCTGTAATGACACGATAAGTCTTGTCAGCAATTTGTAGTTTTTCTCCGTAGTTTAATCCAATTTTAGCCATGTGATTTTCTCCTTTGATTTCTTATTTTTTAATTACCAATTTTTCCGCAAAGACATTGAGATAAGGTGCAACAGTATTGCCATTTA
>NZ_KV812847.1:0-245 GCF_001813525.1 Streptococcus sp. HMSC065C01 | reverse complement strand
GACGAAAAAGATCAACCAGTTGATAAAGATTACGATACAGTAGTAGACAACCGTCCACAAACAATCGAGTTCCAAGGTAAGACATACGAATTGGTACCAGCAGGTAACTACAAAGTAGGTCAAGTCGATGAACAAGGTCACTGGACAGGTGATGACGCTACAACTGGTAAAGTAATCGAAGGTGATAAGAATGTCACTTACGTCTACAAACTTAAGGAAGATCCAACGAAACCTAAAGAAGGTGA
>NZ_KV812846.1:97828-132971 GCF_001813525.1 Streptococcus sp. HMSC065C01 | reverse complement strand
TTTTCTGTCTAACTTTTGGGGTGCGGTTCATTTTCCCCTCGTGGTAAAGCCCTTTAATATTTTCTAATTCGGTATTTTCAAAAGATTTGGCAATATAAGCAGGGTCTGTTATTTGTTTCTCTGGATTCCCAAGAATTGTTTGGACAAGGGCAGTGGTATATCCTTCATAATCCGGCGTCTGGGCAAAAATAGTATCGCCATTTCTAGAGTAGGCCACTTTTAGGTTCCCGGTCGCATAAATCTTATCTTTTGGGGCTTCTTGAGCATTTCTAGGGAGTCCTTCGGTTGTGACGATGTCAGAAGTGGTTTCTGTAGTAGTTGAGGGAGAGCTAGAGGAGTTGCTTGAGCTATTTGAACTGGTTGAGCGACTCGGGAGGCTAGAACGACTCGAGCTACTTTTTTTAAAGGTTTTCTTTTTTGAACTGGTAGTTGTTGGTTCTTTTTTAAAGTTGATCTCAAGATCCGGCACACAGGCTGATAGAAAAAGAAGAGACAGCAATAGTGTGAAGAAAAGAGGGAGTGTTTGTTTTTTCATCATGTTTCTTTCGATAAGCTGATTGATTTTCTATTCTATCATAAAAAGGGTAACAAAAAAAGGTCAGGAAGAAATCCTGCCTTTATTTGTTATTATGGATGCCCACCTCCAGGTCCACCGCCTTGAGGTCCGCCACCACCTGGAGCCCCACCGCCTCCAGGCATGGAGTTGACAATTTCCGTTTGTTTTTCACCGTTGATATAGATGTCTCCACCAGTGTAGGTAGCAGTACCATCAAAGTCGAATCCAGATTGTCCCGTTAATTTAATGGTTCCTCCGGTAACGGTGATATTTCCATTCGAATCAATTGGATCGGTATCGCCTTGGCCAACTTCAACGTTGAGGGTTCCACCATTCATGGTGAAGAAAATTTCATCTTGGTTGGCATTAGCATTGGCTGCATTGACACCATCATCAGTTGCGTAGATGGTGATATCTCCACCGTTGATGGTGATCGATTTTCCTTCGAGACCTTCGACAGACTCTGTTACCTCATAGGTTCCGCTATCGATGATCAGATCACCAGAAGCATGGATTCCGTCGTCTCCTGCAGTGATGGTCATTTTGTTGTCTGAAAGATACATGGTTCCAACCGAAGTATCTTCATCATTATCCACCTTGACTGCATCTTCATCTGCATCGATGGTCATGGTCGTGCCAGTGATATTGAGTTCATCATTGACGTTGAAGGCATCTCCTACAGCCGTGATCTTATAGGTTCCACCTGTGATATGGAGAGTGTCATTGGCCTTGATACCATTGTTCTTCTTGGCGTCAATGTTGAGTGTACCTGAACCATTGATGGTGAGGTCGCCTTTAGAGAAGATGACCGCATCGGCATCTTCATCATTGTTTGAACTTGAATCAGACAAGGTATTGGTCGTGCCGTCTGCTAGGGTAAGGTAGACATGACCTGCTTTCGTAGCAGAAATTGGCGCGTTGGTGTTGGTCATGGTAACGCCTTTCAAGACGATATGAACATCATCTGAGTCACCTGCTTCGACCTTGATTTGAACCCCATCGGATTCACCAGAGATGACATAGGTTCCGGCCTTTGAGATGGTCACAGTTGATCCAGAAACGGCTACGCCGTCACCTGATACATTTGCAGACGAACCAGACAGTTTTACAGTAGAGGCTTTGCTTTCATCATAAGAGCTGTCCTTGTCCTTATCTGTAAAATAGTTGGAATTGTTTGTTTTATTTTTTGAAGTAGAGGTAGTGGTTGTTTGTGCAGTATTGCTTTTTGTAGCTGATTGTGATGACGCCTGGGTACAAGCTGTCAGTAAGGTGAGGGTTGCGGCCCCCGTTAATAAAAATTTCCATTTGTTTGATTTCATGAGCTTTTCCTCTCGTTCAATTGATATGCTCCTAGTCTAAAGTTGCTAGCTGAAAGTTTCCTAAAGTTTTTCTGAAAGGAACCTTAACTTTAGTTTTCTTTAAGTTTGGCTTAATGACCAGTTAAGAAAGTCCCATTAAACTAGAAAGCACGTAAGTCGTATTCATACTTACTGAAGGTTAGAAACAATAGATCCCTCTTAAAGGAGAAGAAACATGAAAAAAACAATTGAGACAAGTTTCAAACGAATCGAAACAAAATATATCGTCGCAAAAGATGACGTGAAGGACTTGATCAAAGACTTAAAAGAATACGTCGTAGAAGATGATTACCCAACCTCAACCATTTCAAACATTTATTTTGATACGGAAAATTTTGATGTCATTCAAGATGCTCTTGCAAAACAACACCGCCGTGAAAAAATTCGGATGCGGACTTATATAGAAAAACCTCAAGCAGACAGCCCAGTGTTTCTAGAGGTGAAGTCAAAAGATGAAGAAGGAATTGGCCATAAATTCCGCCTAGTCGCTACTTCGCAAGCCATTATCAACTTGATGACAGATGGGACAGTAGATCATCAGATACAAGATCCAGACTTAGTGCAAGAGATTCAGAGATTGCGCAAACGTTATGGTCATCGATTGGAACCACGGATGTTCATTTATTATGATCGTTTGTCTCTCAAAGAAAAGAAATCCATTCAGGGTTATCCTTATCAGAAGATTCGCGTGACAATCGATCAAAACTTAGTCTTTCGAGACCAGGCTGTTAGCCTTTTTGGTGGGAAGAAAGGAGAACCTCTACTAGAGGATGACTTCGTGATCATGGAAATTAAGGCTCCTGGCCAAGAACCTAAATGGCTAAAGGATATTTTAGAGAAGTATGGTTTGGTGAAACAGAAATTTTCAAAATATAGCTGTGCTTATCATAAATCACAAGGCTTGGATTATGCCCCAAGACCAGTTCAAGAAACGGTAGGTGCTGCCTATGTCTAATCTATTTGATTCTATTTTTAATAATGCCACAGCAGCGGTGGATCCCTTGCGCTTACTGCTGGCCCTTTTGGTCAGCCTCTTTCTAGGGCTGGCCCTATCTTGGACCTATAAATACCGAACACTTTACACTCGAGAGTTTGTCATTAGTTTGACCTTGCTTCCTTGTATGATGACCTTAGTGATCTTTTTGGTCAATGGAAGTTTGGGAACCTCGATTGCAGTGGCAGGGACCTTTAGTTTGATCCGTTTTCGTTCGGCTACGAGTGGTTCGAGAGAGTTGATTGCGATTTTTCTAGCCATGATTATAGGACTAGCAGCAGGATCGGGCTATCTTTTATTGGCCATTTTATCAACCCTTTCTTTACTAGGGGTGTGGCTGGTATTAGAGAACAAACAGAGTAAGGCAGACCATCAACGGCGCCGCCATTTGACTATTACCGTCTCAGAACAAGATTCTGTTGCAGAACAAATCAGCCAGTTGTTAGATAAAAGTTGTTCAGAAATTGACTTTATTTCTGTCACAACGGCCCAAGCTGGAGAACAACTGACCTTGAACTATGAGGTAAATATGGAATCGAACATCGATGATTTTGCCCTTGCCAATCTATTGATTAGCAAGATTGAAAATTGTGATGTAGCTCTGACAAAGAAAGCGAAGAAAAGAAAGAATCTATAACGGCTATCCTACTTTAGGATAGTTTTTTAGGGGTTTAAGAACTTTTTAAGAAAAAGTGGTATACTGTTTCTAAAAAATGGAAGGAATCCTTTATGAAAAAGACTGCTATTTTTGAAGATGTCGTCTCTATTATGACCCATGATTCATCTACCAGCAAGGATCGAAAAGGATGCGATCCAGAGCCTTTTCGAGAAAACATTACAGATGAGATGACAGATGATGCCTTTCTCTATCAAGTTAAGGCTTACCTAGCTAGTTTTGGGGTGATCGGGCATGTTTCCTTTCGAGATAAAAAGGCCAGTCAAAAAGGGTTCCTTTTGAGAATAAATGGACAGAAACTGTATGTTGAGGAAGCTAATGAAGATACGGGTCTTCAAGTAGGAGATCAGATCCTAGCTCTGGATGGAAGAGACTTGGATCAGATAGCTTCTCTTCATAAAGCCTATTTTATCAGCAAGACCCCAGAAAGACATTATAGAGAATGGGCAGATTTGGTCTCTCAGTCAACGAGTGTCACCCTGCTTCGAGAAGGGATAGAAAAGACCATTAAAGTAGTACCCAGTCGAGAACCGATCCAGGATCATATCTTTTGGAAACGATTAGACGATGAGATTCTTTATCTTCGTCTGGATAACTTTATGGATGAGAGAGCTATTAGTCGGGTATATCAAGAGTGTTTACCTATGATGACGGAAGTCAAGTTTCTTATCATTGATGTCCGACAGAACGGCGGAGGGACAGATTCTTTATATTTCTCTCTATTACATCTAGGTTTAGAGAAGGATCAGGGCTATGAAGGCATTGATTGGGATGATGATGGCATGGAAATTCTCTACACGGAGCGTAATGTTGATCTGCGCTTGAAAGACTTTGAGGACTGGATGCAACAGGAAGAAATTAGTCCTGAAACAGCTAAACTGCTTGAAGATATGAAAGAGGATTTGCTTCGCCATCGGGGAAAAGGTTATGTAGCATATAAGGGAGAAAGCGAGGAATTTTTCCCAGAGGTCAGAGGAAGTCTCTATCCTGAACAGATCTTTATCTTATCAGATATTTATTGTGCTTCATCTGGGGATAACTTTGTTCAGATGATGAAGCAGTTTAAGAAGGTAACGGTGGTGGGTCGACCAACTCTTGGGATTCTAGACTACTCTAATTGTTGTACAGTTGATTATGGCAATTTTTGTTTAATGTTTCCCACCTCTCGCTGTTTAAGCGTGGATCAAGGGAAAGGGATGACGGATCAGGGTGTTCTACCCGATATAGAGATTCCTTGGACACCTAGCCATTTCGAGAGAGATGTGGATCTGGACAAGTGTCTGGAGTTGATTCGTCAGGGGACTGTGAAATAGAATAGGATTTCAACCAGAAAACTGATTAAAGAAAAATGCTTTCGTTAAACGACTTGAATGATCTGAAATGATAACGTTTTCTACGACATTCTCACTATGTTTAAAATTGCTTACTTGGTATAAAAAATGGTAAAATAGTGAATAACAATCAAAATGAAGAGTGAAACTTATGAAACATAAAACACTTTATAAATTTATCGGGCAGACGGTCTTGTATTTCGCCATTTTTCTAGCCCTACTTTATTTCTTTAGTTACCTTGGTCAAGGTCAGGGTGGCTTTATCTACAACGAATTTTAGAAAAGGAGACTCCTAGCCGTGTCAAACCAACCAATTACTGATATGATCGAGACAATTGAACGTTATGCGCAACTACAACCAGACTATCCTGTCTACAATGTCCTTGGTGAGGAGCATACCTATGGCCAATTGAAGGCTGATTCAGATAGCTTGGCTGCCCACATCGACCAAATGGGACTTCCTGAAAAGTCACCTGTAGTGGTCTTTGGTGGTCAAGAATATGAAATGTTAGCAACCTTTGTGGCCTTGACCAAATCTGGCCATGCCTACATTCCGATTGATAGCCACTCTGCCTTGGAGCGCGTGTCTGCCATTGTTGAAGTAGCAGAGCCAAGCTTGATTATTGCCATCAATGAATTTCCATTGGAAAACCCAGCTGCTCCAATCATGTCCTTGGAGCAAGTGCGTGAAGCTTATGCGGCTCAGCATGCCTATGACTTGAAACATCCGGTCAAAGGGGATGATAACTACTACATCATCTTTACCTCAGGGACAACCGGGAAACCAAAAGGGGTGCAAATTTCGCACGATAACTTGCTCAGTTTTACCAACTGGATGATTACGGACAAGGAATTTGCAACGCCAGAGCGTCCGCAAATGTTGGCGCAACCGCCCTATTCTTTTGACTTGTCTGTCATGTACTGGGCACCGACCTTAGCTCTTGGAGGAACCCTTTTTGCCCTTCCATCAGCTATCACTCAAGACTTCAAACAACTCTTTGCGACGATCTTTTCTCTTCCGATTGCGATCTGGACTTCAACACCATCTTTTGCAGATATGGCCATGTTGTCTGAGGATTTCAATGCTGAAAAAATGCCAGGGATCACCCATTTCTACTTTGATGGGGAAGAGTTGACAGTCAAGACTGCTCAGAAATTGCGCGAGCGTTTCCCAAATGCACGCATCATCAATGCCTACGGCCCAACGGAAGCAACTGTAGCTCTTTCGGCTGTAGCCGTAACAGATGAGATGTTAGCTACTTTGAAACGTCTGCCAATTGGTTACACCAAAGAAGATTCTCCAACCTTCATCATTGATGAGGCAGGTAACAAATTGCCGAATGGTGAGCAAGGTGAGATCATCGTATCAGGCCCAGCTGTTTCAAAAGGTTATATGAATAATCCAGAGAAAACAGCAGAAGCCTTCTTCGAATTTGAAGGTCTTCCAGCCTACCATACGGGAGATGTCGGAACCATGACGGATGAAGGCCTTCTTCTCTATGGTGGTCGGATGGACTTCCAAATCAAGTTTAACGGTTATCGTATCGAGCTAGAGGATGTCTCTCAAAACTTGAACAAATCGAAGTATATTGACTCAGCAGTCGCAGTACCGCGTTATAATAAGGATCACAAGGTCCAAAATCTCTTGGCCTATGTCATCTTAAAAGAGGGCGTCAAAGAACAATTTGAGCGCGAAATTGATATCACAAAAGCCATCAAGGAAGATTTAGAAAACATCATGATGTCTTATATGATGCCTTCAAAATTCCTCTATCGTGATAGCCTGCCATTAACACCAAACGGGAAAATCGACATCAAAGGGTTGATTAGCGAGGTTAATAACCGATGATCGAGTTTTTGAAACAGCTCCCTCATTTAGAACACTATGGAACACCGATCTATTTTGTCTACCTCATTCTAGCTTTTTTGCCGATCTTTGTGGGCCTCTTTTTCAAAAAGAGATTTCCGGTCTATGAAGGACTGGTGAGTCTGATCTTTATCATTTTGATGCTGACAGGTTCGAATCTCAAGCAAATTTATGCCCTGCTCTTTTACGTAGTCTGGCAAATCTTGATTGTGTATTCCTACAAAATCTATCGTCAGAAAGCGGACAACAAGTGGATTTTCTATCTTCATTCCTTCTTGTCTGTCTTGCCCCTGATCTTTGTTAAGGTGGAGCCAGCGATCAAGAATGGGCACCAATCCTTGTTTGGATTTTTAGGGATTTCGTATTTAACCTTCCGAGCTGTCGGAATGATCATCGAAATGCGAGATGGTGTCTTGAAAGAATTCACACTCTGGGAATTCTTACGCTTTATGCTCTTTATGCCGACCTTCTCAAGTGGACCGATTGATCGTTTCAAGCGTTTTAATGAGGATTATAACGCTATTCCTGAGCGTGAAGAATTATTGGATATGTTGGAGCAAGCTGTTAAGTATATCATGTATGGCTTCCTTTATAAATTTATCCTAGCTCATATTTTTGGCCACTTATTGTTAGGACATGTGCAGACCTATGCTTTGTCTCAAGGTGGATTCTTCAATATCGGAACGCTGGGAGTCATGTATGTTTATGGCTTTGACCTCTTCTTTGACTTTGCGGGCTATTCGATGTTTGCTTTAGCAGCTTCCAATCTGATGGGAATTAAAAGTCCCATCAACTTTGATCGTCCCTTTAAATCACGTGACTTAAAGGAATTCTGGAATCGTTGGCATATGAGTTTATCTTTCTGGTTCCGTGATTTTGTCTTTATGCGTCTCGTGATGGTATTGATGCGCAATAAAGTATTCAAGAGCCGGATTACCACCTCAAATGTTGCCTACATTATCAATATGTTGGTCATGGGCTTCTGGCACGGGGTGACTTGGTACTACATCGCTTATGGGCTCTTCCATGGGCTTGGACTGGTCATCAATGATGCTTGGATTCGTAAGAAAAAGACCATCAATAAAGAAAGAAAAGCAAAAGGATTGGATCCTATACCGGACAATCGTTGGACCAAAGCTTTAGGGATCTTTATCACCTTTAACACAGTGATGTTGTCCTTCCTGATTTTCTCAGGATTCTTGGATCAACAATGGTTTCCAAAATTGAAATAAAAGGAGAATAGAAAAATGGATGTAAAATCTCAAGTAATTGAAATTATTGACGAATTGTTTATGGAAGATGTCTCAGACATGATGGATGAGGATCTCTTTGATGCGGGTGTCCTTGATAGTATGGGGACAGTCGAATTGATTGTGGAACTGGAAAATCGCTTTGGCATCCGTGTTCCTGTATCTGAATTTGGACGCGATGATTGGAATACTGCTAACAAGATCGTAGAAGGTGTAACGGAGCTTCAGAATGCTTAAGCGTTTGTGGCTGATTTTAGGGCCCGTATTTTGCGCGCTCCTCATGGTAACAGCTTTATTATTCTTTTATCCAATCAATCATAAGCACAACTATACTGAAGAGAAAAAAGCTGCGGTTAGTCTGAATGCAGAAGGATTCAAGAGTCGTACAAAGAAACAAGAAGCACTTTCTGATCCACAGCATCGCTTTGTCCCTTATTTCGGCTCCAGTGAATGGTTGCGTTTTGATGTGGTGCATCCAGCAGTTTTGGCTGAGAAATATGACCGCAATTATAGACCCTACTTTTTAGGAGAACGTGGTGCGGCTTCTTTGAACCAGTATTTTGGGATGCAACAGATTTTGCCAGAACTCAAGGACAATACAGCTGTTTATGTAGTTTCTCCGCAATGGTTTACCAAAAAGGGATACGATTCCTCTGCTTTTCAACAATTCTTTAATAGCGATCAGTTGAATAGCTTTATTGCCAATCACCAACAGGATGCTGCATCCCAGTATGCTGCAAAGCGTCTGTTACAACAGTATCCAAATGTCGCCTTTCAAAGTGTTGTAACGAAAATTTCTCAAGGAAAGAAAATTTCCAGATTTGATCAGTCTTTGAACCAGTTTGTTTCCCACCTTGTCCAACGCGAAGATGCTTTGTTTAGTAATCTTGCAACGCGTACAAACGGGAATTACGATAAGAAGGTCAAAAAACGTCTACAAGATTTACCAGATCAATTCTCATATGAGAAATTGGAAGAAATTGCAACGGCTGAAGCAAAAATCAAAACCAATAACAACGACCTTGGAATCAGCAATCATTTTTACAATACTCGTTTAAAAATGAAGTTGAAGAAACTAAAAGGTTTCCAAAAAAACGAATCCTATGTTCAATCTCCTGAGTACAATGACTTGCAGTTGGTTCTAGACCAGTTTGCTAAATCTCGGACCAATGTTATCTTTGTCATTCCTCCAGTAAATGCCAAATGGATGAACTACACAGGCTTGAGCCAAGAAAAGTATGAACAGGCTGTTCAAAAGATTCGTTACCAATTGGAAAGTCAAGGATTCACCAATATTGCAGACTTTTCTAAAGATGGTGATCAGCCCTACTTTATGGAAGATACGATTCATATGGGATGGAATGGTTGGCTAGCCTTTGATAAAGCGGTCAATCCCTTTGTCACAAAGGCTGAAAAAGCACCAACTTACCATCTAAATGATCGCTTCTTCAGCAAAGACTGGGCCCAATATAAAGGGACACCAGACGAATTTAAATAATGCTTGATCAAAGGGGGCAGGATCAAATCCTGGCTCCTTGATTTGTGAGGAAAGTGACGAGAAAGTCACAAATAAGCAAGAGAGTTATCCACAGGCTGTGGGAAACTTGCTTGTAAATGGATGAAAGCAAGTCCTGATGCTTCTGACGCTTCCTCTTTTGAGGGGGCAAAAAGTGAAAGTTATCCACATTTTTGTGGATAAGTGATAAAAAACAGTGGATAAGTCAGCTGGTTTGTGAAAAGGAGAATAGTGTGAAAAAAATTTGGTTTTACGCAATCGTTCAGGGAATTGTGATCTTTTTTATTGTGGGTGGCATGACCTATGTGCTTAGGGGAGATTTCTTTTTCCGCTACCTATCCCCTATTTTTGGACTAGCAGCAGCTGTCTTGCGATTTGGGACGGCGACTTTAATGAAGGTGCTAGCACCCACTCTCTACGATGATCCCAAAAAGAAAGAAGAGAGCCACGATAATTAAAGAAGTTGGTGACTGAAAAAGTTGAGCTAAAGGCCACTTTCTGCTGGTCTTTATGGTAAAATAGAAGGAAGAATATTAGTTTGGAGATTAATTAGAAATGAAACGTTCAATGTATGCTGGACGTGTTCGTGAAGAACACATTGGAACTCGTATTACCTTGAAAGGATGGGTTAGCCGTCGTCGTGACTTGGGTGGTTTGATCTTTATCGATCTACGCGACCGCGAAGGAATCATGCAATTGGTGATCAATCCAGAAACAGTTAGTACAGAAGTGATGGCTACAGCCGAAAGCATCCGTAGTGAATATGTTGTAGAAGTGACAGGTCTTGTAGAAGCTCGTGAACAAGCTAATCCAAACTTGCCTACAGGAGCAGTAGAACTCAAGGTAGAAACTATTACGGTTCTCAATACCGCAAAAACAACACCATTTGAAATCAAGGACGGTATTGAAGCCAATGATGATACTCGTCTTCGTTACCGCTACTTAGACCTTCGTCGTCCTGAGATGTTGGAAAACCTCAAACTTCGTGCAAAAGTAACCCATTCAATCCGCAATTACTTGGATGAATTAGAATTTATTGATGTGGAAACACCGTTTCTTTCTAAGTCAACTCCAGAAGGAGCGCGTGACTATTTGGTTCCTTCCCGTGTCAATAAGGGGCATTTCTATGCCCTTCCACAAAGTCCTCAGATTACAAAACAATTGTTGATGAATGCTGGATTTGACCGCTATTATCAAATCGTGAAGTGTTTCCGTGATGAGGATTTACGGGGAGACCGTCAACCTGAGTTTACACAAGTCGACTTGGAAACTTCTTTCTTGAGTGATCAAGAAATCCAGGATATCACAGAAGGCTTGATTGCACGTGTCATGAAAGAAACCAAGGGAATTGAAGTAACACTCCCATTCCCACGGATGAATTATGATGACGCTATGGCCTTGTATGGTTCAGATAAACCAGATACACGTTTTGAAATGTTGCTCCAAGACTTGACAGAGCTTGTCAAGGGTGTAGACTTCAAAGTCTTCTCAGAAGCTCCAGCAGTTAAGGCGATTGTTGTCAAAGGTGCAGCGGATCATTACTCTCGTAAAGACATCGATAAATTGACAGAAGTTGCGAAGCAATACGGTGCAAAAGGTCTTGCTTGGGTGAAATATGCTGAGGGTACTTTGAACGGTCCTGTTGCGAAGTTCTTGACAGACTTGACAAGTGACTTGACAGCTGCTTTACAGTTAGAAGACAAAGATCTAGTTCTCTTTGTAGCAGATACTCTTGAAGTAGCCAATGCAACGCTTGGTGCTTTGCGTGTTCGTCTTGCGAAAGAGCTTGACTTGATTGACAACAATCAATACAACTTCCTTTGGGTAGTGGATTGGCCAATGTTTGAATGGTCTGAAGAAGAAGGCCGTTATATGTCTGCTCACCATCCATTTACACTTCCACAAGCTGAAACAGAGCATGAATTGGAAGGAGATCTTTCAAAAGTTCGAGCAATTGCCTATGATATCGTCTTAAATGGCTATGAATTAGGTGGAGGAAGCCTACGGATTAATCATAAAGATTTACAAGAACGGATGTTTAAGGCACTTGGATTTACAAAAGAAGCTGCCAATGAACAATTTGGTTTCTTGTTGGAAGCAATGGATTATGGTTTCCCACCACATGGAGGATTGGCGATTGGTTTGGACCGCTTCGTGATGCTTCTTGCAGGTGAAGATAATATTCGGGAAGTCATTGCCTTTCCGAAGAATAACAAGGCGACAGATCCAATGACACAAGCTCCTTCTGTCGTTTCTGAAAAGCAATTGGATGAGTTAAATCTTCAAGTAGAACTAGCAGAGCAAGAATAGGACAAGAGAGAAAAGGGAAAGTCTAGGAATCAGTTGCTCTAAGATCTTCCTTTTCTTCTAATCGATGGATTGAAAATGAAAAAAATTCGCTTTCATAAGCTATTTCGCTATCATGTGCGGCGACTAGCTTATAACATTAAATTATTGCGCGTGCTGAAGAGCATCTCCCGTGAGAAATACGATGAAAAAGTGTCAGCTTCCTTGCTGTATGGTTTTCTATCAGCGATTGCCGTCAACTTCTTCTTTCAACCAGGACATGTATACTCCAGCGGTGCAACAGGGCTAGCTCAGATTTTATCTGTTCTGAGCCAACGCTTTATTGGCTTTACGATTCCCGTTTCCTTGACCTTTTATGCCATCAATATCCCTTTGATGATTGTGGCTTGGTATCAAATTGGCCATAAATTTACCATCTTTACCTTTATTACGGTTTCGATGAGTTCCCTCTTTATTCAGTTCGTGCCAGTGATTACGTTGACCAACGATCCGATCATGAATGCCCTATTTGGTGGGGTTGTCATGGGAACAGGGATTGGTTTTGCTCTTCGGAACAACATTTCCAGTGGAGGAACGGATATTGTCAGTTTGACGATTCGAAAACGGACAGGAAAGAATGTCGGCAGTATCTCCTTTTTGGTCAATGGGACCATTATGTTGATCGCTGGTCTGACCTTTGGTTGGAAGTATGCTCTTTACTCTATGATTACCATCTTCGTATCGAGTCGAGTAACGGATGCTGTCTTTACCAAGCAAAAACGGATGCAGGCAATGATCGTAACGAGCCAGCCAGATGCCATTATTGAAAAGATCCATAAAAAATTGCATCGTGGAGCAACCATTATCCACAATGCAGAAGGAACCTATAACCATCAGGAAAAAGCGGTTCTGCTGACAGTTATTACGCGTGCAGAGTTTAATGAATTCAAATATATTATGAAAAAAGCTGATCCTCAGGCTTTTATCACCATTTCAGAAAACGTTCATATCATTGGACGCTTTGTAGAAACAGAAGAATAAAAATAAGGTCACCACATTGTGGTGACCTTTATTTTGTTGATTCAGTTTCGTGGAGAAGGAGCCAACTATGGGCAGGAATAGAAAGTTCCTTTCCTTTAGGAATAGGCGCTTGGAGGTTGGCATGAGGATAGGCAAATAACAGCTGGCTATCGCTCGGATGTTGATAGGTCTTTTCTTGATCACCGATATTGACGAGAATCGTTATTTTTTCACGATCTTTCTCAATCGTGTAGATCAAATGATGATCAGACAACCATTTGACATCACAGTAGTCGCGAATCTCTTGCCCTTTTTTCAAACGAAGGAGTGGCTGTGATTTCCGATAAGCAATCAATTCTTCAAGAAAAGCAATTTCTTCTTGGCATTTTGAAAGGGATGTCCAGTCCAATTGGTTGAGACTATCTGGCAAGTTATAGGTGTTGTCTTCGAGCCCTTTTGTGCGGTAAAATTCTTGACCAGCATGGATAAAAGGTACACCTTGGGATAATAATACCAAATGAAGAGCGAGACGTGAGAGAGCTTTTCGCTCCTCTAGACGAATCTCTTCTTTTTCAAGTTGGAAATAATCAAAAACAGTTGCATTGTCATGGCATTCGACGTACTGAATGGCTTGTTGAGGTTGGATGAAATGAGCAGGTCCTACTTTCCCGACATTTGCTGTTAGGATATTAGAAAAATCATTGGCTGGATGTTGACTATCACGACGGTGATCGGCTAAGAGTGTTCTCTTGACCGTATCCCGGAAATTATCACTGAAAAAGCCAAAATCTGGTAATCGTTTTGAGTTGTACTGGTGAGCGAGCTGGTCTTCAGAGAGGCCTGTATCCATCTTCCACCCTTCGCCATAGAGATAGACTTTAGGATAGATTTCACGGAGCTCCTCTGCAATCTCTGTCATGGTTTGAATGTCTAAGATTCCCATCAAGTCAAAGCGAAAACCATCAAAGCCGTAGAGGGAAACCCATTGCTTGAGGGATTGCTTGATATAGTGTCTTACCATGGAACGTTCACTTGCGACATCATTCCCACAGAAGGTTCCATTGGTCCGCTCTCCTTCTGCATTATAGCGGTAGAAATAACCGGGTACGATTTGTTCAAATGCATACTCATCGGCCTGGTAGACGTGATTGTAGACCACATCCATGATAACACTAAGATTAGATTGGTGATAGGTTGCAATAGCATCTTGGAGTTCCCAAATCCGTGCATAAGGATCGTTGGGGTCACTGGCATAACTACCTTCTGGAACATTGTATTGGACAGGATCATAACCCCAGTTGTAGGCTTTCCATTGATTCTCTTCATCAACACTACCGAAATCATAGACAGGAAGTAACTGTACATGGGTAATGCCAAGTTTTTGAAGGTAATCAAATCCAAGGATCTGACCATTGAGTTGAGGCGATTCTGTCAACCCTTTAAACTTACCAGGGTGTTTAAAGCCGGCCTCTTTTTGGACAGAGAAGTCCCGAACGCTCATCTCGTAGATGATTGCTTCTGTCGGGTCTAATTGACGAGCAGCACGTGTGATAGGACGTGTAATCTTCTTCCGGTCGATGACCAAGCTGTCTCCAGAGTTGGCCAAAGAGGATAGAGCATAGGGATCGTGAATCCGACGTTCTAGGCCATTGACACGAAATTCATAGTGGTAGGCAGCTCCTTCCCAATCCCCTTTGAGCAAGAGTTTCCAGACACCGTTTTCTGTACGTGTCATCGGATAGATCTGATCTTCGATATGGAGACTCACATCTTGCGAAATCGGTGCCCAGAATTTAAATTGCGTCTGATTTGGTGTGTAAAAACTTCCTAAATCTTCTCCACTATAGGTGAAGGTTTGATCGAAAATGGGTTTGCGAACGATGTTTCGATAGTGGAGTATAGAAGAATTTCCAGTAGCATCGTAGATGGTGTACTCTTCTCCGAGTTCAAGTGGAATAGGGCTTAAGAAATAGTCTCCTGTGTCAGTCGCTGCACTTGACGTTTTGACAGGGATTAAGGCAAGATAACCTTGGTTCGTTTTCAAATAAAAAGGAAGGATATGCTCCTCTCCCTTTTGGATACGAATGAGGTCTTGGTCATCTAAATAAGCAGTAAATGTAGACATAAAGACTCCTAGAGTTTCGTAATGGTATGGTCAATCAATTGACGGTAGCAGACGGTTTTTCCTTCTTTGTGATCCTTGATAATTTGTAGAATTGTCCGAACAGACTCACGTCCGAGTTCCACTGCATTGATGTCAATATAGGCTTCAATATCGAGTCGTGGCTTAATCGAATCAAAGGAAATAATCGGGATTGTCAGCTGGTGTTCTAATAGGTATTGGCGCACCCCTTCAGCAACGAGAATATCGGTTGTCATGATGGCATCTAACTCTGCTAGGGGAAGGCTCTCCATCATTTGATAAGAATTGTCTTCCAACATAAAACCAAATGAGAAATGAACCAGTTTTTCATCGAGAGGAATCCCTGCTTTTTGGAGGGCTTCTTTATAACCTTCGTAGCGGTCTTGAGATACGAACAGTTCTTTGTTTCCCCCGATAAAAGCAATTTTTCGGTAGTTTTGTTGAATGAAATAATCCGTCGCATCAAATGCAGCCTTGATATTATCATTATCCACTAGCGATACAAAAGGTGAAGCTGCCTTTCCGAGAATGAGGAAGGGGAACTTGTCTTTGATCGCAAATTCAACGAGGGGATCATTCGGGTTGGAATAAAGGAAAATCAAACCATCTACACGATTTCCGTAGATGAGTTGTTTGAGGTTGTCGAGCCGCCGTTCTTCATTTTGCCCCGTACAGATTTGGATGGCATAATCATTGTCTGACGCGATCTGGGTAATCCCTCTTAAAACAGTTGGGAAGAAAGGATTCTGGTAGAAGACGTCACTGTCGATTGGTAGGACCAAAGCAATGACTTGACTAGATTGGCTGACAAGGCTGCGAGCATTAAGATTGGGATGGTAGTCCAATTCGACCATGGCCTCACGGACACGTTTTTTTGTTTCATCACTAATCGTGGATTTGTTTTGGATGACGCGCGTGACAGTTGAAGGCGCGACGCCAGCGAGTTTCGCCACATCTTTGATGGTAACACGCATGAGAAAACCTCCTAGCGGTGATAGTCTGGATCACGGAAGTGGGTCTTATAAAATACCATAGCAAGATAGAGTACAAATAAGACATTTTGGATCATGATCGTCGTAGTAAATACTTGATGGAATAGTAAACTGATGAAGACACTCAGTAAAATAGGGAGTCCCAAGCAATTCAGAATACAATTGAAACATTCCTTGAAAGTTTGTAGTGAAAAGAGTCGAGATTTTCGTGTCAAGTAGAGGAAGAAAGATGCCCCTAGGATGAGAATCAAATAATTGACTGTCGATAAGAAGCCAGAGAAAATCACGAGAAAGAGACTGACAGGGAGTCGATTGTCGCGAAACCAATCGCTAGAGATAGCTTGAGTGAAGCTTTTTTTATCCCGAAGGCTCTCTTGATTAATAGCCTGGTATGAGACTGTAGCGAGTTCTTTATTCTCTTTTGAGATAATCAATTGTTTGCGATCAAAATGGAGTGTTAACTCCTTGCCTTCACTAGCCTTTGCCTCTTGGCCTAAGATAACCTGTCCTTTTGAAGTCTTGTGTACAGGGTTAGTCCCTGTATAGGTGAGCTCTTGGTCTTTGATCACGACGTGTTCTTGGATATCTTTCATAACGTCTGTTGATAAAGGATCAAACACATCGCTGACAAAGGTTGTCAAAGGATAGGTTTTGAGTTGAGCATTTTGCAGAGCCACAGGTAATAGTGTGATAGAGATTAGAAAGAAAGAAGTAAAAATCATTTGGAACCAGCTCAGTTTTTTGCGGTTTGCAAAAGAAGAGCGGAAATTGAAGATACTTGCGAAATAATTAAAAGGATAGGGCATAAGATGACCTTTCTAAACATAAGAGTATCAGAAATGCAAAGAGAAATCTCTTTGCATTGATTTTATTCTTAACGAAGGGTAGTAAAGCATCCACCATACTACCCTTAACTTAAAAATAAAATGTGCTTGAAATAAGATTCTATTTTATCCTTTATCTCCACCAGCTGTCAAGCCTGAAACAAAGTTCTTTTGTAGGAAGAAGAATAAGATACAGATTGGAACCGCGATCAAAATAGCACCGGCTGCAAAGAAGGCGATTTTTTGATTTTTTTGGTCACTGATAAAGGTTTGAAGACCAACGGCTACCGTATAGTTCACTTCGTCACGAAGCAAGAATTTAGACAAGATATAGTCTCCGAAAGGCCCCATGAAAGCCCAAAGTGCTTGAACGGCAATCATTGGACGAACAAGAGGAAGGACGATTTGCCAGAAGCGACGGAAGTGTCCAGCTCCATCCAATTTCGCAGATTCATCGAGAGAAATTGGAACAGTATCGAAGTATCCCTTCATCAACCAGGCATTCATTGGAATACCACCACCAACATAAAGGAAGATCAAGAACCAAGGTTGGTTCAAGGCATTCAGCATCAAAGCCATAACGAAGAAGGCTGTGAGGGCTGCCATGGTTGGGACCATTTGAATAATCAAGAAGAAGACCAAACTTTGTTTACGCGCCAAGAAATTGTAACGGCTGTATGCGTAACCTGCGAAGGTAACGATACTTGTTTGTACAATCATGGTGATAATGGCGATAACCAAGGTGTTCATATACCAAGTGCCATAATGAGTTTCAGAGAAAAGTTTTGAGAAGTTATCAAAACTAAGATTGCCACTAAAATCAAGTGTAAAGGCACTGACATTCCCTGATTTGAAGGCTGATAGAACCGTAATCAACAATGGATAAATGATAACGATTGAAAGAACCACCATGTACAGGTAAGTCAAGAAATGATTGAGGCGGCGTTTAAATTGAACTGAATTTTTCATTTTATACATCCTCCATATCAAATGCATGTAGTTTCTTGAAGGCAATCATAGAGATTGAGATCACAATCACAGAGATAATCAAGGTTACCGCTGCGGCCATTGAATATTGAGGAGAAGAATTGGTTGTCAACTTGTAGATCCATGAGATCAAGATATCTGTAGATCCGGCGTTTCCTCCGACAGAACCAGGTCCCCCATCGTTAAACAAGTAAATGATGGAGAAGTTATTAAAGTTGAAAGTATATTGACTGATCAAAGTTGGAGCTGCAACAGCCATAATCATTGGGAAAGTGATGCTGCGGAATTTTTGCCAACCGTTGGCACCATCAATATAAGCAGCTTCGTAAAGATCGTTTGGAATAGATTGAAGAATCCCTAAAGTCAAGACGTAAATGTAAGGGAAGCCGAGCCAACCTTGCATCATAATCAAAGCAATTTTTGTCCAAGTAGGATCTGTTTTCCAAGGAATCAAAATGCCATCTAAGAATGGGAAGATCTTCGCAAACAATGGGATAACTTGTGCATTGATGGCACCGACACTATCGTTAAACATATTTGAGAAAGTTAAGATAGTGATGAAGGCTGGAACAGCCCATGGGAGCAAGAAGATAACCCCAAAGATTCGTTTTCCTTTTACGAATGGTTGGTTTGCAACAATAGCGGTCAAGATACCGAGTACGATTTGAAGAGTAGAAGCTGCGAGTGCCCAAATCAAGGTCCAGCCAAGAACAGATGTAAAGGCTGAGCGGAAGGTGCTCAAGGTCCACATATTAGTGAAGTTTTGGAACCCGATCCAATCAAGCAAGGTTGTTGGAGCGGTATGTTTGAAGTCGTAGTTGGTAAAGGCGATCATCAAAGTTACTAAAACTGGGAAGATAATCGCAAATGTCATAGCAATGTATGAAGGAATGATCAATAAATATGGGAAGCCATTTTCATAGATGGCTTGAACCATTTCTTTTCCAGTTTTTGGAACAGCAATGCCATTGTTGATACGTTTTGCAACGGTTCCAGCATCCTTAATATTTAAGGCATAAAATAGGAAGTAAACAATGGTAATGATCAAGTGGAAGGCGCCACGAATCAAGATAAAGAGAGAATTATCTTGTCCACGGACGGTTCCAAGTGTAACCAATTTCGCTAATTCTCCAGCTCCGATTCCTAGGAAATAGGCGAGAAAGAGAACAGTTACGGCAAGAAAAATATAGCCTTTGGTTTTTTGTTTGTTATAAATTTGCCCAAGACCCGGGATCAAAGAGAGCCACATAGCCTTTTTAGGGTTTTGTTCTGTAGTCATTCAAATCTCCTTATAATGTCCTTGCTAGAGAGCAAGAAGACAAGTCAGACAGTCAGTTGTGCTTGAAAATTGAACATAAGAGGTTGGGACCTTGTCTCCAACCTCTTACTCACACCTAAAAACTGTCTTATTTGCTACCGAATTTTTGTTCGATGGTTTCTTTAATCAATTTCACTGCATCGTCAGCAGATGCTTTTGCAGATTTTTTACCACTTACAGCATCGAAAAGCATAGTAGCAGCTGGATCCCAAACAGCACTCATTTCTGAGATATTTGGCATTGGTTGAGCATTCTTGAATTGATCAACAACGGCAGTTGTCAATTCATCGTTTTTGCTAACCGCATATTTACGAGCTTCGGTGTTGGCAGGAACTTCATTGGTCTTGTCAAACAAAGCTTTTTGTTGATCAGTACTTGTCAAGAAGTCAATGAATTTTTGAGCGCCATCAAGGTTTTTCGCACCTGCAGGGATAACCCAAGCTTTACCACCACCAAAGGCAGAGTATTGTTTTCCGTTTGGAAGAGTTGGAATCGTTGCGACACCGTAGTTTACTTTAGCTTCTTTCAATGAAGCAGCTTTCCAAGGACCATCGATGATAGCAGCTGTTTTACCTTCTTGGAATTGTGTTTGGATGAAGTTAGCAGCACCTTTTGTATCTTGCAAACCTTTTGGCCATTTAGCATACCAAGTTTTTGCATATTCGATACCATCGATAGAACCTTGGTTGTTCAATCCAATATCTTTAGGATCTGTACCGTCTTTACCAAACACATAACCGCCGTTACCTGAAAGTAAACCGTAAGTGTAGTAGAAGTTTGTCCAGTCAGCTAAGAAGGCAGTTGTTTTACCAGGTTCGCTAGCGAAGTCGTACTTGCTATCTTTTGCAAGATTGTCAAGATCACCAAATGTTTTTGGAGCTTCGCTTAAAAGATCTTTGTTATAGTAGAGAACCAATGTTTCGATGACAGCAGGTGCACCGTAAACTTTACCACCGTTTGTTACAAGAGCTTCAGTTGTTTTATCTGTATGGCTATCTTTGTTTAATGTCACTTCAGCCAATTGACCATCGCTACCAAGACCACCTACACGGTCGTATGGAGCCATCATTACGTCTGGAGCTTTTTTAGATTGGTTATCAAGAGAAAGGTTATCCAATCCACCAAGAGCATCACCAGTCTTGATGTTAACTTTTACGCCATTTTCTTTTTCAAAAGCTTTTGCAGCTTCTTCAACATAAGATTTGTAGCCTTTGTCTACATAGACGTTGATTTCTTTACTTGCCTCAGAAGAACCTGATGAGCTATTGCTACAAGCAGCAAGTAAGAAGCCGGCAAAACCAACTGTACCAAGTACAGCAGCACTACGTAAAATTGTACGTTTCATGATTTATTCCTCCTAAAGAATAAAAAAAGATAATAATTAGAAACCGTTTTAGACAAACGTTTTCCTAAAACGTCTTAAGTATATCACAAGGCGAAAACGTTTGCAAGTAGTTTTAAACAATTTTTTTAAAAATATTTTAATTCCGAACTTTCTTCTATAAAATGCATCAAATTTGTTGACATTAGCCAAAGGAAAGAATACACTAAGGGGGTGAGGACATTCTGAAAAAAGTTAAAAAAGTTTTTAAGAAATCCCTTGCAGAAAATAGGGAAAAAGTTTATAATAACATGGTACGCAAACGTTTTCGCAAAAATTGCGTAAACTGAGTTGCGCCTGTTCGATTTTTAACAAAGAGTAGAGCCGCTTGAGAGCTGGATACGACTCTGCAACGATACCCATACCGTGCACCGAATCGCAGGCTTCAAAGAAATAAAAAAAGGTGGTAACCCATGAAAAAACGTCAAAGTGGTGTTTTGATGCACATTTCTTCCCTTCCTGGACAATACGGGATCGGATCATTCGGTCAATCAGCATATGATTTTGTTGATTTCCTCGTTCGGACCAAGCAACGTTACTGGCAAATCTTGCCGCTTGGTACAACTAGTTATGGAGATTCTCCATACCAATCTTTCTCAGCTTTTGCTGGGAACACTCATTTTATTGATTTCGATCTTTTGATTGAACGAGGTTTGTTGACAGAAGCAGATCTTAAAGGAGTGGACTTTGGTCAAGATCCTACTCAAGTGGATTATGCAAAGGTTTTCGAACAACGTCGTCCCTTGCTTGAAAAAGCAGTTGCGAACTTCTTGAAATCAGGTGATCAAAAAGAATTCCAAGCCTTTTGCGAAGCCAATGCTTCTTGGTTGGAACTATTTGCAGAATACATGGCTATCAAAGAACACTTTGATTTAAAAGCCTGGACAGAATGGCCAGATGCAGCTATTCGTGCACGTGAACCAAAAGCTTTGGCTCAATACCGTGAAGAATTGGCGGATCAATTGACTTACCATCGTGTGACTCAATTCTTCTTCTTCCAACAATGGTTGGCCTTGAAAGCTTATGCCAATGACCATCACATTGAAATCGTCGGAGACATGCCAATCTATGTAGCGGAAGATTCAAGTGACATGTGGGCGAACCCTCATCTCTTCAAAACAGATAAAAACGGGAAAGCGACTTGCATCGCAGGATGCCCGCCAGATGAATTCTCAGCAACTGGTCAACTTTGGGGGAACCCAATCTATGACTGGGAAGCAATGGACAAAGATGGCTACCAATGGTGGATTGAACGCTTGCGTGAAAGCTTCAAGATCTACGACATCGTGCGGATCGACCACTTCCGTGGTTTTGAGTCTTACTGGGAAATCCCTGCTGGATCAGATACAGCAGCACCAGGTAAATGGGTTAAAGGTCCTGGCTACAAACTCTTTGCAGCTGTGAAGGAAGAGCTCGGTGATTTGAACATCATCGCTGAGGACCTTGGCTTTATGACAGATGAAGTCATCGAACTTCGTGAAAGCACTGGCTTCCCAGGAATGAAGATTCTTCAATTTGCCTTCAATCCGGACGATGAAAGTATCGATAGCCCTCACTTGGCACCAAACAATTCTGTGATGTATACAGGAACACATGATAACAACACAGTTCTTGGATGGTACCGCAATGAAATCGACGATCCAACTCGTGAGTACCTTGCTCGTTATACTAACCGGAAAGAGTACGAATCTGTACCGCATGCGATGCTTCGTACCGTCTTTGCTTCCGTCAGCTTCATGGCGATTGCTACGATGCAAGACTTGCTTGAGTTAGATGGCTCAGCTCGGATGAACTTCCCATCTACTCTCGGTGGTAACTGGTCATGGCGAATGACAGCGGATCAATTGACTCCAGCTGTCGAGCAAGAATTGCTTGATTTCACTACGATCTATCGTCGTGAAAACAAAGACTTGAAAAAAGAAGTTAAGAAAGCAAAAAAATAATCTTTCCCCCTATTAAAATTGTTGAAACAAAGGAGACTCCCAACATGGAATCATTACAAAAATATGTGATTGATCATCATCAAAAAACAATTGCTGAATGTTCAAATGAAGAATTGTACATTGCCTTGCTAAATTACACCAAGCAAGCAAGCGCTCAAAAGAAAATCAATACTGGTAAGAAAAAAGTTTACTACATCTCAGCTGAGTTCTTGATCGGTAAACTCTTGTCTAACAACTTGATCAACTTGGGTCTTTACGACGATGTTAAAAAAGAATTGTCAGATGCTGGTAAAGACTTGATCGAAGTCGAAGAAGTGGAATTGGAACCATCACTTGGTAACGGTGGTTTGGGACGTTTGGCAGCCTGCTTTATCGACTCTATCTCAAGCCTTGGTTTGACAGGGGATGGGGTTGGTTTGAACTACCACTTTGGTTTGTTCCAACAAGTCCTTAAAAACAACCAACAAGAAACGATTCCAAACGCATGGTTGACTGACCAAAGCTGGCTCGTTCGTTCAAGCCGTAGCTACCAAGTGCCATTTGCACACTTCACATTGACTTCTACCCTTTATGATATCGATGTCCCTGGTTACAAGATTGATACCAAGAACCGTTTGCGTTTGTTCGACTTGGATTCAGTTGATTCATCTATTATTGAAGATGGTATTAACTTTGACAAGACAGATATCGCTCGCAACTTGACCCTCTTCTTGTACCCAGATGATAGTAACCGTCAAGGGGAATTGCTCCGTATCTTCCAACAATACTTCATGGTATCAAACGGTGCACAATTGATCATCGACGAAGCCATCGAAAAAGGAAGCAACTTGCATGACCTTGCTGACTATGCTGTTGTCCAAATCAACGATACTCACCCATCAATGGTCATCCCTGAATTGATCCGTCTTTTGACAGAACGTGGTATTGGAATGGATGAAGCCATCTCTATCGTTCGTAGCATGACGGCTTACACTAACCACACAATCCTTGCAGAAGCCCTTGAAAAATGGCCACTTGAATTCTTGCAAGAAGTGGTTCCTCACTTGGTTCCAATCATTGAAGAATTGGACCGCCGTGTTCGCGCTGAATACAAAGATCCAGCTGTTCAAATCATCGATGAGAATGATCGCGTACACATGGCGCACATGGATATCCACTATGGATTTAGCGTAAACGGGGTAGCAGCACTTCACACAGAAATCTTGAAGAATTCTGAGTTGAAAGCCTTCTACGACATTTACCCTGAAAAATTCAACAACAAAACAAACGGTATCACATTCCGTCGTTGGCTCATGCATGCCAACCCAACCTTGTCACACTACTTGGATGATATCCTCGGACGTGACTGGCACCATGACGCATCTAAATTGGAAGACCTTCTTTCTTATGAAGATAAAGATGCAGTCAAAGCAAAATTGGAAAACATCAAGTCTCACAACAAACGTAAATTGGCTCGTTTCTTGAAAGACCATCAAGGTGTGGAAATCAATCCTAACTCTATCTTTGATACCCAAATCAAACGTCTCCACG
The DNA here is from genome assembly GCF_001813525.1 of Streptococcus sp. HMSC065C01. Classification (NCBI taxonomy): domain Bacteria; kingdom Bacillati; phylum Bacillota; class Bacilli; order Lactobacillales; family Streptococcaceae; genus Streptococcus; species Streptococcus sp. HMSC065C01. Next base: position 108,999 of record NZ_KV812846.1, on the reverse strand, counting down.
AATACAAACGTCAACAAATGAACGCTTTGTATGTGATCCACAAATACTTGGACATCAAAGCTGGAAATATCCCTGCTCGCCCAATCACTGTTCTCTTTGGTGGTAAAGCAGCTCCTGCCTACACCATTGCACAAGATATCATCCACTTGATCCTTTGCTTGTCTGAAGTGATTGCAAACGATCCAGCAGTAGCTCCACACTTGCAAGTGGTGATGGTTGAAAACTACAACGTAACTGCTGCAAGCTACTTGATCCCAGCTAGCGATATTTCTGAGCAAATCTCTCTTGCTTCGAAAGAAGCTTCAGGTACTGGTAACATGAAATTCATGTTGAATGGTGCATTGACACTTGGTACGATGGATGGAGCCAACGTGGAAATCGCTGAATTGGTTGGACGTGACAACATCTACATCTTCGGTGAAGATTCAGAAACTGTAATCGATCTATATGAGAAATCAGCATACAAATCAGCGGACTTCTATGAACGTGAAGCTATCAAACCATTGGTAGACTTCATTATCAGCGATGCCGTTCTTGCAGTTGGTAACAAGGAACGCTTGACTCGTCTTCACAAGGAATTGATCAACAAAGACTGGTTCATGACTCTTCTTGACTTGGAAGACTACATTGTCACCAAAGAACGTATGTTGGCTGACTACGAAGACCGTGATGCATGGTTGGATCAAGTCATCGTTAACATTGCTAAAGCAGGATTCTTCTCATCTGACCGTACGATCGCTCAGTACAATGAAGATATCTGGCACTTAAACTAATCATTAGTTGTTAGACCAAGGTTCTTAGGACCTTGGTCTTTTTCATTTCTTGTTATTTGGGAAGAAAAAGGAAGGAATTTAAAGAATGGACACTTCTGTAAACAGTGTTGTTTTTTTGAATTTTTCCGATCCGGCAGGGAAAAAATTACATAATTTTTTATTTTAACCTTCAAATCTAATCTATTGGTATAAAAAAATACTTCCCCTAAAAAAGCCTTCCGGTGAAATTTATAAAAAGAGAAACCGGGATGAAAATCCTTGAAAATAAAGGATTTTTCACAGGTTCTTACATATATTTTCAACTAAAAGATGAGGAAGGTCCGTAAGGTTTGGCGTTTCAAGTTGTTATATCTTTAAAGTAAAATAAAAAATTAAATAGACAAATATTTAAAAATGGTTGATTGTGATACAATAGAGTTAACTGGCAGTAGCATATTTTTGCCTCTACAGTGAGATTTTTTTAAACATAAACAAAAAGGAGAGTTTTGAAAATGAAAAGCTATCGTGAACATGTTTCGAAGCAGGAAAAATTTTCAATTCGTAAGTTATCAGTCGGTGTTGTTTCATTGGCCATCGCTGGATTGGCTACTGTTAATACCTACGGAGCAGAAGTGAAAGCAGATGAAGCAACAGCGCCTGCAACTGAAGCGACTACTACGGATACAGCAACAAGCGATGCAGCTGTTGCAACAAGTTCTAAGTTGACATCTACAACTGTGACAGAAGGAAATAAAACAGTTACGACGACTTATGTAGAATCACCAGAACTTGAAAAAGCAAAAGCTGATGCGGCTACAGAAGGTGTGACCGTTACAGAAGAAGCTGAAAAAGTCCAACCATCTATCGCAGCAGCAGAAGCAGATAATAAAGCTCAAACAGCTGAAATCAACACAGTAGTTGATAACTACAAAAAGGCAAAAGCGGAGTATGAAGCAAAATCTCAAGAAATCACATTGATTGAAAAGAGAAATGCAGAAGCAGAAGCGGCTTACAAGAAACAAGTAGAAGACTACAAAACCCAACAAGCAGCTTATGATAAAGCTTTAGGAGAGTACAATGCTAAAAAGGCAGCCTACGATGCTAAAGTAGCAGAAAAAGCAGCAGCAGATAAGGCCAATGCAGAAGCAAAAGCTAAGTATGAAGCAGAAATGGCTGTTTACAATACAGCGAAAGCGCAATACGATAAAGATTTACAAGAATACCAAACTAAGAAAGCGCAATACGATAAAGATAAAGCAGCTTATGATCAATTGGTAGCGAAGAAGGCAGAAGAAGATGCTGCTAAGGCTCAATACGAAGCTGATCTTGCAAAATACAATGTAGAAAAAGTACAGTACGAAAATGATTATATTGCTTATCAAAAGAAATTAGCTGAATACGAAGTTGCCAAAAAACAATATACGGACGCGAAACAAGCATACGACAAATATATGACAGACAATGCGTATGCTGACCTTAAAAATGTTTCAACTGTTCAAGATTTGACCTTCCAACGTGAAGGTGGTGCAACTCACACCATTGACGGCATCAGCACTTATCTTACTCGTGATGCTCAAGCTCGTTTAAATACAAGCAATGTCCATCAATATGATTCTAATAAATTGGAAGCTTCAGATATTGTAGCAACTAGTCCTTGGGCCAATAATGAAACTGAGTACATTCAAGTGAAAGAAGGCGATAAATTTGTCGTTACTTATGATAACTTGAATCAGTCCAGCATGCGTGAAAATACGGATATGCATCCAATCAAACGTGTGATTTACCGTTATGAGATTTTAAGTCTTCCATCAAATGATGGCAAAGGGATTGCAGCAGTCAACGCAGATCCAACGGTAACCATGACAGTGGGTGCTTCAACAGACCAAGACAAACCTGTTAAGGTTGCTGTCGATGTTGAATTCTATGATGGTGATGGCAATAAATTTGATTTGACTCAACGCAATGCCATTGTCGCTTTGAACTCGCTCAACCACTGGACAGGTGCTTCCTATGTCGATAGTGGAGACAAACCTCGTGCCCTTACAGTAGAAGCCAAAGATAAAGATGGCAACACTGTTCGTGGAACTTGGGATCCATATGCAGATGGTTCATCCATGAGCATTGAAAACAATGAAGTGAAGGTTAAAACAGGAAAAGCAGACTTTGGTACTGCAACTGTTTCCATTTCAGCAGACAACCCTCTCAAAATTGTGACTCAGAAATATGGTTATGTTAAAGATGACACAGGTAAATGGGTTCCTGGTACGACACCTGAGAAGGAAGAAGTAACAGATGCCTTAACTGTAAATGCTTCGGGTTCAGGAAGTGTTCATTCTATTGGTACAGAAGAATTTACCTTTGAAGGTAAGGATGATGTTATCGGATCATACAAAGTAGATGCAACTACAGGTCAAATTACGTTCACACCTAAGAAGAAATTTGAAAACGTGGAACACCAAGAGTCTGTAAATGTTGGAAATAATAAATTTATTCCAATTCCAAACTCAAGTGTTTCTTATGATGCTGCTACTAAAGAAGTGACTTCCTTTAAAGATAACCAATATATTGAACATGGATCTGTCTTTAACGGTGAATCTTCAACAACTCTTGAAGGTTGGGATAATCCATCTTCTCCATACCTCTATTATGGTGGAGCAGGCTTGAAGATGTCAGATGGACACTTAGTCTTTACGGCTAATGGTGCCAATGCGGCTGGTCAACCAACGGTTTATTGGTTTGCCATCAACTCAAATGTAGGTCTTCCTAAAGAGCCAGGAGAAGAACCGAAAGAGCCAACAAAACCAACAGAACCAAAGGCTCCAACTCCACCAACGATTACAGTGGAAAATCTACCTGCAGAGCCAACGAAACCAGAAGAACCTAAATCACCAACTCCGCCAACAGCACCTAACTACACTGTGATTACGGTCGATGTGGAGGAACCAAAATCACCAACTCCACCAACAGAGCCAACCCCACCGACTCCTGAAGTTGTTCCAAATACGAATCCGGTGAAACCGGAAGCTGAAGTGAAATGGCATAAGAATAAAGTGGTAACGGAAACAGATATTCCAACCCCACCAACGCCAGTTCCTCCAACTCCACCAACACCATATAACCCACCAACACCAATTGTTCCACCTACACCAATCGTTCCACCAACTCCAGAGGTTCCAACCGAACCAACTCCTGAAGTTCCGGAACAGCCTGTACAACCTGCGCAACCACAAACACCTGCGCTTCCAAATACAGGTACAGAAAGCTCAACTGCAGCTGTTCTTGCAGGTGCGATGGCTGGATTGCTTGGATTGGGTCTTGCACGCAAGAAAAAAGAAGATTAATTCTTCGTTCTTTCGTCCATTCATCTAAATAAAGAAAGTCAGAAGGCAAGTCCTTCTGGCTTTTTTGATGGGAGTGATGACCAAATAGTTGAGAAATAGAACAGAATAGTTTTTGGATAAGGAGAGGAAATGGCTTTTATAGACCAAATCGTGTCGAAATGAAGCAGAATAGAAATGGATGACACAAGAAGAAGAGAATGAGGTATACTGGTGGTGTTCGAATGAAAGTTTATAGGACTCCGTTATATCTCTAATCATTCCAATGATACAGTTGTGATGTCTTTTTCATCTTTTGCACACATTATTTTCCAAATGAATTTCATTTGAACGTATCAGTGATCAGGCAAGTGCTTCCACTGTTTTGAGGCGCTTGCCTTTCTATCTGTATCGCGATATAATAGGGTGTAAGAAATGAAAAGGAGTTTGTATGAAAAAGAAACCTATCTATCTTTACATCCTGTTATTTTTCTCTACGGTTGGAACCCTGACTTCAGCTGTCTCAACCTTTGGAGCTTCAAAGAGTTTTGAGCTGACAGATGATTTTGCGAAACAACTTGGTTTAACAACGGCTCAAGACAAGGCGGACTATGTGACATATTATGAGAAATCAGCCCAACTCAATCAGTCTCCACTAACCTTTTTATTTGTTTCCCTGATTCTGATTGCCTTACTGGCAACTTTCTATTTCCTCTTTATGAAGCAGGATCTGTTAACAGCCCATTATACTTACATGGGGCAGATTTTATTAAGTCAAGCCTTCTCTTGCTATAATTATTTTGCAGGGCGTCCGCTATTGGCTAGTTTTTCAAACCCGTCCCTTCGTCAACGATATCTAGCATCTTCGTCCATTGCTTTGTTGCTCTTGACTGCTTTATCCCTTCTCTTCCTTGGAATTGTTTTGTATAAAACCTTGCGTTTGAGAAAAGCTCAAGCTACGGCATAATAGATAAGTTTGAATGGAGCTCTCTTAGAGGATAAGAGAGCTTCTTGATTGGAGAAAAAAGATGAAAGTATCCTTTGTTTATATTAGTCTGAGTGGGAATACAGAGAGTTTTGTCCGCCGCTTAAGTGACTATTTGCTGGAAGCCCATCCCGGACTTGAAATCGAGAAAGTGCATGTGAAAGACATGGTCAAAGAGGGCCAGTCCTTCTTTGAAATGACCAATCCTTTTATCACTTTTTTGCCTACCTATTTGGAGGGTGGAAATGGTGTTGACAATGGCGATGTGGAAATTTTGACGACAGATGTTGCGGATTTTATTGCTTATGGAGACAATGCCAGCAAGTGCTTAGGAGTGGTTGGATCAGGCAATCGGAATTTTAACAATCAATATTGTTTAACCGCTAAGCAATACAGCCAACGCTTTGGTTTCCCCATGTTAGCCGATTTTGAAATGCGGGGGATGTTGGGAGATATTAAAAAAGTAGCCGCCATTGTAGAAGATTTGTATCATCTTTAAAATATAGAGAGTGGGACAGAAATTGGTCATTCGTTAGAATTCGATTTCGTCGTCACACCTCCGCACAGTTGAGTAGGGCTGTAAAAGCTGATGAAACCAGTGTAGTAGAGCTCGCTCAACCACTGCGTCTTGCTCGACAAACCAAAAATAATTGAGAGGCTAGGACTTTTGTCCCAGCCTCTTATTTGTTGCGACTGAATAGAAGAGGAGTCACATTTTATATGACTCCTCTTCTATGGCTTATTTTAATTTTTCTGTGATTTCTTTAGCAAGTAGGAGCCCCAATCGATAGTCTTTGTTGATGGCATGGATGACATCGTTGATATTGTCGGTCTCTTGGATTTTTTCCTTGATGCTATCTTTGAAAGCTTGATCTTTCAAGAGTTGCTCTTGTAAGAGCCGTTGTAGTTTTTCTCTCTCGTACTTGTTAAATAAAAAGAGGACCACTAAACTGATGAAAATTAAGATGTAAACGGTTTGATTCATAGATTTCTCCTGTATATAAAGGATCTGAAAATGTAGAGAATGAAAGGCATTGGACATGAGAAAAGGAGTGAGAAAGAACTAAATTGAATCGCATTTAGTTTCTCCTCTCACTCCCATAAGAGATGTTCTACGTATCCATCATAGATAAGAAATTACATTTTCTCAGGTGCATCGACACCAAGTAAGCGAAGGGCTTCTTTTAAGACTACTGCTGTTGAGTAGCTAAGAGCAAGACGGCTTTCGCGTTCTGGACTTTCATCCAAGATACGAGTGTGCGCATAGTATTTGTTGAAGGCTTGAGCCAAGTTGATAGCATATTTTGCGATCAAGGATGGATCATAGTTTTCAGCAGCACGTTTCACCACACGAGAGAAGTCTTGGAGAAGCTTGATGATTTCCCAGCTTTCAGGATCGCTCAAGCTGTATGTCGCATCTGTAGATGGTGTGAAGTTGGCTTTGCGAAGGATGGATTGGATACGAGCGTAAGCGTATTGAACGTAAGGTCCAGTTTCTCCTTCAAAGGATACCATGGCTTCGAGGTCGAAGTCATACCCATTGCGGCGGTCTGTCTTCAAGTCGTAGAATTTAACCGCACCAACACCGACTGCATGTGCCACTTCTTCCTTGTTTTCCAATTCAGGGTTCTTTTCTTCGATCTGCGCTTTGGCACGAGAGATGGCTTCTTGAAGAGTTGGTTCGAGAAGGATGATATTTCCTTTACGAGTTGACAATTTTTGGCGGTTTTTTGTCACCAAACCAAAGTCAACGTGAACCATATCGTCGCTCCAGTCAAATCCCATTTTCTTCAAAACAGCTTTCAACTGACGGAAGTGGTTAGATTGTTCTTGACCTACAGCATAGATGTTTTTCACAAAGTTGTAAGTCCGTGCACGGTAGATAGCGGTTGCGATATCACGCGTGATGTAAAGAGTGGCACCGTCTGATTTCTTAATCATAGCTGGTGGAAGGTTGACATCATCGAGCTCAACGATGCTAGCACCCTTAGACTCTTTCAACAAGCCTTTTTCTTCAAGAATTTGGACAGCTTCATCCATCTTGTCATTGTAGAAAGCTTCTCCGTTTAAGCTGTCAAATTCAACACCGAGGAGTTTGTAGATACGGTTGAATTCTACCAAGCTTTCGTCACGGAACCATTGCCACAACTCAGTCGCTTCTGGATCTCCATCTTCCAATTTCTTGAACCAGAGACGTCCTTCATCATCAAGCTCAGGATCGTTTTCGATTTCAGCGTTGATCCGAACGTAAAGTTTTAGCAATTCATCGATTGGGTTGGCTTCGACAGCTTCCTTGCTACCCCATTTTTTGTAAGCCACCATCAAGAGACCGAACTGTTTACCCCAGTCACCCAAGTGGTTGATTTTAATCGTGTTGTAGCCCATTTTGCGGAAGATGTTTGAAAGAGCATCCCCGATAACGGTTGAGCGCAAGTGACCAACTGAGAATGGTTTTGCGATATTTGGACTTGAAAGGTCGATGGTAATGTTTTGGCCATGACCTTCGTCTTGTTGACCATAGTCTGCACCTGCTTCGATGACGGATTTGATTACTTGATCAGAGATCTTAGATTTGTCTAAGAAGAAGTTCACGTAAGGTCCAGTTGCAACGACTTTTTCGAAGGCGCTTTGGTCGATCTTTTCAGCAATATCTGCAGCGATTGCTTGAGGAGCCTTGCGTTCCACTTTTGCAAGTGAGAAGGCTGGAAAAGCAATGTCACCAAGATCAGATGATTTTGGTTGTTCAAGCAAGTTTAAAATAGCATCTTGGTCAAGAGAGTCAATCACTTTGGCCAATTCACTAGCAATGAGTTCTTTATTGTTCATATTAGCTCCTTAGTCCTTTTAACTATTATTTTAACACAATTCTGAGCGAATTTTCAATTTTTTTGGTATAATTTAAAGTATATTTATTCAAAAGTGGAGGTCCAATGAAAAAGACAGAACGTCACCTTTTGATTCAACAAATGATTCGAAATGAAAAATTGTCGACTCAAAAAGAGATTCAGGATCGATTAGAAGCAAAAGGAATTGCTGTAACGCAAACAACTCTGTCACGAGATTTGCGCGATCTGGGTCTAGTCAAGGTGAAACGAAAAGACCAGTTGTATTATATTTTGCCAAATGAGCCTGAGGTGGCAGAGATTTATATTATGTTGTCCAGCCACGCCAAGTCTGTCTCACGAGCAGAATTCACTTTGGTTTTGCGGACAGAGCTAGGAGAAGCAGCTCTCTTGGCCAATGGTGTAGATGAAATGTCAGATGAGCGTATTTTGGGAACAGTAGCAGGGGCCAATACCCTCTTGATTGTTTGTCGAGACCAAGAGGCAGCCATTGAAATTCAAAATGAAATTTTAGGGATGATGCAGTAATCAAGCCCTGTTAAGATGTCAAAAGGAGGAAGATAGTGAGCTATCTACTCCTGTTTTCATCTATGGAGCTTGTGTCAGAAAATGATGCAACAGTAAGGAATAAAGAAGTATGGCAGTAGAGAAAATATCCCCTGGAATGCAGCAGTATCTAGATATCAAAAAAGACTATCCGGATGCCTTTTTGCTGTTTCGAATGGGAGATTTTTACGAATTATTTTATGAAGATGCAGTGAATGCAGCTCAAATTTTAGAGATTTCCTTAACCTCACGGAATAAAAATGCAGAGAATCCGATCCCCATGGCGGGTGTTCCCTACCACTCGGCTCAGCAGTATATTGATGTTCTCATTGAACAGGGATTTAAGGTCGCGATTGCAGAACAAATGGAAGACCCTAAAGAAGCCAAGGGGGTCGTTAAGCGTGAAGTCGTACAGGTGATTACGCCGGGTACAGTGGTGGATTCGACCAAGCCAGATAGTGAGAACAACTTCCTGGTTGCTTTGGATCGTTCAGGAAATGAGTATGGGCTAGCCTATATGGATCTGGTGACAGGGGAGTTTCAGGTGACGACCCTCAATGACTTTAGCATGGTTTGTGGAGAAATCCGCAATTTACGTGCGCGTGAGGTGGTCCTGGGTTATGAGTTGCCAGAACAGGAAGAGCGTGTGTTTGTTAGCCAGATGAATCTCTTGCTGTCACATGTAGAGACGGCGCTCGACGATGTTCAACTCTTAGGGGATCAGTTGAGTGAGCTAGAAAAGAAAACGGCTGGAAAACTTCTCCAGTATGTCTACCAGACACAAATGCGGGAATTGAGCCACCTCAAAAAAGCCCATCATTATGAGATTTGCGATTTCTTGCAGATGGACTTTGCGACCAAGGCTAGTCTTGATTTGACAGAGAATGCGCGGACTGGGAAGAAACATGGTAGCTTGTATTGGTATTTGGATGAAACCAAGACGGCCATGGGCGGTCGTTTGTTGCGGTCCTGGATTCAGAAACCCTTAGTCGATTTGAAACGGATTCGAGAGCGCCAGGACATCATTCAGGTCTTTATGGATCATTTCTTTGAACGGAGCGATTTGACCGACAGTCTCAAAGGGGTCTATGACATTGAACGCTTAGCGAGTCGTGTTTCCTTTGGCAAGATCAATCCTAAGGATCTCTTGCAGCTAGGAGATACTCTGGGGCATGTGCCGACGATCAAGTCGATTCTACTGGGGATTGGTGATCCAGTCTTAGATGTCTTAATTGCACGCTTGGATGAACTTCCTGAATTGCACCGCTTGATTACCTCAGCTATTGCTCCGGAAGCGTCTGCTGTTATTACGGAGGGAAATATCATCCGAACTGGGTTTGACGAGCAATTGGATCAGTATCGTGTCGTTCTTCGGGATGGTACTGGTTGGATTGCTGAGATTGAGGCCAAAGAGCGCGAAGCCAGTGGCATTACAGGTCTAAAAATCGATTACAACAAGAAGGATGGCTATTATTTCCATGTCACCAATTCTCAATTGAGTCACGTTCCTGCTCACTTTTTCCGCAAGGCGACCTTGAAAAATTCAGAACGCTTTGGTACGGAGGAATTGGCACGCATCGAAGGAGATATGCTAGAGGCGCGTGAGAAGTCTGCTAATCTGGAATATACGATTTTTATGCGGATTCGGGAAGAAGTTGGCAAGTATATCCAACGTCTGCAACAGTTAGCTCAGGCGATTGCGACGGTTGATGTTTTACAAAGTTTAGCCAGTGTCGCTGAGTCGCAACAGTTGAATCGTCCCTTCTTTCATGAAGAACGACGAATCGCGATCGACAAAGGTCGTCATCCGGTTGTTGAGAAAGTGATGGGAGCCCAGTCCTATATTCCTAATAGCATCTTTATGGATGAAGAACGGGATATTCAGCTGATTACGGGGCCAAATATGAGCGGGAAGTCTACCTATATGCGCCAATTGGCGATCATTGTGATTCTTGCCCAAATTGGCTCTTATGTTCCAGCGCAAAGGGCTGAATTGCCAATCTTTGATGCGATTTATACCCGGATCGGAGCTGCTGATGACCTGGTATCGGGTCAGTCTACCTTTATGGTGGAAATGATGGAGGCCAATCATGCCATTCGCAAGGCAACGCCTCAGTCCTTGATTTTATTTGATGAGTTGGGACGGGGAACGGCGACCTATGATGGGATGGCCCTCGCCCAGTCCATCATCGAATACATTCACGATCGAACCGGTGCCAAAACCTTGTTTGCAACCCACTACCATGAGTTGACGGCACTCTCAGAGACCTTGTCCCGTTTGGAAAATGTTCATGTTGCGACCTTGGAGCGAGATGGTCAGGTTACCTTCTTGCACAAGATTGAACCCGGACCAGCTGATAAATCTTATGGGATTCACGTGGCCAAGATCGCTGGTTTGCCAGAAGAATTATTGAAGCGGGCGGATGCGATTTTGACCAAGCTCGAAGGACAAGCCCAGCAAGTACCGCTTGCGGATGCAACTCCTAAAAAGGAAGTGTCTTCGCAGGTTGCTGAACAAATGTCCCTCTTTGAGGAAGAAACAGAAAATACAGTGATCACAGAATTGAAGAATCTGGATCTCTACAATATGACTCCCATGGAAGTCATGATGGCAGTCGCCGAATTGAAAAAGAAATTATAAAAGAAGATCCTCGTGACAGCGAGGATCTTTTATTGAAGACAAAGTCATCTTAGAAACTTTCCTTAAGTGAGTACGGACGTCAGCGAA
>NZ_KV812846.1:58757-97728 GCF_001813525.1 Streptococcus sp. HMSC065C01 | reverse complement strand
CTCACAGCGGAAAGTTTCAGTAGATGATTGAACAACTATAACGAGTATATTTTTTATAGAATTTATTAGATTTGTATAAAGGAACAGTTTATCTCTACTTTCAGATCCTCGTAGCACTGAGGATCTTTTTGCTTAGTGGTTAGCAATGCTTTGATTGATTTCTTGAACTTGTTTTTTATAAAAATGATGGGAGACCAACCAGATGATCACGTAAACGAGGGTGAATTCGACAACGAGTGAGAGGTAAAATCCGAGTCGTGCTGGAAACCAGCCGGCTAAGGTAGCTAGAGGAATAAAGCCAAGCAACATGAGTAGGTAATGGCTCAGAGTAGCCCGTAAGAGGCTCCAGTCTTTTTGAAAGAGGAGACTTCCGAAGCTAAAGAGGACCCCAATCGCACCCCAAACGAGGGCACAATAGAGCATGACCAGTGAGCCGTGAACATGATGCAAGAACATCCAGCGACCGACTGCAGAGTTGGGACTTAAGGGAAGGTACAACTCAGGTGAGAAGAGGTAGGAAAAGAAAATGGATAGGATGAGCCCGATGAGAATGCCTTTCAGGGCGTCAGAAAAAGATTGTTTTAGCATGATAATTTCTCCTTAATGGCTTTCAAGTAACGACGGGAGGAGTAGGTCAGACTCCCGTTTTTAAGATAGATTTGCACCGATCCTCCACTGGTAAAGTGCAGGTGATCGATTTCTTTTGTGTTGATAATTTCAGATTGGGAAATTTTGAGAAAGCAGGTCGGCAAGTCTTCAGATAGCTGATAGAGTGGTCCAGTCAGAATAAATTGATCTGTCATGGTCTCGCCAATTACTTGCCGATTTTCAATGTAAAAACGTTGGAATAGTTGGCTTTCGATCAGGTAAGCTTCCCCATCCTTTTTGGCACGTAAGCGCCCTTTTTGATCCAATTCTTCCACAAAGTCACGGATTTTCTCTACACGCGCAGATAGTGCAGGTGCTGTGATCATCACCGTTTCTTCTTGGAAGTGGGAATCAATGTGTACTTCAACTTTCATAAGATATTTTCTCCCTCCTTTGGGTAAAGTCGGTTGGCCTGCTAGCCCGGCTCCTTCTTTACACTACTATTAAACACTTTTTCCAAAGGGAAGACAAGGGGATTTGTCTATGTGGTCGTTTTCTTTGCCTATGCGGTTTTTAAGGAAGAAGATGGGGACAGCCTCTATTTTTTAAGAAAGGGAGTCTTGTAGATCTGTGGTATAATAGAGCTACATGTATCGGTGAAAAAATAGGTAAAGGAGCAGACATGTCACAGATTATTGAATTGCCAGAAGTCCTAGCCAATCAGATTGCGGCAGGTGAAGTGATTGAACGACCTGCTAGCGTGGTCAAGGAGTTGGTTGAAAACTCGATCGATGCTGGGGCTAGCCAGATCGTTGTTGAAATCGAAGAAGCAGGATTGAAGTCGATTCGGATTACAGACAATGGGGAAGGAATTGCGCATGATGAGGTCGCTTTGGCCCTCCGTCGACATGCGACCAGTAAGATCAAGAGTCAAGTGGATCTTTTTCGTATTCGAACACTTGGTTTTCGTGGTGAGGCCATGCCTTCCATTGCTTCTGTCAGTATTCTAACCCTTCTGACGGCGCAAGAAGGAGCTGCCCACGGGACCAAATTGGTTGCAAAGGGTGGCGAAATTGAGGAAGTAGAGCTAGCGACAAGCCCTGTCGGGACCAAGATCACAGTGGAAGATCTCTTTTTTAATACACCTGCTCGTCTCAAGTATTTAAAGAGCCAGCAGGCAGAGCTATCCCATATCGTGGATATTCTAAACCGCTTGAGCTTGGCCCATCCTGAGATTGCCTTTACCTTGATCAATGATGGAAAAGAAATGACCAAAACAGCGGGGACGGGCAATCTCCGGCAAGCGATTGCGGGTGTCTATGGCCTGGCGTCTGCCAAGAAGATGGTGGCTATTGAAAATCGCGACCTAGATTTTGAAGTGACGGGCTTTGTGTCTTTGCCTGAATTGACTCGTGCAAATCGCAATTACATCAGTCTCTTTATCAACGGCCGTTACATCAAGAATTTCTTGCTCAATCGAGCTATTTTAGACGGCTACGGCAGTAAACTCATGGTGGGCCGCTTCCCGCTCGCGATCATTAATATCCAGATCGACCCTTACTTAGCGGATGTCAATGTTCACCCCACTAAGCAAGAGGTTCGCATCTCCAAAGAACGAGAACTAATGGCCTTGATCTCCCAGGCTATTGCGAACGCTTTGAAAGAGCAGAACCTGATTCCGGATGCTCTAGAAAATCTAGCCAAGTCGACTATTCGTCGAACAGAAAAGGCAGTACAGACGACCCTGCCTTTAAAAGAAAACCGCCTCTATTATGACCGAGAAAGTCGAGATTTCAAACTTCGACCAGAAGTGGCAGATCCTCAACGGCCTCTAGCAGATGAGCTAACTGCTGATTCTACAAGCCAAGAAAACACCGTAGAAAAACCAACAAGCGCGATCAAGTTTGCGGAAAGAAAGACTGTGGTTTATGATGAACTGGATCACCCAGAGTTGGATCTGGCTAGTCTAGACAAGGCCTATGATAAGTTGGATGGGGAAGAACATTCGACCTTCCCAGAATTGGAATATTTTGGTCAGATGCATGGAACCTATCTCTTTGCCCAAGGAAATGGGGGCCTATATATCATTGACCAGCACGCGGCCCAAGAGCGGGTCAAATACGAAGAATACCGGGAGAGCATCGGGGACGTAGACGGCAGTCAGCAACAACTGCTGGTGCCTTATATCTTTGAGTTCCCTACAGACGATCTGATCCGCCTGCAACAGCGCAAGCACCTCTTAGAAGAAGTGGGCGTCTACTTAGAAGAATACGGAGCTAACCAGTTGATCTTACGGGAGCATCCGATCTGGATGAAGGAAGAAGAGATCGAGTCGGGCATCTATGAAATGTGTGATATGCTCCTTTTGACCAAGGAAGTGTCCATCAAGAAATACCGGGCTGAGTTGGCCATCATGATGTCCTGCAAACGCTCCATCAAGGCCAACCACACGCTGGATGATTACTCCGCACGCGATCTGATCTACCAACTGTCCCAATGTGACAACCCTTATAACTGCCCTCATGGCCGTCCGGTTTTGGTTAACTTTACCAAGTCAGATATGGAAAAGATGTTCCGACGCATTCAGGAAAATCACACCAGTTTACGGGAATTGGGCAAATATTAATCAAACAATAAAGGAAGATTATGTACGAATACATTAAAGGATTTTTAACAAAAATCACCGCCAAATACATCGTGGTGGAGACAGCTGGGATCGGCTATCTCTTGCATGTGGCCAATCCCTATGCCTACTCTGGTAAAATGAATCAAGAGGTGCACGTCTATCTGCACCAAGTGGTTCGGGAAGACGCTCACCTTCTCTATGGCTTTGCGACCGAAGAAGAGAAACAGCTCTTTTTAAACTTGATCTCAGTCTCTGGGATTGGACCTGTCTCAGCTCTGGCTATCATTGCTGCAGATGACAATGCAGGCCTTGTCCAAGCCATCGAAAGCAAGAACATCACTTACTTGACCAAGTTTCCGAAGATCGGCAAGAAAACAGCCCAACAGATGGTTTTGGACCTAGAAGGTAAGATCAATCTTGATCTAGAAGATGCACCGGCTCAGTCCAAAGCCAAAGTTGTAGAAGAAAACCAAGCCCTTGAAGAAGCCATGGAAGCCATGTTGGCATTGGGCTACAAGGCAACGGAACTCAAGAAAATCAAGAAATTCTTTGAAGGAACTTCTGATACTGCTGAAAACTATATCAAGTCTGCCCTTAAGATGTTGGTGAAATAGGAGAAGTCTATGCCAAAACGTTGTGGCTGGGTTAAAATGAATAACCCGCTCTATGTAGCCTACCACGATGAAGAATGGGGACAGCCCCTACATGAGGACCAAGCGCTTTTTGAGTTGCTCTGTATGGAGACTTATCAGGCCGGTCTATCTTGGGAAACGGTGCTCAATAAACGGCAGGCTTTCCGAGAATCTTTTCATGGTTACCACCTTCAACGCGTCGCAGAGATGACCGACTCTGAACTGGAAACTTTGTTAGACAATCCAGCCATCATCCGCAATCGTGCAAAGATTTTTGCGACACGGGCCAATGCTCAAGCCTTTCTACAAGTCCAGGAGGAATTTGGATCGTTTGATGCTTATCTTTGGTCTTTTGTAGATGGGAAAACCATCGTCAATGATGTTCCAGCTTACCGGCAGATTCCAGCGAAGACAGCTCTTTCTGAGAAGCTAGCCAAGGACCTTAAAAAACGTGGTTTTAAGTTCACCGGACCAGTCGCAGTTTTATCCTTCCTACAAGCAGCAGGCCTGGTTGATGACCATGAGAATGATTGTGAATGGAAAAACGGTGATTAGTGAGTATAGGTAACTAGAGTATCTGAGAATATAGAAAAAAAGCTGAGAAATTCTTCCCAGCTTTATTTGTTATAGTCGAAGTGGATGACTTGCTCCGTTGCATCTACATACGCGTGGACTCCAAAGGGGACAATTGCTCTTGGAGTTGCATGGCCGACATTCAGATTATAGACAATCGGGATATTGCTATCGATGATATCCAAAAGTGCTTCTTTATAGTCGTCATAGAAAGTTTCATCCATAGGTTTTCCGACCAAGAGTCCACTGATGACCTCGAATATACCAGTTTCCTTTAAAGTCCTCAACATCTTTTTGAAGTCTTCAGGATTGGGCTTTTCTTGGCTGGTTTCTAGCAAGAGGATTTTTCCTTCCCAGTCGGATAAGTCAGGGAAAAGTTTGTATTTTTGGCAGAGGTCTGTGCTATCTGCATGTAGAGAGTTGTCAAAAATATCATAGAGAGACTCAAGACAACCACCTAGGATTTCTCCCTCAAACTGAGCATTGCCTTGTAACAAGTCAAAACCTGTATTTGCATGGCTGACACGAGGTGTTCCCAGAGACTTGGGACTAAAATCAGTCCGTTCCTCGTACCAAACGTTACTAGGGCGAATTTCTGAGATTTTTCCAGTCTCAATCAATTCTTTAAAGTAGTGGCGGCTATATGGCAACATTTCTTTGTCTAACTCACAAATGTCTGCTAAAAAGGATTGCCCGTAAAAAGTCTTGATTCCTAGTTTATGCAACATGAGATGGTTCATAGTCGTATCCGAGAAGCCAAGAAAAATCTTTTGTTTGATGACCTTTTGTAGTTGGTCATTTTCAAAAAGATAAGGTAGCAAGCGATAGGTATCGTTTCCACCGATGGCACATAGGATCATGTCGATACTATCATCAGAAAATGCCTGAATCAAATCCTCCGCACGAGCTTCGGGATGTTCTTTGATAAAGTCTAAGCCTTTTAGTGAATGAGGTAAAAAGATAGGATTGAGTCCGAGGTCTTTGAGTCGTTGGACCCCCAAGTCCACTTCGTGCTTGACAAAGTCTTCACCCATAGTCCCACTAGATAAACTTATAATACCAATAGTAGAAGCCATATATTAACCTCCTAGAAAAAATTGATGCTATTGTATCACAAAAGATGAGGGGAAACAACAAGAATTAGAGCCACAAGAAGACATTTAGATCAAGAAAGTAGTAAAAAAGCAACCACTCGATATGGTTTCTTCAGAATAGAGATAAGCTCTATCAACAATAGAAAATAGCCCTTTTAGAAGTTGATCGCCACATAGTTAAAAGTCTTAGGCATGCTGATGTAATGGTATTTCTAAGAGTTTTTACTTTATACACTAAAAGAAAAGGATTGAAGAAAGTTGTCCAAAATGGACTTTATCTTCAATCTGTTTTTTTAATAATTTAGGAAATTGTGTTAAAATGAAATGAAAATTACGAATAGTATAAGTAGGAGGCACCATGAAGGCGGAAATTATTGCAGTTGGAACGGAAATTCTAACAGGACAAATTGTCAACACCAATGCTCAGCTCTTGTCTGAAAAATTGGCTAGTTTAGGGATTGATGTCTATTATCATGTGGCGGTAGGAGACAATGAAGGTCGTCTCTTCTCGACCATTGAGACAGCTTCAAAACGCAGTGATTTGGTGATTTTATGTGGTGGACTTGGGCCAACAGAGGATGATTTGACCAAGCAAACCCTTGCTAAGTTCTTAGGGAAAGAACTGGTTTTTGATCCAACAGCGCTTGCCAAACTCGACACCTTCTTTGCCAGTCGCCCTGATTATGTCCGGACGCCCAATAATGAGCGACAAGCACAATTGATTGCCGGTTCAATCCCCCTTCAAAACCGTACAGGTCTCGCGGTTGGAGGTTTGATTGAAGTCAATGGTGTGACCTATGTCGTTCTACCTGGTCCACCAAGTGAGTTAAAACCCATGGTCAATGAACAATTGGTGCCTCATTTGACAACAGGGGAAGAGCTTTTTTCAAGAGTCTTGCGCTTCTTTGGGATTGGGGAAAGCCAGCTAGTTACGATCCTAGCAGATATCATTGAAAAGCAGAGTGATCCGACGGTTGCCCCTTATGCCAAGACGGGAGAAGTAACCTTGCGTCTATCTACAAAGGCGAAGGATCAAGCCTCAGCGGATGCGAAGCTCGATGTCTTAGAAAAGGAAATCTTATCCCGTCATACTCTGGATCATCAACCCTTGCAAGAGTTGTTTTACGGTTATGGAGATGACAATTCGATGGCCAAGGTTGCCTTTGATCTCTTGAAAGGGACTGGTAAGACCATTACAGCTGCAGAAAGCCTGACGGCTGGCCTGTTCCAAGCGACTTTGGCAGATTTTTCAGGGGCGTCCAGCATCTTCGCGGGTGGTTTTGTCACCTATAGTTTGGAAGAAAAAAGCAAGATGTTGTCTATTCCAGCTCAAGAGTTAGAGCAACATGGAGTGGTGTCTCATTTTACAGCTCAAGCCATGGCTTCACAGGCCCGTAAGTTAACAGGATCCGATTATGGTGTTAGCCTGACCGGAGTTGCGGGGCCAGATAGTCTAGAAGGGCACCCAGCAGGGACCGTCTTTATCGGACTTGCGACTCCAAATGGAGTGGATAGTGTCCAAGTCAATATCGCCGGACGTAGCCGAGCTGATGTCCGCGAAATTGCAGTCCTTCATGCCTTTAATTTGGTGCGCTTGGCTGTATTAAATGGTGAAAATTTGGTATAATGAAGCTTGTGCCAAATGAAGAATAATTCTAAAGATGGATAGGAAATGTGCCTTTCAAAGGACGGAAAACGTCAGTGAGTTGCATGTATTTCCTGTATAGCAAAAACATAGGAGAAAAGAATGGCGAAAAAACAGAAAAAATTAGATGATATCTCTAAGAAATTTGGAGACGAGCGTGAAAAAGCGCTCAACGATGCCCTGAAGTTAATCGAAAAAGACTTTGGTAAAGGATCCATCATGCGTTTGGGTGAACGCGCAGAGCAAAAAGTTCAAGTCATGAGCTCTGGTTCCTTGGCGCTTGATATTGCCTTGGGTGCTGGTGGTTATCCAAAAGGTCGGATCATCGAAATCTATGGTCCAGAATCATCTGGTAAAACAACCGTTGCCCTCCATGCAGTAGCGCAAGCACAGAAAGAAGGAGGCATTGCTGCCTTTATCGATGCCGAGCATGCCTTGGACCCATCTTATGCTGCAGCTCTTGGGGTTAATATTGATGAACTCCTCTTGTCTCAACCAGACTCAGGAGAACAAGGACTTGAAATTGCTGGTAAATTGATTGACTCTGGTGCCGTTGATTTGGTCGTTATCGACTCTGTTGCGGCCTTGGTCCCACGCGCAGAAATCGATGGCGATATCGGGGATAGCCACGTTGGTTTGCAAGCGCGGATGATGAGCCAAGCGATGCGTAAGCTTGGAGCTTCTATTAACAAGACCAAGACCATTGCTATCTTTATCAACCAATTGCGTGAAAAAGTTGGGGTCATGTTTGGGAACCCTGAAACCACACCTGGTGGTCGTGCCCTGAAATTCTACGCTTCTGTCCGTCTAGATGTTCGTGGAAATACTCAAATCAAGGGGACTGGGGACCAAAAAGATACCAACGTTGGTAAGGAAACCAAGATCAAGGTTGTGAAGAACAAGGTAGCTCCACCATTCAAAGAAGCCATGGTTGAAATCATGTACGGGGAAGGAATTTCACGTACAGGTGAATTGGTGAAGATTGCAACAGATTTGGATATCATCCAAAAAGCGGGTGCGTGGTACTCCTATAATGGCGAAAAAATTGGTCAAGGATCTGAAAATGCTAAGAAATTCTTGGCTGACCACCCAGAAATTTTTGACGAAATCGACCACAAGGTTCGGGTTCATTTTGGTTTGATCGAAGAAGACGAAGCAG
Source organism: Streptococcus sp. HMSC065C01 (assembly GCF_001813525.1). Taxonomy (NCBI): domain Bacteria; kingdom Bacillati; phylum Bacillota; class Bacilli; order Lactobacillales; family Streptococcaceae; genus Streptococcus; species Streptococcus sp. HMSC065C01. The sequence goes on along the minus strand of NZ_KV812846.1, from coordinate 89,411 downwards.
TGAAAACCCTTGATAAAACTGAAGAAGCAGCTCCTGTCGTAGAAGAAGTAACTCTAGATTTAGATGACGCGATTGAAATTGAAGATTAATTTTTTTCAAAATAGGTCGCTAGACTGATGGTTTTTGTGTTATAATTTAATACGATAGTATTATCGTGTAGCGAAAGGAGTGCAGGCATGATTAAAATTTATACAGTGTCAAGTTGCACCAGCTGTAAAAAAGCAAAGACTTGGCTCAACGCTCATCAGCTAACCTATAAAGAACAAAACCTCGGTAAGGAAGGGATCACCAAAGAAGAATTATTGGATATCCTTACAAAGACTGAAAATGGAGTGGCAAGTATTGTCTCTTCAAAAAATCGATACGCTAAAAATCTAGGAGTGGACATTGAAGACTTGAGTGTCAATGAAGTCATTGACATCATCATGGAAACACCTCGTATTCTTAAAAGTCCGATCTTGGTAGATGACAAACGTCTCCAAGTGGGCTACAAAGAAGATGATATTCGTGCCTTCTTGCCACGATCAGTTCGAAATGTAGAAAATGCAGAAGCGCGGATGCGTGCAGCTCTTTAAAACGATTGAAAATCAGAAACAATTTGTTTCTGATTTTTTCTTGTTAAAAATCGAAATGGAAAGCAGTTTACTGCGCCATTTTACCAAATCTATGATACAATATTTTAGAAAACAATAACTAGTAAGGAATGGAAAATGAAAAGGAAAATCTTCTTATTGGGTGCACTTGCCTTGTGTTTGACTGGATGCGGTCAAAAAAAACAAGCGAAAACGCCAAATTCAAGTGAACAAAAGGCAATCCAAGCAAAAGCAGAGCAACTGCAAAAGGATAATAAGAGTATCCTGCAAAAAGCTGAAGAAAATAAAGTCATCACTAGAACCTTTGTCTTTCCAAAAGATGACAAGGGGACACAACAGACGCAAATCGTCACCTATGTGGGGAATACCTTTAAAAAATTGGAGACCATCAATGTGACGGCAACCGATGAGGAGTTGAAAAAAGGGATCCAACAGGTTGGAGTAGAGGAAGCGCAAAAGCAATTGAGAGAATCCTTTAATAAGGATGATGCCTTTAAAGAAGCTTTGACAGTGCCAGGTTTCACAGCTGATTTGACCTTGGAAAATGAGAATGAATACAAGGTAACCATCACCTATGACTTTGAAGCGATGGATGTGAAGAAGGCTGAAGGTATGACCTACTTCAAAAACAATCACTTACCAGAGTTGTTGAAGTTGACACCGAGTCAATTTGCGGACAATCTTATCAATGCTGGAGCAAGTGAGCAAAAATAAAAAAACAGTTTAACTGAAATAGCTCAAAAATGCTTGAAAAAGCTGTAAAATCAAGGGCTTGACCATTGTGGAAAACTCTTGATTATGGTATAATAGTAATATTCTAAGGAAAGAGGGTGTTCTTGTGGGATTTACAGATGAAACAGTACGTTTTAATCTTGATGATTCAAATCGTAAGGAAATTAGCGAGACCTTGAAAGATGTTTACTTGTCACTGGATGAAAAAGGCTACAATCCAATTAATCAAATCGTAGGATACGTACTCAGTGGTGATCCTGCCTATGTACCTCGTTATAATAATGCACGGAACCAAATTCGTAAATATGAACGAGATGAGATCGTGGAAGAATTGGTACGTTATTATTTGAAAGGGCAAGGAATAGACCTCTAATGAGAATTATGGGATTGGATGTTGGTTCAAAGACCGTCGGGGTTGCTGTGAGTGATCCTCTCGGTTTTACAGCTCAGGGTCTTGAAATCATCCAAATCGATGAAGACAAAAAAGAATTCGGTTTGGAGCGCTTGGCCGAATTAGTGGCTCAATACAAGGTAGACCGTTTTGTTGTGGGCTTGCCGAAAAACATGAACAACACAAGCGGACCGCGTGTGGAAGCCAGTCAGGCTTATGGCGCAATGATTGCTGAAAAGTTTGGGTTGCCAGTCGACTACCAAGATGAACGGTTGACAACAGTTGCTGCAGAGCGGATGTTGATTGAGCAAGCAGATATTAGCCGTAGCAAACGCAAAAAAGTTATTGATAAGTTAGCGGCGCAGCTTATTTTACAAAATTATTTAGATCGCAATTTTTAGAAAGAAAACGAGGAAGAATAGTATGGCACATGATCATAACCACGACCATGAAGAACGTGAATTAATCACATTGGTGGACGAACAAGGAAATGAAACCTTGTTTGAAATTCTTTTGACCATTGATGGCAAAGAAGAATTTGGGAAAAACTATGTCCTTTTGATCCCTGCAAATGCAGAAGAAGATGAAAACGGCGAAGTTGAAATCCAAGCTTATTCATTTACAGAAAACGAAGACGGAACAGAAGGCGACCTTCAACCAATCCCAGAAGACTCAGATGCAGAATGGGATATGATCGAAGAAGTCTTCAACAGCTTTATGGAGGAGTAAAAACGTCCGGGGGACGTTTTTAGCCCAGCTCCTAGAAACTAGAAAGAGTTGGTAAGTCCGGGGGATGTTTTTAGCCCTGCTTCAAGAAACAAGAAAAAGCAGGAAGTCCGATGGACTTGCTGTAAAAATGAGAAAGAAATAACTACGAAAGAAAGGAGCGCAAACGTCAGAAGAGGTTTTGTCGCTTTTTTCTTTTAGGAGGAAGATGTGAATAAGATTGAGCAATGGATGAATAGTCGGATCGGTCTGAATTTTCGATCGGGACTGGATCGTATGGAGCAGGCAGTGAGCCTTTTAGGGAGGCCGGATAAGGCTTATCCGATCCTTCATGTGACAGGAACCAATGGGAAGGGATCCACAATCGCCTTTCTGCGTCAATTATTGATGGCTCACGGAAAGAAAGTTGGGACCTTTACTTCTCCTCATATGATCAGTATCCATGACCGGATTTGTATTGGGGATCGGCCGATTTCAGATGAAGATTTTACTCGGATTGGCCAAGAAGTCCAACAAATGGAGCAGACCTTACTTCAAACCCAAGACCAACTCTCTTATTTTGAGATTATCTGCCTCATGGCCCTCTTGTATTTTAAGGAACAAGCAGTGGACGTGGTCTTATTGGAAGTTGGCATCGGAGGGTTACTAGATACCACCAATGTAGTGACAGGAGAAATCGCAGTGATCACTTCGGTTGGCCTCGATCACCAGGAAACACTGGGAGGGACGATTGCGGAAATCGCCCAGCAAAAGGCAGGGATCTTTAAGAAGGGCAAGAAAGCTGTGGTGGGTCCCTTGTCGGATGATGCTATAGCTGTTTGTCAAGAAAAAGCGGAGCAATTGGCTGTGGCTCTCCACGCCTTCCAGAAAGATTTTGGCTTAGAGCAGGACCGTTTTTGGAATGAACGTGTGGAACTTGTCTTGCCATCTCTGGGCTTGAAGGGTGATTACCAACGGGAAAATGCTGCAGTAGCTATGGAGGCCTTTTTCCTCTATATGGAGGGCCTAGATCAAGAAGTGGATATAGATCAGGTCAAGCACGCCTTGCAAGAGACGCGGTGGCCGGGACGTCTAGAGTTGTTTGGTGACCAGGTGTATCTGGATGGCGCCCATAATCCACATGCTATGTTGCGCTTGATCGAGTTTGCCAATAGCTTAGCAGGAAAGCGCGTGAAGATTTTATTTGGAGCCCTCAAGCGAAAAGATTATAGCGGGATGCTCCAAACGCTTCAAGCGGGATTGCCGGAAGCTGAATTGATTTTGACGACCTTCCATTACGGGGAAGTGGTGGCACAAGGCGACCGACAAGACCTGCCCTATGTAGCTGACTACAAGGCCTATATCAAAGAATTTATGGATCAGAGTCCTTCAGATGAAGTCTTATTTGTGACAGGATCCTTGTATTTTATTGCGGAAGTAAGGGCATTTTTATTAGAGGGGTAAACAATTGACCTAAAGACTTTCTTGGCGTATACTGGTGGTAGATGGTATACGGTTATGGCGAAAGGAGTCGATCTTAATGAAAAAAATCATGTCTATAATGACCTTGGCAGTAGCCCTTTTCCTGACTGCTTGTAGCCAGCAAGAAAAAGCGACACAGACTTCGAGCAAACAGACGTCTGCTTCATCACAGACTGTGACGTCAGCGAGTGAAGAACAGAAAGAAGGGGTGTCCATAGATGGCAGTTATCGTGGACAGGACGAGGAAAATACGATCCTCTTGGTGGTGACGGGTCGAAAAGGCACGTTTACGGTGCAAGATGCTGATGGAGAAGAAGAGGCCAAAGAGGTTAGTATTGATCCGGTCAATCAATCCATGCGTATCGGAGATGAGCCTTATCGCTATCGGATCGAAGGAAATCAGTTGTCGCTAGAAGACTTGGAACAAGCAGAGGATGATCAAGGAATTATTGTCCTGACCAAGCAATAAGGGACGAGACAAGAGAGAGTGGGACAGAAATTGGTCATTCGTTAGAATTCGATTTCGTCGTCCTACCTCCGCAAAGTTGAGTAGGGTTGAAAAAGCTGACGAAACCAGTGTAGTAGAGCTCGCTCAACCACTGCGTCTTGCTCGACAAACCAAAAATAATTGAGAGGCTAGGACTTTTGTCCCACTCTCTTTTTGTTTGTCTAGAAGGGGCTTGGTTGGTCGTTGCAACGGGTAAAAAGAATTGGTATACTAGTAGAAAGAAAAAAGGAGGATGCTGTGACCTTTAGAAAATTACGTCTATTAATGTCCAAATATGGATTTAGTATTTTGTTTATGGGCTTTGAACTATGGGCATCCTTTGCGGCCTTCTTCTGGCTCAATAGATGGTTCCCTCATTGGCTATCTGTTGCAGTCATTGGGCTCTTATATGTGTCGACAATCTTAGCTATTGTTAATCGAAATACCCCGCCTGAAAATAAGGTGACCTGGCTCTTGATTGCCGTCATTCCTGTCTTTGGATCGCTTTTATACCTCATGTTTGGAGAGCGACGTTTGTCCAAAAAGGAAATGATCCAGCTGAAAAATATGGAGTCCATGAAGTTTCGAGAGGACAATAGTCATCAGTTGCGTAAGGAGCTCAAGCAAGAAAGCAAGGCGGTTTATGGCTTGGTCAAGTCGATTTTATCCATGGATCACAATGCGGATCTCTACAATGGGACGGCATCAACCTTTTACCCTCTAGGGGAGGAGATGTATGAGCAACTACTAGAGGATCTGAGAGCGGCGAAAAAATTTATCTTCATCGAGTTTTACATCATTGATGAGGGCTTGATGTGGAACAGTATCCTAGAGATTTTAGAGCAGAAAGTGAAAGAGGGGGTCGAAGTCAAACTCCTTTATGACGACATCGGCTGTATGGCAACCTTGGCTGGGAACTATACCAAACGATTGCGAAAGATGGGGATTGATGCCCATAAGTTTAACAAGGTGATCCCCCGTCTAACAGTGGCTTATAACAACCGAGACCACCGTAAGATCTTGGTCATTGATGGCCAGATCGGCTATACGGGTGGTGTCAATTTGGCAGACGAGTACATCAACCACATTGAGCGGTTTGGTCACTGGAAGGACAGTGCCATTCGTTTAGATGGACGAGCTGTTAAGGCCTTAACGCGACTCTTCCTCATGAACTGGTACATCAACCGTGGGGAAATCGAGGATTTTGACCGCTACCATATTGAAAATAAGGCGGTCGAAGGAGAAGGGCTCTACATTCCCTATGGGAGTGGACCAAAACCGATTTACAAGTCGCAGGTTGGAAAGACAGTCTATCAAAATATGATTAACCAGGCGACGGATTACGTCTATATCACGACTCCTTACTTGATCATCGATTATGATTTGACAGAAGATATCCGCAATGCGGCCCTTCGTGGGGTGGATGTTCGCATCGTGACCCCGTATATTCCGGATAAAAAATTGATCCAAATCGTAACCCGTGGGGCATACTTGGATCTGATGGACGCTGGTGTGAAAATCTATGAGTACACACCTGGTTTTGTCCACAGTAAGCAAGTTCTTGCCGATGATGAAATGGCGGTTGTAGGGTCGATTAACTTTGATTACCGCAGTTTGGTCCATCACTATGAAAATGCTGTCTGGATGTATCGGACGCCTGCCTTGAAAAAGATTCGTGAGGACTTTGACCATATCTTTGAAGTGTCTCAAGAAATTACAGAGGATACCTTCCGCTTTACATGGCACCAAAGCTTAATCAAGGAAATTATGCAATTGTTCGCACCGATGTTGTAAATGTATAAAAACGAAAATCAGAGTCAGGAATCGAGATGCCTGACTCTTTTTCCATAGGACTATGTGGCAAGAGGCTGACATGGTCGGCAGAATTTGGTATACTAGAGAAGATAATGGGCTTTTTTCTAAAAGGAAAGAGCAGAGGAATAGCGAAGAAAAGGAAAAAGAATGAGCGAAAAAGAGCAAGAAATGACTTCGAAAAAGTTAGGGCTTCACGTGGGAGACAGTTTTCAGGATACACGTGAAATTCGCGAAGTGCTAGATAAATCAGTCTTTCGTGAAGAAGAGCCGACTCATAGCCAGCAGGCAGAAGTCTTGGAGGAGCCGGTTGCAATGGAGGCATCAGAGGAAATTAGTGATGCCAAGCCAGAAGCAGTAGCAGAACCTACACAAGAATCTGAACAGGAAGCGGAGCAAACGCTCAGTCGGATGAGTCGTCGTTCGCGTAAGGCGGGAGTTGAAGCGGCAAAAGCGGAAGCATCTAAGGTAGAAGAGAATACGGAAGAGCTAGAAGCAGATGTGGCAGTTGAGCCGATCCGTCGTCAATCCAAGCGTCCAGTGCCCCTAGCGATTCCTTTTGTGTTGAGTCTCTTGATTAGTTTACTGCATGTCGGGGTGCCATTTTTAACCCGTTTTGCAACCAATCAACAATCTCAAAACTTGTATGCTGGCTGGGCAATGACCAAGGGTCAAGTACCGTTTGGTGATTTTTACGGAACCAATGGTCTGCTCTATTATGCAATCAACTGGTTGGGAAGTTTAGCTGGTGGACATTGGATCTTGATGATCCTTCAAGCGATTGCCCTCTTCTTTGCGGGGACTTACCTCTATCGGGTTGTGCGCTTGCTGGTGTCTGATAAAGATACAGCGAAGAATGTCCAGTTACTCTTTTATTTCTTGGTGTTAGGCCTTGGTTTTGGAGGGACTTATGTGACTCTCTTTAGCCTTCCAATCCTATTTGCCAGCATGAATTTCATTTTGGCTTATTTGATTGGGCATCGTAAGGATGAAGGCTTTATCCTTTATGGTGCGATTGCAGCTGTGGCTTTCCTGATTGATCCGATGACCAGTGCCTTGTTTTATTTGTTGGCCTTCCTTGGATTAACAGCCTTTAACATCAAGCAGAAGAGATGGGCGCGTGGCTTTTATCAACTGCTAGCAGCTCTCCTTGGTTTTTCACTCGTCTTTTATCCAATTGGCTATATCACCGTTTTGAATCAGACTTTTGGCTATGCCATTAACCAAGTAACCTATGTCTTTAATGCCTTGAATTTTAGCAATGGACAGACCTTCAGTAATGCCATTTATTATGGACTGTTGGCGCTGGCCTTTGGTCTGGTCTCTGCCTTTTTGATGTCCTTTACGAAGCAAAATAGCAGTGCTCGCCGGATCTTCCGCTTTATGGGATGGGCAGGTAGCCTGGTAGTCCTCATCGTGTCTATTGGTCTTCCGGAGCAAGGCGCTTACCAATTGTTGCCAATGTTGCCATTTGTTCTTCCTTTGTTTGCGATCTGGTTCTCACGAGATGGGGAAGAAAACGATGGGATCGAACGTCGTGGTCGGAAGAAGAAAAACAAGGAAGTTTGGGCCGCTTACTTTACAAGCCAAGTTTTCTTACCGCTAGTAGCCCTTGTCTATCTGTTGGCGAATCCGGTGGTTCAAGATGTTGTGCTTCAGTCTGGTCAATCCAGTGAACGGAGCGCTATTGCCAGCTACATTAAAAATCACACCAAGTCGAAAGATACCATTTATGCTTGGGATGCGACAGCTACTCTCTATCAAGAAAGTGATCGTTTGGCAGCTTCTGCCTTATTGACCCCAATGTCTTATCTGGGAATTAATGAAAATCGGACCAATGTGATCCAACAAATCGATCGGTCTGAACCGAAGTATATTGTGGTCAACAATCAGGTGGAGTTGACCTCCAATATGAAGGACTTGCTCAAAGAAAATTATCGTCTGGTTGAGAAGAAATACCGTCATTTCAAACTCTATCAACGCTCTTAAGAAAATCAATATCTTGTGTTTTAGAAAGTTTTTTAGAATTTTCACCACAAGATATTGATTTTTATTTTTGGAGTGGTATAATACAACTTGTATGTAAATAAATGAAGAGAGGCATGTTTGGTATGATCACCTTGAGAGAAGAAAAACTGAGAATGGCCCCGGATATTTTTGTTGAAAAACGAGATGGCCGTCGTGTTCAATTCGATGTTGAAAAAATTTATAAAGCCTTGTTGAAGGCGACAGAAGAAGTGACTTCTCTCACTCCAGTGATGGAAGCCAAACTAGAAGCCATTGTCGATCGTGTGATCGCAGAGATCTTGGAACGTTTTCCAAATGGCGTGAAGATCTATGAGATCCAAAACGTTGTTGAACATGAATTGCTTCAAGCCAACGAATATGCGATTGCTGAGAGCTACATTACTTATCGGACTCAGCGGGATTTTGAGCGCTCAAAAGCGACGGATATCAACTTTACGATTGGAAAACTCCTCAACAAGGACCAAGCGGTTGTCAATGAAAATGCCAATAAGGACAGCGATGTCTTTAATACGCAACGGGATTTGACGGCGGGGATCGTTGGTAAGTCTATTGGTCTTAAAATGTTGCCTAAACACGTAGCCAATGCCCACCAAAAAGGGGATATCCACTACCATGATTTGGACTATAGCCCTTATACACCGATGACCAACTGCTGTTTGATCGATTTTGAAGGCATGCTCAGAAATGGCTTTAAGATTGGGAATGCAGAAGTAGAAAGTCCTAAGTCTATCCAAACTGCAACGGCTCAAATCTCGCAGATTATTGCCAATGTAGCTTCTAGTCAGTACGGGGGGTGCTCAGCTGACCGGATCGATGAGGTCCTGGCCCCTTATGCAGAAAAGAACTACCAAAAACACTTGGCAGATGCCAAAGAGTGGGTGCTTCCTGAAAAGCAGGAGGACTATGCTTGGAGCAAGACTCAAAAAGATATCTATGATGCCATGCAATCGCTGGAATATGAGATCAATACCCTCTTTACCTCAAACGGACAAACTCCCTTTACTTCGCTTGGTTTTGGTCTTGGGACCAATCGCTTCGAGCGGGAAATCCAAAAGGCGATTTTGGAAATCAGAATCAAGGGACTTGGATCGGAACATCGGACCGCTATCTTTCCAAAACTGATCTTTACCCTTAAGCGGGGGCTCAACCTAGAACTTGGAACTCCTAACTATGATATCAAGCAATTGGCCTTGGAATGTGCAACGAAGCGTATGTATCCAGACGTTTTGTCTTATGACAAGATTGTCGAGTTGACAGGCTCCTTCAAGGTGCCGATGGGATGTCGCTCTTTCCTTCAAGGTTGGAAGGACGAGAATGGTGTGGAAGTTAATTCTGGCCGGATGAACCTAGGGGTTGTGACAGTCAATTTACCTCGGATTGCCTTGGAATCAGGCGGAGACAAGGAGAAGTTCTGGCAAATCTTTAATGAACGGATGAACATCGCTGAAGATGCCTTGGTTTACCGGGTGGAACGCACCAAAGAAGCGACACCAGCTAATGCGCCGATTCTCTACCAATATGGGGCTTTCGGAAAACGCTTGGGCAAGTATGACCAGGTAGATCAGCTCTTCCGTCATCGCAGAGCAACTGTTTCTCTGGGCTATATCGGACTCTATGAAGTCGCAACCGTCTTTTATGGTCCAAATTGGGAACACAATTCAGAAGCCAAACAATTCACGATCGATATCATCAAGGATATGAAAGCGCGTGTGGAAGAATGGTCTGACCAGTATGATTACCACTTCTCTATCTATTCGACTCCGTCAGAAAGCTTGACAGACCGCTTCTGTCGCCTAGATACGGAGAAATTTGGTAAGGTTCCGGATATCACAGACAAGGAATACTACACCAATAGTTTCCACTACGATGTTCGTAAGAACCCAACGCCATTTGAGAAGTTGGATTTTGAGAAAGTTTATCCTGAAGCAGGTGCGTCTGGTGGCTTTATCCACTATTGTGAATACCCTGTGCTCCAACAAAATCCAAAAGCCCTTGAAGCGGTTTGGGATTATGCCTATGACCGGGTCGGTTATCTCGGAACCAATACGCCGATTGACCGTTGTTACAAGTGTGATTTTGAAGGAGATTTCACGCCGACTGAGCGCGGATTTGCTTGTCCAAACTGTGGTAATAGCGATCCGAAAACGGTTGATGTGGTCAAACGGACCTGTGGTTATCTAGGAAACCCGCAAGCTCGTCCCATGGTCAATGGCCGTCATAAGGAAATCGCTGCACGGGTCAAACACATGAATGGATCCACTATCAAATCAGCTGGACACCAAGTGACAGATTAGAAAAGGACATTATGGGAAAATACCAATTAGATGATAAAGGCAAGGCTCAGGTTCAACGATTCCACGAGAAGCATTCAAAGGGTGGAATCAATAAAAAAGACCGAGTAGCCAGCCTGAGAGAACAATTTCTAAAAAAGGCTAAGAAAAAATAAAAGTGAGAGTTCTCGCTTCATATTGAAGATGAAATTCTCTTTTGAGACTTTCCTTGGGTGGGTACGGACGTCAGCGAACTTCGAAGAAGTTCCATGACTAATTATTGAGCCTAGGGTCTCAATAATTCCGGATGCCTGAAACTTGTTAGTTTCAGGCATTTTTCCCACGGGATTCTAAAAAAAGTTTAATAAATAAGCGTCACCTTATTGATTCAGTATTTATTAACTCATTTTATTAAAAATGATTGTTTATGTTGTGAAGTGAGAGTCCGCTCTCGCTTTTCTCGTATGGGGGGAGGTAAAGATGGAACTACGTAGACCAACTTTAGCAGATAAAGAAACCATTCTAAGCATGGTGGCAGAGTTCGAAGAGACCCAATCGGCTCATGACGGCGGCTTTTGGGATGCTGAAGCTTTTGTTTACGAAGCCTGGTTGGAAAGTAATCGTGACATGGAAATGGGGCTAGGAATTCCGGAAGGTTGGGTTCCTGCTGTTCAGTTAGTCGCTTTTGCAAGAGACGGTCAAGCGGTTGGCTTTCTCAATCTCCGCTTGCGCCTGAGTGCATATCTCCTGGAGGAGGGTGGCCACATTGGCTACTCCATCCGTCCCTCTGAAAGGGGCAAGGGCTATGCAAAAGAAGCTCTTCATCAAGGTCTGCAAGTGGCTAAAGAAAAGAACATTCATCGTGCTCTGGTGACTTGTAGCACGGAAAATCCTGCCAGCCGAGCTGTTATTTTAGCTAATGGCGGTCAATTTGAAGATGTTCGTAATGGAACGGAGCGGTATTGGATAGAGGTGGACTAGAAGGATGACATGGAATACACCAAAACCAGGAGAGTGGAAGAGTGAGGAGCTGAGTAAAGGGCGAATCATCGATTACAAGGCTTTTAACTTTGTCGATGGCGAAGGAGTGCGCAACTCCCTTTATGTGGCTGGCTGTATGTTTCACTGTGAGGGTTGTTACAATGTAGCGACCTGGTCTTTCAATGCTGGTATTCCCTATACCAAGGAGTTAGAAGAGCAGATCATGGCCGATCTGGCCCAACCCTATGTTCAAGGCTTAACCTTGCTAGGAGGAGAGCCATTTCTTAATACAGGTATTCTTTTACCCCTTGTAAAACGTATTCGGAAAGAATTGCCGGAAAAAGACATCTGGTCATGGACAGGCTACACTTGGGAAGAAATGATGTTAGAAACGCCTGATAAACTGGAGCTCTTGTCGCTGATTGATATCCTGGTCGATGGACGCTATGATAAAAGCAAACGCAACCTCATGTTGCAGTTCCGTGGGTCTTCCAACCAGCGGATTATTGATGTTCAAAAATCATTGAAAGAAGGAAAGGTTGTCATCTGGGACAAGCTCAATGATGGCAAGGAAAGTTTTGAGCAAGTCAAGCGGGATGATCTTTTGTAGGATCTTCAAAAACCGGGTGTTTCACCCGGTTTTTTGGATTCTCTGCATAAGTATACAAGGGATTTTGCTTGTTTCAGAAAGCGCTTACTTTCCAAGTGTCCATAATGGACAAAAAAGTGATAATTAATGCATTTTTTGCTAAAAATATGTTACAATAAATATAATTAGGACTAATTGGAGGTATTTATGTCACAAAAGAGACGGAGTCGTCGTTCAGAGCATAAGTGGGGGCAATTGCGAATCGTTAATTCCGTATTGCTTATTTTTTTGCTTATGACCGCGAGTTGGGCGACCTATACCATGTTGGCCAATAACATCTTGGCTTTTCGCTATGTTAATGTTCTCGTGATGGTACTACTAGCTGTTCTCTTGCTCTTGTCAGCTTGGTTTGTGATCAAAAATCAGGCCAAAAAGACAACTTTGGTCCTGCTTCTTGTCGGCTTATTGGCTAGTTCAGGAGTTTTGTTTGCTAGTCAACAGCTGCTAAATCTGACGAGTAATGTCAATGGCCACTCTAACTATACAGAGTTTGAGATGGCTGTCTATGTCAAGAAAGACAGTGACATCAAAGACATCAAAGAAATCAAGGAAGTGGTGGCACCAAAGGGCAACAATAATGAAGCCAATCTCACGGTCCTCTTGGACAATATCAAAAAGACCAAGGGTCAGGAAATTTCTGTAGTCGATGCACAGACTTATCTAGATGCCTATAAGAGCCTGCAAGAAGGGAATGCTTCTGCCATGGTGCTCAACAGTACCTTTGAAGATACTATCGCTGCTGAAGATGCCGACTATGCGAAGAAGTTGAAGAAAATCTATTCCTACAAGATTCGAAAAGAAGTAGCAGCGACGAGCAAGGTGTCTGCCAATGCGGATGTCTTTAACATCTATGTCAGCGGGATCGATACCTATGGCCCAGTAACCTCGGTTTCACGTTCAGATGTCAATATCATCATGACGGTCAATCGGAAGACCAAACAAGTCCTATTGACAACGACACCACGGGATGCCTATGTACCGATTGCAGATGGTGGCAACAACCAGAACGATAAGTTGACCCATGCGGGGATCTACGGAGTAGATGCTTCGATCCATACTCTTGAGAATCTCTATGATATCAAGCTCAACTATTATGTTCGTCTCAATTTCACCTCCTTCCTCAAGTTGATTGACCTTCTAGGGGGAATCGATGTGGAAAATGACCAAGAATTCACGAGCCTTCATGGCAAGTTCCATTTCCCAGTTGGAAAGGTTCATTTGAATTCAGAGCAAGCCCTCGGTTTTGTCCGAGAACGCTACTCTCTTCAAGGTGGCGACAATGACCGTGGGAAAAACCAAGAAAAAGTCATTGCGGCCATTATCAGAAAGTTGACCTCTACCAAGGTCTTAAGCAACTACAATGAGATTATCGGAAACCTCCAAGATTCTGTCCAAACCAATATGCAGTTGCCGACTATGATGAACTTGATCAATACCCAGTTAGAAACGGGTGGTTCTTATGAGGTGACTTCTCAAGCGATCACCGGTCAAGGACGAAATGACTTGCCGTCTTATGCTATGCCTGGTTACAACCTCTATGTCATGGAGTTGGATCAAGCCAGCTTGACCAAGGCAAAAGAAACCATTCAAAAAGTAATGGAAGGAAAAGAAAAATGATTGATATCCACTCGCACATCGTCTTTGATGTGGATGATGGACCAAAGACAAGAGAAGATACACGTGCCTTATTGGAAGAAAGCTATCGCCAAGGGGTACGGACCATTATCTCCACTTCTCACCGTCGCAAAGGGATGTTTGAAACTCCCGAAGAAAAGATTTCTGAAAATTTTCAAGAAGTGAAAAAAATTGCGGCAGAGGTCGCGCCAGATTTAACGATTCATTACGGGGCAGAGATCTACTTTACCAATGATGTCTTGAAAAAACTGGAAGAAAAGATCATTCCACGTTTGGCAGATACGCGCTTTGCGCTGATTGAATTCAGCATGGGAACACCTTACAAGGAGATTCATACGGCCTTGGACCGTTTGCTCCATCTAGGTGTGACACCGGTGGTGGCCCATATCGAGCGCTACAAGTGCTTGGAGAAAAATGAGGAGTGCGTGCAAGAGATGATTGACATGGGCTGCTACATGCAGATCAATAGTTCCAGTGTTCTCAAGCCTCGCCTCTTTTGGGATGAACAAAAACAACTCAAAAAACGAGCTCGGTACTTCTTAGAAAAAGACTTAGTGCACTTTGTTGCCAGTGATATGCACAATGTGGATAAACGACCGCCTTATATGGCAGAAGCCTATCGCTTGATCAAGGAAGAATACGGAGAACAACGAGCACAAGCTCTCTTTGTCAGCAATCAAGAACTCTTGTTAGCGGATGAATTAATCTAACCAGAAAACAGGTGGAGAGATCCACATGAAGGAGTAATTAGGAAATGAACAATCAAGAAAATCAAGCAGTGGAAATTGATGTTTTCGCTATGCTGAAGACCCTATGGAAACGCAAGTTTTCGATCGTTTTGGTCGCTCTTGTCTTTGCCATCGCAGCTTTTGGCTACAGTGCCTTTTTAGCCAAGAAAGAATACCAAAGTACTAGCCGGATCTACGTGGTCAGTCGTCAAAACCAAGACAACAATGCCTTGACAAACTCTGATTTGCAGGCGGGTTCTTACTTGGTTAAGGACTACCGTGAAATCATTCTTTCTCAAAATGTCTTGAGTCAAGCCATCGAAGAATTGAAACTCGATATGACACCTGCTGAGTTGTCGAAAAAGATCAGTGTATCCGTTCCTACAGATACTCGTATCCTTTCGATCACGGCTAAGGACGGAAATCCAAAAGAGGCAGCTCGTATTGCCAATGGCCTTCGGAATGTAGCAGCTGAAAAGATCATCTCTGTAACCAAGGTGTCAGATGTTACGACCTTGGATGAAGCAGAAGTGCCTCAAACACCTTCTTCACCAAATATCCGACGCAATGTCCTTCTTGGTTTTATTGCTGGAGCGGGCTTGATGGTGGTGCTCATGGTCGTAGTAGAAGTCTTGGACGATCGTGTCAAGAGACCAGAAGATATCGAAGAGTTGATGGGCTTAACCTTGCTTGGTATTGTGCCAGATATTAAGAAACTGTAGACTGGGGATCGCATGAATACGTTAGAAATTTCAAAAAACAAATTACAAGAAATTCGGAAGGCAGAAGAGTACTTCAATGCCCTTGCGACGAATATCCAATTGAGTGGGGTGGACTTAAAAGTCATCGCTATCTCATCTGTTCAAGAAAATGAAGGGAAATCAACCACTTCAACCAACTTGGCTGTTGCCTTTGCGCGTGCGGGTTACAAGACCCTCTTGGTCGACTGTGATATCCGGAACTCTGTCATGACAGGGATTTTCCGTAGTCGGGATAAGATCCAAGGCTTGACTGACTTCTTATCTGGTCGTAGCCAATTGGACCAAATCTTGTATGCGACTGATTTTCCAAACTTGGATATCATCGAGTCTGGACAGGTCGCGCCAAACCCAACAGGTCTCTTGCAAAGCAAGAACTTCACTGTGATGATGGATGCCTTGCGTGAGCATTTTGACTACATCATTGTCGATACGCCTCCAATCGGGGTCGTGATCGATGCGGCCATTATCGCCCAACGCTGTGATGGAACTGTCTTGATCACAGAATCTGGTGCCAATGGACGCAAGGCTGTCCAAAAGGCCAAGGACCAATTAGAACAAACAGGCACACCTTTCTTAGGAGTAGTGCTCAATAAATTTAACATTAAAGCTGCTGAGTATGGTTCATACGGTGGGTATGGATCTTACGGAGAGTACGGGAAAAAGTAAAGAATAGGATTGAGGGAAAATGGGAGAAGAAAGAATTGAACTGGAAAAACTAAATATTGTTCTCTTTCAAAGTTTAGCTGTCCTATTTTCAGCTTACATTGTGAGTCTTTTTAAGGATGCAGAATACACGTCACAGACGATCGCCATTCTCTATCTCTTGCATTTTGTAGCCTTTTACATTAGCAATATTGCCTATCGTTTTTATAGCAGAGGCTATCTAGATGAGCTCTTTCAGGTCTTGAAATACAACGTATTTTTCGCTGTTGGGATCACCTTTACCTCTTTTATGCTCGATGGGGTCTTTTCCATCTCTCGTCGGGGGATGATCTACTTCTTTCTTTTCAATACGTTTTCCGTCTATATCATGGATCTCTTGCTCAAGAGATACCGGAAGTCTGTTTCACCACGACGGAAAAGTTCGCGAAAGATTTTCTTGATCACAGCGACCAGTCGGATGGAAAAGGTATTTGATATTCTGCATTCGCCTAGCCTTTATCATGGGGAACTGATCGGTGTCACCGTCATGGACGATACGGATTTTGCTCATTCGGGTGTACGGGTGGTGCATCCAGATCAAATGATGAACTTTGTGACCAAGGAAGTGGTGGATGAAGTGTTTATTAATCTGCCAAGTGAGGACTACAATATTAGTGACTTCGTCTCGGAGTTTGAGAGTATGGGGATCGATGTATCGGTTAATCTCAATGCCTTTAACTTCGCTTCCTTGGGTAATAAACGGGTTCGAGAAGTCGGGGGACTAAGTGTCGTCACTTTCTCAACCAATTTTTACAAGCCGAGTCACGTCTTTGCTAAACGTCTCTTGGATATTGCGGGAGCCCTCTTTGGTCTCTTGATTTGTGGACTAGTGAGTATCGTTTTGGTCCCTCTAATCCGTAAAGATGGCGGCCCTGCCTTCTTTGTACAGAAGCGGGTCGGAAAGAACGGACGGTATTTCAACTTCTATAAATTCCGCTCCATGCGCGTGGATGCCGAAGAGATTAAAAAAGATCTCATGGCACAAAATACCATGACTGGTGGCATGTTTAAGATGGAAAACGATCCACGGGTAACCCCAATCGGACGCTTTATCCGTAAGACCAGTCTGGATGAATTGCCACAATTTTACAATGTGTTGATCGGTGATATGAGTCTAGTCGGAACTCGTCCTCCAACGGTAGACGAATACCAAGACTATACGCCAGCCCAAAAACGCCGACTCAGTTTCAAGCCAGGGATTACAGGCCTTTGGCAAGTGAGCGGACGCAGTGAGATTACAGATTTTGACGAAGTGGTCAAACTCGACGTTGCGTATATGGATGGTTGGACGATCTGGAGAGATATTCAGATCCTGCTCAAGACCGTGAAGGTTGTACTTAGAAAAGAAGGAGCGAAGTAGGCTGTGAGTAAAGTTAGACAGATTCAATTAGGAGAACTATCCTTATTAGAAAAGTATATTGAGATTTGCACAAAACACAATCTTCGATACTATGCTTTAGGGGGCACTTTATTGGGAGCTATTCGTCACAAGGGCTTTATTCCTTGGGATGATGATATGGATTTGGGCATGCCTAGAAAAGACTATGAAAAATTTCTGGAAATTTGCCAAAACGAATTACCAAGCAATGTCATCTTGAGAATCCATGATGATAATTTAGGCAATACATCTATCATGGATACCTCACTTCAAATTGAATTTGGTGGGGTTGTGTGTAGTCCTTTTATCGATGTGTTTCCTTTAGATGGTTACCCATCAGATGGCTTCCACTATTTCTTGCACACCAATAAAATTAAGTATTACCGTGCCCTTTCCAAAATATCTGTCATCAATCGATTGCACAATCGCGACCGAGGTTTCTTTGAAAATTCAATTGTGAAGGTTTCTAAGATCCTTCACCTAGACAAATTACTAAATACTGAAAAAATCAATCAAAAGTTACAAAATACGATTAAAAAATATGACTTTGAGACAAGTGATCTCGTGGGAAATGTCTTAGGATCCTATCGCGAGAGAGAATTGGCCTACAAAGAGGTATTTGGGGAGCCACAACTCCTTGATTTTGAAACTATTAAAATCAGTGGTCATGCTGATCCGGATGCTTATTTGACAAAGATCTATGGCGATTATATGAAGTTGCCTGAAGAATCAGAGCAAAAAGGTCACTTTGAATCCACTTGGGGAGAATAAGCTTGAAAAGTTTTACAATGATGGGGGTCAGAATTGACCCTTTAACAATGGCAGAAACCGTTGCTGCTACAGAAAAATTTGTACGAGATAAAAAACCACTCCATTTGATGGGGGTCAACGCAGATAAGCTCAATCAGTGTGCGACAGACGAAGCCATCAAGAAGATAGTTAATGAATCTGAAATCATTAATGCAGACGGTGCTTC
Source organism: Streptococcus sp. HMSC065C01 (assembly GCF_001813525.1). NCBI lineage: Bacteria > Bacillati > Bacillota > Bacilli > Lactobacillales > Streptococcaceae > Streptococcus > Streptococcus sp. HMSC065C01. Next base: position 71,101 of record NZ_KV812846.1, on the reverse strand, counting down.
TGTTGTTCTCGCGGCGCGCTATTTGGGCTATTCTGTACCAGAGCGCGTGGCAGGCATTGATTTGATGCAGGAATTGCTCCATTTAGCCAATGAAAAAGGCTACTCTGTCTACTTCTTCGGAGCAAAAGAGGAAGTCTTGACCGATATGTTGGCCATCTTTAAAAAGGATTATCCAAATCTCCGAGTAGTGGGCCATCGCAATGGCTATTTCTCTGCTGAAGAGGAGGAGGCTATTCAAGAGGATATTCGTGAGAAGGATCCAGATTTTGTCTTTGTCGGCATTACCTCTCCTAAAAAAGAGTACTTGATCCAGAAGTTTATGGACAATGGAGTCAATTCTGTCTTTATGGGAGTGGGAGGAAGCTTTGATGTCCTTTCAGGACATATCAAGCGGGCACCTATGTGGATGCAAAAGGCCAATCTGGAATGGTTGTTCCGTGTGGCCAATGAACCAAAACGCCTCTTTAAGCGCTATTTTGTAGGAAATGCCACTTTTATTAAGAGAGTAGTACATGAAAAACGGAAAGCAAAAAAATAATATTCTGCACATTTCGCGGACCATGGGTATCGGTGGAGCAGAGCGCATTGTCTATCAGTTGGCGACAGACCTCAAGGATGAATTTGACCAGGTTCATGTTGCGTCTACTGGTGGATTGTGGGAAGAAAAACTAGCAGAGAATGGGATTCAACACCATCGGATTCTAGACGTCGATAGCAAACAGCCAGCTACTGTGCTTAAGATTCTTGCTAGTCTTTCCAAGATCATCAAAGAAAATGAGATCACTCTTGTTCACACCCATCACCGGATGGCTGCTTTCTATATTCGTTTGCTGCAGATGCGCCATCCAAAATTGATCCATGTCTACACAGCCCATAATGTTTTCAAGGATAAATTACCACTTTATAAATTCGCCCTAGGAAAGGCTCGAACGGTTGCTGTCAGTCAAGCTGTCCAGGAAAATATCCTTAATGATGTAAGGTCAAAAAACTCTGTTGTGATTTATAATGGAGTGAAAATGAAACAAAGTGAGCATACAGTAAATGAAATTACTAAATGTGACGGTATCAAAATAGGCTGTATCGCTCGCTTATCCGAACAAAAAGGCTTACCCTACCTGATCCAAGCCATGTCACTTGTGACAAATCCAAGTGTATCCTTGTTTCTTGTCGGTGACGGAGAATTGAAAAATGATTTGATAAATCAAACAAAAGAGCTCGGTCTGGAAGAAAGAATTCATTTTTTGGGCTACCGAAGCGACGTGGTAGAGTGTATCAATAGCTTTGACTTTTGTGTCCTTCCGTCTGTCTTTGAAGGATTTGGATTGGTCGCAATCGAGGCTTTTATGAACGGCAAAACGATGATTGCAACAGATATTCCAGGTGTGAACGAAGTAGTGAATTCTGAGAATGGGCTCCTCGTCCCAGCTGAGGATCCGCAAGCCTTAGCTCAAGCAATTAAACAATTAGCAGGGGATCCTGAGAAAAGAGCCTCTTTAGCTGCTCAAGCAAAGAGAGATTATGATAACAAGTTTAGCTATCCGATCTTTTTAGACAACTATCGTAACTTTTACCAATCGATGAGGAAGGGTTCGAAATGAAAAAAGTAATGTTAGTGTTTGGGACGCGTCCAGAAGCCATTAAAATGTGTCCTTTGGTCAATGAACTCAAACAACACGATACCATTGAAACCGTAGTCTGTGTAACAGGGCAGCACAAGGAAATGCTGGACCAAGTGTTAGACGTTTTTCGTGTTGTTCCAGACTATAATCTAGGCATTATGAAGGCCAATCAAACATTATTTACCATCACGACCTCTATCTTGGAAAAAATCCAACCGGTATTAGAAGAGGAAAAACCTGATATTGTCCTCGTCCATGGGGATACCACAACCACCTTTGCAACAGCTTTGGCGGCCTTTTATATGGGCATCAAAGTGGGGCATGTGGAAGCAGGCCTTCGGACTTACAATCTTCAAAGCCCATATCCTGAAGAGTTTAACCGTCAAGCTACTTCCATAGTGGCAGATTACAATTTTGCTCCAACCCAGGTTTCAAAAGAGAATCTTCAAAAAGAAGGACGGACCAATATTTTCGTTACAGGAAATACCGTTATTGATGCCTTAAAAACTACAGTCCAAGAAGACTACGACCACCCTATATTGGAGTGGGCAAAAGGAAGCAAGCTCATCATGTTGACGGCCCACCGTCGCGAAAATCTTGGAGAACCCATGGAGCACATGTTCCGTGCGGTCAACCGGATTTTAGAAGAGTTTGAAGATGTCAAGGTGGTCTATCCTATTCACAAAAATCCAAAAGTCAGAGAATTGGCTAGCAAGATTTTTGGAGAGAATGAGCGAATGAAAATCATTGAGCCCTTGGAAGTGATTGATTTTCATAATTTCTTGAACCAAAGCTATATGATTTTGACAGACTCAGGTGGCGTCCAAGAAGAAGCACCTTCTTTAGGAAAGCCTGTCCTTGTCATGCGAGATACAACTGAACGTCCAGAAGGTGTGGCTGCGGGGACTCTGAAATTGGTCGGAACAGAAGAAGAAAACATCTATCGCAACTTCAAGCTCCTTCTGGAAGACCAAGATGAATACGAGAAGATGAGCCAGGCAAGTAATCCTTATGGGGATGGAACGGCTTGTCAACAGATTGTAGAAATTATCATGAAGGGATTAGCATAATGGAAAAGGTTTCGATTGTCATACCGGTCTATAATGTCGAGGAGTATTTACAGTATAGTGTCGGTAGTCTTAGACAACAGACCTATTCAAATATTGAAATCATCTTAGTCGATGATGGATCGACGGATCGATCAGGAGAAATTTGCGACCAGTATGCTCAGGAAGATGACCGTATTCGAGTGCTCCATCTTCAAAATGGAGGATTGTCTAATGCTCGAAATACAGGAGTGAAAGCTACGACAACTGACTGGATTATCTTCCTTGATTCAGATGATTATTATGACATTAGAACAGTCGAATATTTGGTTGGCTTAAAAGAACAGTATAAAGTTGACCTTGTATCGACACCGGTTATTGAAGTCAGAAATCATGAGGACAAAGATTTTTCAGGAGATCTAAATGAAAAAAGTTCAAGGAAATTAGATCGTCATACAGCCCTCAAAGAAATGTTCTATGGTCACCACGTTGGGACCCATTCAGGAGGTAAACTCTACAAGAAAGAGATCTTACTCCAATACCCCTATCCAGAAGGAATGATCTACGAAGATTTGGCTGTTGCTTATGAACATATTGCTTGTTGTGAGGAAATTGCAGTTAGCGATCTAAATCTTTATAAATACTATCGAAGACCAGGGAGTATCGTCAATTCTTCTTATAGCGATCGGCTCTTGGATTTCTACAAGGCCATGGAATGGAATAGAGCCTATGTCGAGCGAGACTATCCTGATGATCCGGAAATGAAAAAAGCGGTCAATACCCGCTATGTCTTTAATGGCTTGCATGTGGTCCATGCTATGCTGGGTTCTCATATGTATGATCAGGTTAACAAAATTCGCAAAGAGTATCGTCGCTATTGGAAAGATATTCTAATCAATTCACATATTACAAGAAAAAATAAACTCAAATACCTTCTTTTGCTCCTTTCTCCTCATTTGTATCAAAAGGTGAGAGCAAAACTAGGCTAGATTGCTAAATAGCCATGTTCTAGAGAAGGAAAAAGAGACAACATCAGGAGGTTTAGGATGATTTATGCAGGGATTTTAGCAGGTGGGACAGGCTCACGGATGGGGATTACAGATATGCCCAAACAATTTTTGGATTTGGGTGGACGTCCTACTTTAATCCACACGGTTGAGAAGTTCTTATTGATCCATGAGATTCAAAAGATTGTATTGGGGATTCATCCGGACTGGGTGACCTATACGGAAGATCTGGTAGACAAGTACTTGTCTTCTTATAAGGACCGGATCTTGGTTGTAGAGGGAGGAAGTGACCGCAACTCTACCATCGAAAACATCATCCTGGCTATCGATGAGCTGCAGCCTTTGACAGAAGAGGATATTATCGTCACCCATGATTCGGTTCGTCCTTTTGTTAGCCTAAAAACTATCCAAGAAAACATTGAACTAGCCAAGAGCCATGATGTTGTAGATACAGTGGTCGAAGCGACCGATACCATTGTTCAAAGCTTGGACAATACCTTTATCACGGATATCCCTGAGCGCCAATATCTCTATCAGGGTCAAACCCCTCAAACCTTCAAAATGAAAGACTTTCTTGCCTTGTATCATGATTTGAGTGACCAACAAAAAGAAGTCTTGACAGATGCCTGCAAGATCTTTGTCATTAATGGCAAAAAAGTTGCCCTTGCAAAAGGGGAATATTCCAATATTAAAATTACGACGATTACAGATTTGAAAATTGCACGCGGTATGATTGAGGACAATTAATATGTTGAACCAAATCTTTCAGCTGACCCAGCCGAAAAATATCACCATCAAATACCAGGAAGAAGACATGAGCCGTGGAGACAAGGTGTTGATTCGCCCCTATTACATGGCTATTTGTCATGCGGACCAACGTTACTATCAAGGGAAACGGGATCCTAAGGTGCTTAAAAAGAAACTACCCATGGCCCTAATCCATGAGTCGTCTGGAATCGTGGTAGCGGATCCTACAGGGACCTATCAACCAGGACAGATTGTGGCCATGGTTCCCAATCAGCCTCCTCATCAAACAGAGGGTGTCTTCTTTGAAAATTATTTGGAGGGGACGCACTTCTTGTCTAGTGGCTTTAATGGCTTTATGCAGGAAGTCGTTGCCTTACCGCTGGATCGTGTAGTGGCTTATCCAGAGGAAGTTCGGGGCCCTGTGACAGCCCTGGCGGAATTTAGTAGTGTTGCCATGCATGCCATTCATCGCTTTGATCTCATTGCCCATCAACGAAGAGAGTCCGTTTTGATTTTAGGAGATGGGAGTCTTTCATATGTGGTTGCGACTTCTTTGCACTATCTTTATCCAGAGCTGAAGATTACAGTTGTTGGGCGTAATAGTGACAAACTGCAATTGTTTAATTTTATCTATCAGGCCATTTTAACCAGCGAGTTGACAGACGATCAACGGTTTGATCACGCCTTTGAGTGTACTGGTGGTCAAGGAAGTGAACCGGCCATCAATGACATTATTGATCATATCAAGCCTCAAGGAACCGTGATGTTGATGGGGGTTAGTGATAACCGGGTCGCAGTTAATACAAGAGATGTTCTTGAAAAGGGATTGACCTTTATAGGGTCTTCTCGCTCAGGTCGTGAAGATTTCGAGCGGGCTGTAGAGATGCTGGCTAATCGTCGGGTCCAAAGCCGTTTGAAAAACATTATCCACGTTGATGGAGAAGTTCAAACCATTCCAGATATTCATCGAGCTTTTGCGACGGATTTGATTACACCGTTTAAAACGGTCTTCAAGTGGGGATTGTAGACAGTCATGAAAGTGTTAAAAAATTACGCCTATAATCTCTCCTACCAGTTGCTGGTGATTATCTTGCCGATTATCACCACCCCTTATGTGACGCGGGTCTTTAGCTCGAATGACTTGGGGACCTATGGCTATTTCAACTCCATCGTCACCTATTTTATCCTTTTGGCGACCTTGGGAGTAGCTAACTACGGAACCAAGGAGATCTCAGGACACCGCAAAGACATCCAAAAGAATTTCTGGGGGATTTATACCCTCCAGTTGGGAGCGACCTTTGTGTCCATCCTGCTCTATGTCTTGCTGTGCTTGGCGCTTCCTTCTATGCAAAACCCTGTGGCCTATATCTTAGGGCTCAGTTTGGTTTCAAAGGGACTCGACATCTCCTGGCTCTTTCAGGGGTTAGAGGATTTTCGTAAGATTACGGTTCGGAATATCACGGTCAAACTGGTTGGAGTCATCTCCATCTTCTTGTTTGTCAAATCTGCCAATGATTTGTATCTCTATGTATTCTTACTCACCATCTTTGAGCTCTTAGGTCAGCTCAGTATGTGGCTACCCGCTCGGGAATTCATTGGGAAAGCCCATTTTGATATGGCCTATGCACGGGTGCATTTGAAACCGGTCATTCTGCTCTTTTTACCGCAGATTGCTATTTCCCTCTATGTCACCTTGGATCGGACTATGCTGGGTGCTCTCGCCTCTACAAAGGATGTGGGGATTTACGACCAGGCCTTGAAATTGGTCAATATTTTGCTGACCCTTGTGACGTCTTTAGGAAGTGTCATGCTTCCGCGCGTGGCGAGTCTCTTGGCTTCAGGAGACCACAAGGCTGTTAATAAAATGCACCAAATGTCCTTTTTGATCTATAATTTGGTCATTTTCCCAATCATTGCGGGTATGCTGATCGTCAACGATGACTTTGTTCGATTCTTCTTAGGGAAGGATTTCCAAGATGCTCGCTATGCCATCGCTATCATGATCTTCCGTATGTTCTTCATCGGATGGACCAATATCATGGGGATTCAAATTCTCATCCCGCATGATAAGAACAAAGAATTTATGCTGTCAACTACGATTCCTGCTATCGTCAGTGTCGGGTTGAACCTGCTCTTCTTACCTCATTTTGGTTTTATCGGTGCAGCCATTGTATCCGTCTTAACAGAATCCTTGGTATGGCTGATTCAACTGTACTATACTCGTCATTACCTCAAGGAAGTTCCAATTATCGGGTCTATGACAAAAATTATGTTTGCATCTGCTGTGATGTATGGCCTTTTGCTCCTTATAAAACCATTCCTACATTTCACCCCTACCCTGAATGTACTCGTGTATGCGGTGCTTGGTGGGATCATTTATCTGATCGCTATCCTATCTCTGAGAGTGGTAGATGTGAAAGAATTAAAACAACAATTTTTAAATAAACAGTAGAGAGTAGAAAGGAAGGATATGAATTTTTAAGTAAACAAAATCTTTAGAAAAGAATGCTATAGCAGGGGTGTTCCCTAAGCAGGCATTCCAATCTAGACAGAATGAGCTTTTCTTTAAAAATTCTTTATCAGGTAATTTAATGATAAAAATGAAATTTGACGATCTACTGGTTGGTTTTGTCGTCTCGATTGTGATCTTCTTTAATACAATATCCACTACGATGTTAAATAAGGGCTTTTTGCATGTTGGTGCGAGCTCCCTCTTAGTGGTTGTAGCTCTCTTATTGCTTCGTTTTTTTAATAAAATCTCGATTCCCTATCATTATCTAATCTTGTCTGCCATGTTATTGATGGTAGCTGTTATGGTTTATTTTAAGACAGATAAGTTAAATTTCTTAGTTTATTCTCTCTTAATGATTTTGCTGGTCAATGCGGATAGGAAAGTCATTTTAAAAACTTATGTAGGTGTTGCAGGTACGATTGTCCTTGCAGTATTTCTATTGTCACTGTTAAAGGTTGTTCCAAACTTACAATATAGTCGGGGTGCTGTTATCCGTAATTCATTTGGGTTTATCTATCCAACAGATTTCGCAGCCCATTGTTTCTACCTTTATGTCGCAATCTCCTATTTGCTAAAAGATCGGTATATTGGCTTACGATCTCTGAGTGGCGTTCTTCTAGCTCTCTTTATTATCAAGTTCTGTGACGCTCGTATGAATGCGATCTCGCTTTTGGTCGCTGTCTTGCTCTTTCTCTTCTTTTATTTTACAAAAGAGAAAAAGTTGAAGTTGTATCACTTGTTGCCTTATTCGATCATCCTTTTTTCAAGCGGAATGATCTACTTGACCTATCATTTCTCCTGGTCATCTCCACTTTATGTTCAAATTAATCAATTCATTACAGGTCGGTTAGCCTTAGGTAAAAATGCTTTTAATTTATACCCTTTGAATTGGTTTGGAACAAGAGAGGTTCAGTTTATTGGATCCGGAGGAAGCACAGAGTCTGTCCTCAATTATAATTATGTCGATTCGTCTTATGTCCAGATGTTATTTACCTATGGTATCGTACCGGTTGCTTTATTAGTCGGCATTTATGTCATTGTTTCAAAATATGAATTCAAGAAGGGACGTTATTTATTTGTTGCAATTTTGTCCCTCATTGCGATTAACTGTATGATTGAAGCATTTTGGTTTGTACCGACTTATAACATCTTTATGTTCACACTCTTTGCGACAGAAATTGTCAAGAAAAAGCCGGCCAATTCCCTCTCTTATAGTGAGGAAATTGGGGGGATTTGAAGATCTAATCTATAGCTATGAGTCTATGATATGGCTGAGAGTTTAGATATATTTTAAAATAGAAAAATAATGGAGTCTACTATGTACGATTATCTGATTGTTGGTGCTGGTTTGTCTGGAGCCATTTTCGCACATGAAGCTACTAAACGTGGTAAAAAAGTAAAAGTGATTGACAAGCGAGATCACATCGGTGGCAATATCTACTGCGAGGAGGTTGAAGGCATCAACGTCCATAAGTACGGTGCCCACATTTTCCATACGTCCAACAAAAAGGTTTGGGACTATGTCAACCAGTTCGCTGAATTCAACAACTATATCAACTCACCAATTGCTAACTACAAGGGCAGTCTTTACAATCTTCCCTTTAACATGAATACTTTTTATGCTATGTGGGGAACCAAGACTCCTCAAGAAGTCAAGGACAAGATTGCCGAGCAAACAGCTGACATGAAGGATGTTGAACCTAAGAACTTGGAAGAACAAGCTATCAAGTTGATTGGTCCAGATATCTACGAAAAGTTGATTAAGGGCTATACTGAAAAACAATGGGGACGCTCTGCGACAGACCTTCCACCCTTTATCATCAAACGTCTTCCAGTTCGTTTAACCTTTGATAACAACTACTTTAATGACCGTTACCAAGGGATTCCAATCGGTGGTTACAATGTCATCATTGAAAACATGCTGGGTGATGTAGAAGTAGAACTTGGGGTTGATTTCTTTGCCAATCGTGAAGAGCTAGAAAGCTCAGCTGATAAAGTTGTCTTTACAGGAATGATTGACCAGTACTTTGACTACAAACACGGTGAGTTGGAGTACCGTAGTCTTCGTTTTGAACACGAAATCTTAGATGAGGAAAACCATCAAGGGAATGCCGTGGTTAACTATACCGAGCGTGAGATTCCTTACACTCGGATCATCGAGCATAAGCACTTTGAGTATGGTACACAACCCAAGACAGTTATCACACGTGAGTACCCAGCTGACTGGAAACGTGGGGATGAACCCTACTACCCAATCAATGATGAAAAGAACAACGCCATGTTTGCTAAGTACCAAGAAGAAGCTGAGAAAAACAACAAGGTCATCTTCTGTGGACGGCTAGCAGACTATAAATACTACGATATGCACGTGGTTATTGAGCGCGCTCTAGAAGTCGTAGCAAATGAGTTTGATTGAAAGAAACCATAATCTATGAAATACTACTTAAAAGAAGAATTCCTGCATGATGTCAACGCAAAGAACGCAGGAAATAAAGCACGCAATGACGTAGAAAGTATTGTGAAAGAAGAAGGCTATCATCCCTTGGTCCTTTCTGTCGACAATTGGTATCAGATGAGTACCCTTGTGGCTCAACGCCATAAGGCGAAGGCTTTCGGTCAAGCCTTGGATCAACTAAAGCAAGGAGATGAGTTGCTGATCCAGTTTCCAATGCTCCACCATAGTTTTTTCTCAACCCATTTGGTTAAAAAAGCACAAAAAAGAGGGATTAAAGTCTATCTCTTGATTCATGACCTAGAAGTGCTTCGCCATGCCAATATGACTTCACTACCTTTAAAACACAGAATTCGGATGTACCTTCAAGAAGCAAGTTTTCTCAAGGCAGCTGATGGGATCATCGCCCACAATCCAGTTATGAAATCTGTCTTGGTGGATAAAGGAATTGCGGAAGATAAGATTATCAGCCTTGGTATTTTTGACTATTTAATTCCAGATTTCCAAGAAAAAAGTGGCCAAACAAAAGACCAGCCGATGATTGTGGCGGGTAATTTGGCCCAGGAAAAAGCTGGTTATCTCTATGCTCTTCCTGCAGAACCTGCCTATAATCTCTATGGTGTTGGTTTTGATGAGAGTAGAGCTTTAGAGAATGAAACTTACTTTGGCTCCTTCCTACCGGATGAGCTTCCTGCAGCCCTTGAGGGTGGTTTTGGACTAGTCTGGGATGGGGATAGTGCAGAAACTTGTAGTGGTGTTTTTGGGGAGTACCTTCGCTACAACAACTCTCACAAGGCGTCGCTTTATCTAGCATCGGGCTTTCCGCTGGTGGTGTGGAAACAGTCAGCCTTGTCTCACTTTGTGCTTGAGAAGGGTTGTGGGATTGCAGTAGAGTCTCTTCATGACTTGAAGGAGACAATCGACAATCTTTCAGATGCCGATTACCAAGATTTGGTAGACAATGCCAAGCGTGTTGGCCAAGAAATCCGAGATGGTAACTACTTAAAGACAGCCTTAAAGCATTTATCATAAGATCAAAAGAAGTCAGACAGACTTCTTTTTTTAGTTTTTCAAAAAAATATCACTAATTTTAAAAATTTGCCTTATAAAACTTTTCATCGCTGAAACCGTGTGGTAAAATGATTAACGTATAAAATTTGTATAAAGGGAAGTTTATATGAAAAAGAAAGATCTTATTTTTTATGCCGGAGCGGCAGTCTTGATGGCTGTATCTGCTCAGGGAGTCAGTGCAGATGAGCTGGTTTCAAACGAGGCCACTACTACTGAAGGCAACCAAGTCCAAGCTGAAAAAGCGCCAGAAGTAGCCGTTGCTGAAAAGTCGGTAGCACCTGTCGCAAGCAACTATGTAGCACCAGCAAATGTGACTGAACAGTCTGTAGCACCTGCGAGCAAGACCACGGCTTCAGAAAGTGGAACCCCATCTGTAGAGAAAGCTACAGAAGCATCGACGACTGAGAAAGAAGAAACTCCTCTTCCGTCTAATACAGGAAGCACGACCTTCTTTAACACAGGCGCTCACGCTCCTGCTGGTCGTTCAACAGATGTGGCGGTTCAACCAAAATCATTCGTTGATGTGAGTAGCCACAACGGAGACATTAGTATTGGCGACTACCGTACCCTAGCTAATAAAGGCGTGGGCGGTGTCGTTGTCAAATTGACAGAAGACACTTGGTACAAGAACCCAAATGCGGAGAACCAAATTCGTAATGCACAGGCTGCGGGTCTGCAAGTATCGACCTACCACTTCTCACGCTATACTTCTGAGGAAGCAGCGCGTGCAGAAGCGCGATTCTACATTGCAGAAGCGCAACGCTTGAATATTCCAAAGAACACCCTCATGGTCAATGACTTTGAGGATGCCAAGATGCAGCCAAACATTAACCGCAACACCCAAGCTTGGGCGGACGAAATGCGTAAAAATGGCTACACCAACTTGATGTTCTACACCAGTGCCAGCTGGTTGGATGAAAACAACCTTCGCAAGAAAGGTCCTGTCAACACCGCTCAATTTGGGCTTCAGAATTTCTGGGTTGCCCAATATCCTTCTCCAAAACTGTCTGTAAACGATGCGAAAAGCTTGCGTTACAATGGGAAAGCTGGCGCCTGGCAGTTCACTTCTCAAGCGGAATTGCTTCCAGGGAAACACCTCTTTGACCACAGTGTGGACTATACCGGTCGCTTCACAGCGAACTCAAAACCTGCAGCGGACCCAACAGAAGGCAGCTTGAGTGGGAAGATTGACATTGTCAATAACGATACCATGACGGGCCGCTTTGACGTTGTCATCTCAAATGTTAAGGCACCAAATGGAGTTCGAACCGTTTCTGTACCGATCTGGTCAGAAACAGGTGGTCAAGATGACCTTGTTTGGTATACAGCCAATCGTCAAGCAAATGGGACCTATACCGTCAATGTAAAAGCAGCGGACCATAAAAACTCAACTGGTCTTTACAATGTTCACCTTTACTATGTTCAGAATAATGGACAAATGACGGGTGTGGGTGGAACAACGACGACAGTAGCCATTGGAAAGAAAAATCAGACACCAGTATCAGCTGATTTGACTATTGCAAAATCAGAAAAAGACGGTACCTTCACCATTACAGCTAAGAACCTTCAAGGCTTCGATGGCTACAAGGAAGTGAAGATTCCATTCTGGTCTCATGCCAATGGGATGAAAGACATCATCTGGTACACTCCAACTCGCCAGGCAGACGGTTCTTATACTGTAACAGCTAAAGCCAGTGACCACGAAAATGCTGATGGCAAATACGAAGCGCAGGTCTTCTATGTAGATGCCCAAGGTCAAAACAAATTTGTGAAAAAGGCCTTTATCGATTATACGGCGACAAAACCGGCCAATGCTGTCGCAGCTGATCTGACCATTACAAAATCAGAAAAAGACGGCACCTTCACCATCACAGCTAAGAACCTTCAAGG
>NZ_KV812846.1:28854-58657 GCF_001813525.1 Streptococcus sp. HMSC065C01 | reverse complement strand
ATGAAAGACATCATCTGGTACACTCCAACTCGTCAAGCAGACGGTTCATATACTGTAACGGCCAAAGCCAGTGACCACGAAAACGCTGATGGCCAGTATGAAGCGCAGGTCTTCTATGTGGATGCTAACGGACAAAACAAGTTTGTCAAGAAAGCCTTTATCGATTACACAGCTTCTAAACCATCTGCTGATCTGACCATTACAAAATCAGAAAAAGATGGGACCTTCACCATCACAGCTAAGAACCTTCAAGGCTTCGATGGCTACAAGGAAGTGAAGATTCCATTCTGGTCTCATGCCAATGGGATGAAAGATATCATCTGGTACACGCCAACTCGCCAGGCAGACGGTTCATATACTGTAACAGCCAAAGCCAGTGATCACGAAAACGCTGATGGCCAGTATGAAGCGCAAGTCTTCTATGTGGACGCTCAAGGCCAAAACAAGTTTGTCAAAAAAGCCTTTATTGATTACAAAAATCAATCTCGTCCAACCGGTACTCTCTTGATCCAAAACAACAACAAGGATACAGGTACCTTTGATGTCATCATCAAGGATGTCTACAGCCCTAAAGGGGTACAGACTGTGCAAGTTCCTACTTGGTCTGATAAGGACGGCCAAGACGATATTCGCTGGTATGAAGCAACACGCCAAGCGAACGGAGATTACAAGGTATCGGTCAAAGCTAGTGACCACAAAAACTCTACTGGTAAGTACCATGTTCACCTCTATTACATTCAAAATGATGGTTCTCGGATTGGTATTGGTACCACAACAACAGACGTAGAAGTTAGAAATGCCATGACTAAGACGCAGGCTTCTATCAAGAATGTCAATGCAACGAACGGGACTTATACAGTAGCTGTAGATCAAGCGCCTCAGGGACGTCAGATTAAGAACATTCGTGTCGCAGCTTGGTCTAAAGCTCATCAAGAAAATCTTTACTGGTATTCCGCAACACCGACAGGTATGCACACAGAGATCACTGTCTCTGCCAATAATCACGGTAATGAAGCGGGCAACTATACCACTCACGTCTATGTAGACTACAAAGATGGTGGCGTTGAAGGTTTTAACCTCGGTCAGACAGCCTTGTCTCCACGAAATCAAAAGGTGAATCCACAAACAACCTATTATTCTCAACGGGATCCTCGTTGGGCTGGGAAATATTACGGTGTGAGCAATGTCGATCAGTCAGGTTGTGTGCCAACCTCTCTTGCTATGACCTTTACAGATATCCTAGGTAGAACTATTTTGCCAACAACAGTAGCTGATTATCTCTACAACAATACTGATTCATTCAACAAAGGTGAAGCAGGAACAGATTCTGATGGGATTGTAGCTGCCACTCGTAACTGGGGCTTGAAGAGCCAATTGATTAATGGAGCTGGAGGCATTGCAGAAGCCCTCATGGCTGGCAAGCATGTACTTGCTGCAGTAGGTAATAGCCAATTTACTAGTGATCCTTATACTCATGAATTGGTCTTGCATGGTTATGACAATGGAAGAACCTATGTTCGCGATCCATATAATAGCGGCAACAACGGCTGGTACTCTATCAATTATCTTCACTCTATTAAGAGTAAGGACCCGATGGATAACAAGCTTGGAGCACCTTTCTTCTCAATTTTTGCATAAGCTAATCAGAAGGCCAATCTGGCCTTCTGTTTTCTTTAAAAATAGGATTCTTCTCACGATATTGTTTCTTGATCCGGCGGTTTGTGCTATAATACTACTATGTGGGTAGAATCCGTATAAAAAATTGTAAGGAAGATACATGAAAAAGAAAGATCTTATTTTTTATGCTGGGACAGCCGTTTTGTTGGCTTTCTCGACACAACAAGTCAAAGCCGATGAGCAACATGCGTCTGATCAAACACCAGAAAATACATCAGCTGTCGTTGCAACAACTTCATCAGAAGCACAGAATACCGTGAGCGAAGGAGTAGTAGTTGAGAAAGGTATTCAGACAGAAAATACCGTTGCAACAGAGGCAGCACCTATCACACCGACTCTTAGTAATAACCAGTCTTCTGACAAGGGCACTAGCGACAAGGTTGTATCAGAGCAACCAGCACCAGCTGTGGTAGCTAGTCGCGCACCATATGGCGCACGCGCACGAGTGGTAGCAGCAAGAAATGAGAGTGTTCCTCAACAGGAATCTCCAGTTTCCGCAGATTTGACTATTGCAAAATCAGAGTCAGACGGCACCTTCACCATTACGGCTAAGAATCTTCAAGGTTTGGATGGTTATGAAGAAGTGAAGATTCCATTCTGGTCTCATGCCAATGGGATGAAAGACATCATCTGGTACACTCCAAGTCGTCAAGCAGATGGTTCTTATACCGTAACAGCCAAAGCCAGTGACCACGAAAACGCTGATGGTAAGTACGAAGCGCAAGTTTTCTATGTGGATGCTAAAGGCCAAAACAAGTTTGTTAAGAAAGCCTTTATTGACTATACAGCTCCTAAACCATCTGCTGATCTGACCATTACGAAATCAGAGTCAGACGGTACCTTCACCATCACAGCTAAGAACCTCCAAGGCTTCGACAGCTACAAGGAAGTGAAGATTCCGTTCTGGTCTCATGCCAATGGGATAAAAGATATCATCTGGTACACTCCGACTCGCCAGGCAGACGGTTCTTATACCGTAACAGCCAAAGCTAGTGACCACGAAAACGCTGATGGCCAGTATGAAGCGCAAGTCTTCTATGTAGATGCCAAAGGACAAAACAAGTTTGTCAAGAAAGCCTTTATTGACTACACAGCTCCTAAACCGTCAGCCGATCTGACCATTACAAAATCAGAGTCAGACGGGACTTTCACTATTACAGCTAAGAACCTTCAAGGTTTCGATGGTTATAAAGAAGTGAAGATTCCATTCTGGTCTCATGCCAATGGAATGAAAGATATCATCTGGTACACTCCAACTCGTCAAGCAGATGGCTCATATACTGTAACAGCCAAAGCTAGTGACCACGAAAACGCTGATGGCCAGTATGAAGCGCAAGTCTTCTATGTAGATGCCAAAGGACAAAACAAGTTTGTCAAGAAAGCCTTTATTGATTTCAAAAATCAGTCACGTCCAACTGCTAGTTTCTTAATCCAAAACAACAACAAGGATGCGGGTACCTTTGACGTCATCATCAAGGATGTCTACAGTCCTAAAGGTGTGCGGACGGTTCAAGTCCCAACTTGGTCTGATAAGGATGGCCAAGACGATATTCGCTGGTATGAAGCGACTCGTCAATCAAATGGAGACTACAAGGTATCGGTCAAAGCGAGCGATCATAAAAACTCTACTGGTAAGTACCATATTCACCTTTACTATATTCAAAATGATGGTTCTCGTGTGGGTGTCGGTTCAACGACTACAGAAGTTGAATTCCGAAATGCTCAGACGAAGACACAAACAGGGATCAAGAATGTCAATTCTGGTGCTGGAACCTATACGGTAACGGTGGATCAAGCGCCTCAGGGCCGTCGGATTAAGAACATCCGTGTCGCAGCCTGGTCTCAAGCACACCAAGAAAATCTTTTCTGGTATTCAACAGCACCTTCTGGAATGCATACAGAAGTGCAGGTCTCTGCAGCAAATCACCAGTACCAATCAGGCAACTATACCACTCACGTCTATGTGGATTATGTCGATGGTGGCGTTGAAGGCTTTAACCTTGGTCAAACAGCCCTTCATCCCCGTGCGACAGTAGATCAAACTGCTTTTAGTCCTCGTGTAACGAATGGACAACGGGACCGTGTCTTACGGGCAGCAGCTAGTCTAGTGGGCGTTCGTGGCGGAACTGCAGCTCACCAACAATTGGTCAATGATTATAACAGTGTCAAACCACTTCCGGTTGGTTATGCAGTGAAGACGACCGATGACTGGTGTGATATCTTTGTCACAACAGTCTTCCAGCGGGAAGGTTTGAGCGGTTTGATTGGCCGTGAATGTGGAGTCGAACGTCACATCCAGATTTTCAAACGCTTGGGTATTTGGAATGAGGATGGTACCACTACACCAAAAGCAGGGGACATCATCACCTTTAACTGGGATCAAAATAGCCAACAAAACAATGGCTTTGCGGATCACATCGGAATTGTTGAGAGCGTCTCAAATGGAATCATTCATACCATTGAAGGAAACTCCAACAACCAAGTCCGTCGCAATACCTACCGAATCGGACATGGCAATATCCGTGGATTTGCAACTCCTCGCTATCAATAATAAAAAGGGAGTGGGAAAGAACTCTGACTAGTTAAAAAGAGTTCGTCTTCCCACCCCCGCACAGTTGATTAGGTCATCTTTGGAGCTTAAAAAGCGAACAAAGATGCCAATCAACCACTGCGTCATACAGTTATTTCTATCAAATATAAAAAGGCTGAACAGTTTTTGTCCAGCCTCTTTTTGTGGCTTCTTTTTTGAATGCAGATAAGTTTTTAAAATAAAATGAGAGATTCTGTCAATTGTTTTAAATGATTTTTATCTTTTGAATTATTCGATAATGACTGGAGACTTTACGCAGTGAGAAAAGTGCTTGAAATATTAGAATTTCAAGCACTCGGGAGTTTTGAGACCTTGGGCTCAAAACTAAGTCATGGAACTTCTTTGAAGTTCGCTGACGTCCGTACTCACTTAAGGAAAGTCTCTAAGAATACTATTTCGGTTCTTTTCTTATTTTTTCAACCCTTCTTCGAAACTCTTGGAAGGGGCCTCGACTTGGATGGTTTCAAGGGTTAATGGATTGGTGAAGGTCAAGCGGTGAGCATGGAGCATGAGTCGCTCTCCGCGTGCAGGGTTATAGAGAGGGTCCCCGACAATCGGGTGCCCATGATGGGAGAGATGCACCCGGATCTGATGGGTACGCCCCGTTTTGAGCTGGCATTTGACCAGGCTGTTTCGTCCTATTTTTTTCAGTTGCGTCACCTGAGTTTCTGAGTACTGCCCCTTGCGTGGATCGACCAGGCGCTTGCGCCGATCATGGCGATCGCGTCCGATTTTATCCTTGTAGACGATGGTTTTTTGTGCTAAGCTGCCTTGGATCAAGGCCCAGTACTCGCGTTGGATGTTTTTATCTTCCAAAATACGGTTGAGAATGGGCAGGATAAAAGGATTTTTGGCAAATAAAATCGCTCCGCTGGTTTCCTTATCTAACCGGTGCACGACGTAGCAGGTAGATCCAACATAGCTGGAAACATGGTTGAGAAGAGCAATTTCTGTCGGCTCATTGGCATGGGTTTTCATACCTTCAGGCTTATTGACGATGATGACATGCTCATCCTGATAGAGTTCTTCGACCAGACTCGGGTCTCCGGCTGGGAGCTCTTTTTCAGGGTAATCGTCCGCGTCAAAGATCAGCTGGATCTGGTCTCCTTTTTGAACGGGGCTCTGCCAGTTGATGGTCTCGCCATTGACCAAGACGTGCTTCTTGGTTCGTAAAAAATGCCGGATCTTACGGGGAATGAGGAAGTAGTCCTCAAGCAACTCTTTCACAGTCATCTGGGGAAAGGATTGTGGAATGGTAAATTGATAGTTCATGACCCTATTGTAGCAAAATCTAAGCTTAAAGAAAACTAAATGGGAGAAAGGGATGAGCTATCTTTTCTTGCTAGGACAAGGATAAGGTGTTACAATAACAGGTATGAATAGAATAAAAGAATTATTTGAAAACCTGATCACTTTTTTTAGAAAGGATCATCCGCCCAAAGCGGTGGCAGAAGAAGTGCCAGACACGGAACTACCGGAAGAGACAGTAGAGCCGACCTATAGTCGCTCAGGCAAGCACAGAAGCAAGCCTCTCTCTCAGCATCCCTTCCGTCGTTTTTGGCGCAGATTCCATTTGACCAAGATTCTCCTGATCATTGGGCTAGGCTTTAGCCTCTTGACAGGGGGCTATCTCTTCTATCTTGCTAAGACGACCAACGTCAAGGATTTGCAGAATGCACTCAAGGCGACTACCATTATCTATGATAAGAATGGGGACCAGGCGGGAAGTTTGACCGGGCAAAAAGGAACCTATGTCGAACTCGATGCCATTAGTGAGAATCTGCAAAATGCTGTGGTCGCAACAGAGGACCGGAGCTTTTACAAGAATAGCGGGATCAACTATGGTCGCTTCTTCTTAGCGATTTTGACCCTGGGGCGCTCAGGTGGTGGGTCGACTATCACCCAGCAGCTAGCCAAGAATGCTTACCTGTCTCAAGACCAGACGGTGGAGCGTAAGGCCAAGGAATTCTTCCTGGCGCTTGAAATCAATAAGAAATACAGCAAAAAAGAAATCCTCACCATGTACCTCAACAATGCCTATTTTGGAAATGGGGTTTGGGGAATTGAGGATGCTTCCAAGAAGTATTTTGGGGTTTCAGCCAGTCAATTAAGTCTGGATCAGTCTGCAGTTCTCGCAGGTATGCTCAAGGGACCGGAAATCTATAACCCGCTCTATTCGGTAGAGAATGCGACCAATCGTCGCAATACGGTCCTCCAAAATATGGTGGCGGCTGGTTATATTGACCAGAAAACAGCTGATCAGTCAGCGGCTGTGGATATCCATGGCCAGCTGGTCGATGCCTATGAAGGCAAGTCGGAGGATTACCGCTATCCATCCTATTTTGATGCGGTCATCAATGAAGCGGTCAATGAATATGGCCTGACCGAAGAAGACATTGTCAAAAATGGCTACCGGATCTACACCGAGCTGGATCAAAATTACCAAGCAAGCATGCAGGTGATCTATGACAATACGGCCCTCTTCCCAGTAGCAGAAGACGGCACGCGCGCGGAATCTGGTAGTGTCGCCCTCGATCCTAAGACCGGAGGGGTTCGGGCTCTCGTAGGGCGTGTCGGCAGTGATCAAAATCCAGGATTCCGTACCTACAACTACGCGACCCAGGCTGCTCGAAGTCCAGGATCAACCATCAAACCTTTGGTTGTCTATAGCCCAGCTGTTGCTGAAGGTTGGTCGACCAATAAGGAATTGGACAATAGTACCACCCAATATGGAAGCTATGAGGTTAATAACTATGCGGGAATCCAGTCCAGTCCAACGGTACCGATGTACCAGGCCTTGGCAGAATCCCTTAACCTTCCAGCCGTAGCGACCGCTAATGATTTGGGTCTCGATACGGTCTTTGAATACGGGAAAAAATTCGGACTCAACATGGACAAGGTGGACAAGTCGCTTGCCGTTGCCTTGGGAGCTGGTGTGACAACCAATCCGATGCAGATGGCCCAAGCCTATGGAACTTTTGCTAACGGCGGGGTCATGAATGATGCTCACCTCATTACCAAGATTGAAAATGCAAGTGGCCAAGTGGTCAAGAGCCACAGCCAGAAATCAACCCGAGTGCTTAGTGGTTCAACGACAGATAAGATGACCAATATGATGCTGGGTACTTTCAGTAATGGTACAGGGGTTAACGCTGCGCCTTATGGCTATACCATGGCAGGGAAAACCGGTACGACAGAGACCAGCTTTAACAAGGACCTCTCTGGAGACCAATGGGTGATCGGCTACACGCCAGATGTGGTCATCAGTCAGTGGCTTGGTTTCCCAACGACCGATGAAGGTCATTACCTGACGGACAGTAGTGCTGGAACGGCGTCAGAGATCTTCCGCAATGTTGCCAACAGTGTTCTGCCTTATACAGACGGTACCCAGTTTGACTCGGTGAAGAACTCTTATGCTGAAAACGGCATTGCGCCAGTCGGTGAAGAAACGACAGAAACAGATAGCAAAGAAGACAAAGGTTTCTTTGAGGATGTCAAAGAAAAGGCGTCGAATATGGTCGATGATGCGAAGAAAGCAATCGACGAGGCCGATATCCCAGGAAAAGCGAAAAACGCTTGGGATACCTTCAAAGGCTGGCTTGGTTTCTAATCAAATAGAGAGTGGGACAGAAATTGGTCATTCGTTAGAATTCGATTTCGTCGTCACACCTCCGCACAGTTGAGTAGGGCTGTAAAAGCTGATGAAACCAGTGTAGTAGAGCTCGCTCAACCACTGCGTCTTGCTCGACAAACCAAAAATAATTGAGAGGCTAGGACTTTTGTCCCAGCCTCTATTTGTTTAAAGTTCACTATCTGACAAGCTAAAGGTATCGCCGTGTTGCAAATCTCCATACTGGTAGCCCCGTTTGAACCAGCGCATGCGTTGCTCGGAAGTTCCGTGGGTAAAGCTATCTGGTACCGAGTAGCCGTAGGCTTGCTCCTGGAGTGTGTCGTCGCCGACGGCATAGGCTGCATTCATGGCTTCTTCGATATCGCCGATATCCAGAAGATTTCGGTCTTGAATGGAGCGGGCCCAGACACCGGCTAGATAATCGGCTTGTAGCTCGATGCGGACACTGATAGCATTTCGTTCCTTTTCAGAAAGACCTTGTTGCATCCGATGGTATTTGCCAAGGATTCCCAGCTCGTTTTGTACGTGGTGGCCGACTTCGTGGGCAATCACGTAAGCCATGGCAAAGTCACCGCTAGCCTTGTATTTGGTTGTTAATTCCTTGTAGAAGCTCATATCCAAATAAATCTTTTTGTCGGTTGGACAGTAGAAAGGACCAGCCGATGCTTGCCCAACCCCACAGCCTGTCTGTGTCCGTCCGGTATAGAAGACTAGTTTGGGCTCATGGTAAGTACGTCCTTCAGCTTGAAAGACCTTGTGCCAATGATCTTCTGTTGTTCCAAGGACCTTGCTGACGAACTCAGCATCTGCATCGTCGACATGGGTCTTGTTGGTGCGCGTGATCTGGCTAGACTGGTAAGAATGAGAAGTCCCATTTCCAAAGAGACCCCCAAGGCTAGCGCCACCACCTCCTAGAAGAACCAGAAGAAGGATGAGGACGATCTTACTTTTGAAGCTCCCCGGCGATAGTAAGATCTGTAAAATGCCTCCGCCAAGATTACTATTGCCTGAAGAATGGGAGTAGCTTTGCCCTCGACGGTCTTCGATATTTCTACTTTCTTTTAGGTTATCACTTTTCATATTCGTCTCCTTTTGTTTTATTTTACCAAAAATGAGGCAAAAACCAGAGTGATAACGCTTTAGATTTGCTTTTTTCTTGACAGGAGATTTTCTGTTCTTGTCAAAACGTGGAAAACTTGCTATAATGGGGTGAACGGAGGCGTTATGGCATTAAAAAAAGCAAGTCTAGCGTGTACGGTTTGTGGGTCACGCAATTACTCCATTAAGCTGAGTGGGACGCCAAAACCAACACGTCTAGAAGTCAATAAATTCTGCAAACATTGCAGCAAGTATACCATCCATAAAGAAACACGATAGGAGAGAGTTGTGAAATTCATTAAAGATATTTTCGTCTTACTAAAAGATACAACTTGGCCAAATCGCAAGGAAAGATGGAAAAACTTTATCTCAGTGATTGAGTACACCGCTTTCTTTGTTGCATTGATTTATTTGTTCGACAAAGTCATTGCACGTGGCCTATTGCACATGATCAATTTCTTTTAAGAAAAGAAGCCAGGTGGGATCCCCAGGGTCCCACTTTTTGCGGTTTTTTCTTAAAAATAAATCAGCAAACCTCTTTGCATTCCTGCAAAATGTGGTATAATGAAGCTAGGAAAAGGAAAGCCAAGAGGCTTTTTTTAGTATGTTCACAAAAGCTCGAGCAGGCTAAACAGAAAGAAAGGATGCCCAAATGGACAGTTTTGATAAAGGCTGGTTTGTACTACAAACCTACTCAGGATATGAAAACAAGGTAAAAGAGAATCTTTTGCAACGTGCGCAAACTTACAATATGTTAGAAAACATCTTGCGCGTAGAGATTCCAACTCAAACCGTACAAGTTGAGAAAAATGGTAAAACAAAAGAAATCGAAGAAAACCGCTTCCCAGGTTATGTCTTGGTAGAAATGGTCATGACAGATGAAGCTTGGTTTGTCGTTCGGAATACACCGAACGTTACTGGTTTCGTCGGATCCCACGGGAACCGTTCAAAACCAACTCCATTGTTGGAAGAAGAAATCCGCAGCATCTTGCTCTCTATGGGTCAAACCGTTCAAGAGTTTGACTTGGATGTCAAGGTGGGCGATACAGTTCGTATCATCGACGGTGCCTTCACAGACTATACTGGTAAGATCACTGAAATTGATAACAACAAGGTGAAAATGGTCATTTCTATGTTTGGTAACGATACAGTTGCAGAAGTGAATTTGAACCAAATTGCTGAATTGTAAGAAAAATAGAACCCTCCAAGAAAAACTTGGAGGGTTCTTTGTATGGATCGTTATTGATTTTTATCCAGGCCAGTGATCTTTTTTAACTGCTTGGTTTCTGCAGCAGATGTAACATTGAAGATCTTATTGCCTTGTGTAGAGAAGCTAGATTCATCTCCGTTGCTATCTTTATAGACATAGCTGGTCCCATTTTCTGAACGCATAATGGCATAGGGTTTTCCGAGACGTTCGAGGGCCGTTTTTGGTGTATCGGATTTGGAAATACTGCCAGTAGACTGGTGGTTGGCATCGCCCCCTCTTAGTCGGAAGGTGATATCTGTTAACACATTATTGCGGAAGAAAGCCATGATATCGCCATTGTCTGTTGCCCAAACATTGACCCCATCGCCAGGATTCGCACTGTCTGTGCTACTTACGGGTTGACCAAAGGCTGCAACTACGTCATCGTAACTGCTTCTTTCTTTTGGCCCACCAACCTCTTGTCCATCTTCGGTTCTTAATACAAAACCGGTGGTAGGGTGGAGGTTTTTGAGCTTTTCGATCTCAGGAATGGATGCAGCTCCCGGCACATATTGAAGAGATGCACCATCATCTGGATCCATACTGAAGCGATCTGAAAAATCATCTGAGCTATTACTTTCAGAAGACGTGCTTGTCTCTTTACTCGATGATGTTTTGCTTGAAGATGATTGGACCGACTTTTTGGAACTAGAAGCTGTTTTTGCTGGTTGCGCAGAATTGGCGGGTGAGCAAGCTGCTAGTGTCACTAGTGAAAGAAGGCCGATCGTAAAGAAACGAATGTTTTTCATAAATACCCTTTCTAATGTGCTTCGCCAATCAGACGAGGTTTTATTATATCAATAATCAAGGAATGGAGCAAATGGCAACAAAAAACCCCCCTATTGCTAGGGGAATTTTTAAAAGATAAAAGATGATAAAAAATTTTATTATCAAGGCGGTAGACGGATTTGAACCGACGATCAAGCTTTTGCAGAGCCGTGCCTTACCACTTGGCTATACCGCCATAACATATAATATTGTAACCTAAAAAACAAGATAGGTCAAGAAAAACTTTTTACGTCAAACAACTTTAGAAAACCATTTCATCGGAGGGATTGAAAAAATCTCTCAAATAGCTTGCGAATTCTAGTGATTTCTGCTATACTTATAGAGTTGTCTAAGACAGCAAATACTCATCTCGGATCCATTGTGGCACCGTTGCCCTTGTGGTCGTGCTGCAAGTTGACGTCTGAGAGAGGAGAAAAAAACAAAAAAGGAGAAACTACTCATGGCAGTAATTTCAATGAAACAACTTCTTGAGGCTGGTGTACACTTCGGTCACCAAACTCGTCGCTGGAACCCTAAGATGGCTAAGTACATCTTCACAGAACGTAACGGAATCCACGTAATCGACTTGCAACAAACTGTAAAATATGCAGACCAAGCATACGACTTCATGCGTGATGCAGCTGCAAACGATGCAGTGATCTTGTTCGTAGGTACTAAGAAACAAGCTGCTGATGCTGTTGCAGAAGAAGCTGTTCGTGCAGGTCAATACTTCATCAACCACCGTTGGTTGGGTGGAACTCTTACTAACTGGGGAACAATCCAAAAACGTATCGCTCGTTTGAAAGAAATCAAACGCATGGAAGAAGATGGAACTTTTGAAGTTCTTCCTAAGAAAGAAGTTGCATTGTTGAACAAACAACGTGCTCGTCTTGAAAAATTCTTGGGCGGTATCGAAGACATGCCTCGTATCCCAGACGTAATGTACGTTGTGGATCCACATAAAGAACAAATCGCTGTTAAAGAAGCTAAGAAATTGGGTATCCCAGTTGTAGCGATGGTCGACACAAACACTGACCCAGATGATATCGATGTTATCATCCCAGCGAACGATGACGCTATCCGCGCTGTTAAATTGATCACTGCGAAAATGGCTGACGCTGTTATCGAAGGACGTCAAGGTGAAGACAGTGTTGCTACAGTAGAAGCTGAATTGGCAGCTACTGAAGGTCAAGCTGATTCAATCGAAGAAATCGTTGAAGTTGTAGAAGGCGACAACGCTTAATTTCATTCAATAAGTAACGAACCTAAGAGGGCAGGGCTCAGCCCGACCCTCTTATTTTATTAAAAAATATAGGAGAACAAAAATGGCAGAAATTACAGCTAAGCTTGTAAAAGAATTGCGTGAAAAATCTGGTGCCGGTGTTATGGACGCTAAAAAGGCATTGGTTGAAGTTGAAGGTGATATCGAAAAAGCGATCGAATTGCTTCGCGAAAAAGGTATGGCTAAAGCAGCTAAGAAAGCTGACCGTGTTGCCGCTGAAGGTTTGACTGGTGTTTATGTCAATGGTAACGTTGCAGCAGTAGTTGAAGTAAACGCTGAAACTGACTTCGTTGCGAAAAACGCTCAATTCGTTGAATTGGTAAACGCAACAGCGAAAGTGATCGCTGAAGGTAAACCAGCTAACAACGAAGAAGCTCTTGCTTTGACAATGCCTTCAGGTGAAACTCTTGAAGCTGCATACGTATCTGCAACAGCTACAATCGGTGAAAAGATTTCATTCCGTCGTTTTGCTTTGCTTGAAAAAACAGATGCACAACACTTCGGTGCTTACCAACACAACGGTGGACGTATCGGTGTTATCTCTGTGATCGAAGGTGGAGACGAAGCACTTGCTAAACAAATTTCAATGCACATCGCTGCAATGAAACCAACTGTTCTTTCATACAAAGAATTGGATGAGCAATTCGTGAAAGATGAATTGGCACAATTGAACCACGTCATCGACCAAGATAACGAAAGCCGTGCAATGGTTGGCAAACCAGCTCTTCCACACTTGAAATTCGGTTCTAAAGCTCAATTGACTGACGAAGTGGTTGCTCAAGCTGAAGAAGATATCAAAGCTGAATTGGCAGCTGAAGGTAAACCAGAAAAAATCTGGGATAAAATCATCCCAGGTAAAATGGATCGCTTCTTCTTGGACAACACAAAAGTTGACCAAGCCTACACTCTTCTTGCACAAGTCTACATCATGGATGACAGCAAGACAGTTGAAGCTTACCTTGAATCAGTAAATGCTTCAGTTATCGAATTCGTTCGTTTTGAAGTTGGTGAAGGTATTGAAAAAGCTTCAAATGACTTTGAAGCAGAAGTTGCAGCTACAATGGCAGCAGCTCTTAACAACTAAGAATAAAAAAATAAGAGGTTTCCTTCGAAACCTCTTTTTTGTATGTAAAGGACTGAAGCCGTTGCTTCAGTCTTTTGGTTAATGTGCGAAGGTATCGATTCCTAGAAGCAGGGACAGGGTTCCCATGATGAGGCCGGCTAGTATCACTCCAAGCATGACTGCGAGGCTACTGCGTTTGAAGTCCCAGTCAAGGATAGAAGCTGCAAGGGCACCGGTCCAGGCACCAGTTCCCGGAAGAGGGATTCCAACAAAGAGCAATAAGGCCCAGAAGATTCCCTTGTCTCCTGCAGCTTTTTCTAATTTCTGTCCGCCTCTATGGCCCTTATTGAGACACCAGCTAAAAAAGCCTCCGATAATTGGTTTTTTTGCCCCCCAAGTAAGAATATGGCGGGCGAAAAAGAAGATCAGAGGGACAGGGAGAAGATTTCCGATCACTCCGATCAGGAGCGCTGTCCATAAGGGAATACCATTTGCAATGGCAAAAGGGATGGCCCCGCGCAATTCAACAAGGGGCACCATGGAGATCAGGAAGGTAAAGATATATTTCATTAGTCAAGCCTTTCGATTAGTCTTCTTCATTCTATCGTATCTTTTCTCAATTGACAACTATGATCTTTTTTAATCTTTTATCTTGACTTTCTGGTGGAGGAAGCATATAATAAAGACATAGTTAATTAGAATCATTATAAAAAGGAGAAATGACATGACAACTATGAAACATGAAGCAGCTACTGATGTAGCAACTTTTGCACCTTCAAATAAAGAAACTCTTCCAGAAACAAAAGCTCTCTTGAACCAAGTCGTAGCAGATCTCTACGTGGCTCACATTGCCCTTCACCAAGTACACTGGTATATGCGTGGACGTGGCTTTATGGTTTGGCATCCAAAAATGGACGAATACATGGACAGCTTGGATGCAACCTTAGATGAAGTGAGCGAACGCTTGATCACTCTTGGTGGTGCGCCATATTCTAGCATGACTGAATTTTTGGAACACAGCAATATTGAAGAACGCCGTGGAACATTTACAAAAAATGTAGAAGAAAGCTTGACACGTGTTCTTGAAATCTTCCATTACCTTGATGGCCTTTACCAAAAAGCTTTGGATGTTACCGATGCTGAAGGCGACGATGTAACCAACGATATCTTTGTTGGGGCTAAAGCAGAACTTGAAAAGAACATTTGGATGGTGGCTGCTGAACTTGGTCAAGAACCAGGATTATAAGATCATAAAAAATAGAAGCCGTTGGCTTCTATTTCAGACTGAAGACAAAGTCTTCTTAGAAACTTTCCTTAGGTGAGTACGGACGTCAGCGAACTTCTACGAAGTTCCATGACTAATTATTGAGCCTAAGGTCTCAATAATTCCGAGTGCCTGAAACTGAATAGTTTCAGGCACTTTTCTCACAGCGGAAAGTTTCAGTAGATGATTGAATAATTCTAACGAATAAATTTTTTTATATTATAGAATTTATAAGATTTGTAAAAAAGAACAGTTTGTCTATGCTCTCAATAGGAGCCGTTGGCTTCTATTTTTTGCCTCGTAGGGGATTTCCACTAATTAAAGGAATTCTTAATCTAACTATAGTTGGAGCGAAATCGAGGCCTATCGCTCCTATTTTTTTGGTATAGTTAATATGTGATTTTCTGTAAGTGTTCGCAGACAGAAGAAAGCGCTTACAAATTTAATTGTTAATCCTAAGAGGAGGTTTTTATGGGAAAGTCTTTTTTTGAAAAGCGTCCTGTTTTTAGTATTCGTAAGCTCTCAGTTGGAGCTTGTTCTGTTGTGATTGGGATTTCTGCCTTGGGTCTTTCAAGGGTCCATGCGGAAGAAAAGCCAGCCCTCGAAAGTGAACCGACTTCGATTGAGACACCAAGTGTTGTGACGGAAAATTCAGAAGCGGAAGTTCCTGAAGCTGGTGCAAGAGTTTCAGAAGCTCCAGCTGTCATCACCCCTACCAGAGTTGAGGAAAAGCCAGCGCCTCAAGGCGAAGGCCAGCCTGTTTCTACTTCATCTGAGCGTGCTACAGGAACGGAAGCAACAGCTGCTCCAGATCAAAATCGTGTAGCGGAGGATATTGTGCAAGATCGAGAACGTGATTTTAATAAAGATTGGTATTTTAAATTAAATGCAGCTCCTGGTGCAGAAGGGCGTCAAGTGGATGTCAAGGATTGGAAAAAATTAGATCTTCCTCATGACTGGTCTATTTTCTTTGATTTCGATCACAACTCTCCTGCTCAAAATGAAGGGGGACAATTAAACGGAGGGGATGCTTGGTATCGTAAGACCTTCCGTTTGGACGACAAGGATCTAGATAAGAAGGTCCGCTTGGAATTTGGCGGGGTTTATATGGATTCCAAAGTCTATGTGAACGGACAATTCGTTGGTCATTATCCAAATGGCTACAATGCCTTTTCTTATGATATTACTCCTTATTTGAATGCGGATGGAAGCGAGAATACCATCGCCGTTCATGTGGTCAATCAACAACCAAGTAGCCGTTGGTATTCTGGTAGCGGGATTTACCGGGATGTTAAGCTGAGTGTAACGGACAAGGTTCATTTAGCGCAGTATGGGACTACGATTACGACCCCTCAGTTGGAAAAACAGCAAAATGGGGCAGTGGATACAGTGGTGAAGAGCCGCATTGTCAACCAAGATGATCAAGCTCATAGTATTTATGCGGAATATGAAATTGTCGATCAAAATGGCCAAGTGGTGAGCGAAAAAACGCGCAGTGAAGCACAAGCTGTTCTAGCAGGTCAAGAGATTAACCTATCTCAAACCTTGCATGTTGAAAAACCAACCCTCTGGGATGTGAAAACGGATCATCCAGCTCTCTATACCTTGTATACGCGGGTTTATCGGGATTCGCAGTTGGTCGATGTGCAAAAGGAACGCTTTGGTTATCGCTATCTGAACTGGACGCCAGAAGGTGGCTTCTTCCTCAATGGGGTGGCGACGAAATTCCATGGGGTATCCCTTCACCATGATCACGGGGCTCTTGGAGCTGAGGAAAATTACAAGGCTGAATACCGTCGTCTCAAACAGATGAAGGATATGGGAGTCAATGCCATCCGGACGACTCACAACCCAGCGAGTGAACAAACCTTAAAAATTGCTGCTGAGTTGGGCTTGATGGTTCAAGAAGAAGCTTTTGATACCTGGTATGGTGGTAAGAAACAATACGATTACGGTCGTTTCTTTGAAAAGGATGCCACTCACCCAGAAGCTCGTAAGGGGGATACTTGGTCCGATTACGATCTACGAACCATGGTAGAGCGGGGCAAGAACAATCCAGCCATTGTCATGTGGTCAATCGGTAACGAAGTCGGTGAAGCAGATGGTTCAGACAAATCTGTCGCAACTGTTCGTCGGTTGGTCAAGACTATCAAGGACGTGGATGCAACCCGCTATGTCACCATGGGAGCTGATAAATTCCGCTTTGGCGATGGATCAGGAGGCCATGAAAAGGTAGCAGCAGAGCTCGATGCGGTTGGATTTAACTATTCAGAAGCCAACTATGAAAGCTTACGGGCGAAACATCCAAACTGGCTCATTTATGGTTCGGAAACCTCTTCTGCAACGCGGACACGGGGCTCTTACTATCACCCTGAAAGAGAATGGATCGGCAGCAACCAAGAAGACCGCCATTATGAACAATCAGACTACGGCAATGACCGGGTTGGTTGGGGTCGGACAGCGACCGCCTCTTGGACCTTTGACCGTGATCATGCCGGCTATGCAGGACAATTTATCTGGACCGGTACGGACTATATCGGCGAGCCAACACCATGGCACAACCAAAATGACACACCTGTGAAAAGTTCTTATTTTGGTATTGTCGATACTGCCGGCCTTCCAAAGAATGATTTTTACCTCTACCAAAGTCAATGGGTGTCAGCTGAGAAACATCCAATGGTCCATCTCTTGCCACATTGGAACTGGGACAATCCAGAATTAGCCAATCGTGTCATGGATGAAGAAGGACGGATTCCTGTTCGGACCTTCTCCAATGCCCACAGTGTGGAATTGATTGTCAATGGGGAATCACAAGGAGTGAAGACCTTTACCAAGAAGACCACAGCTGATGGCCGGACCTACCAAGAAGGGGCAAATCCGGATGAACTTTATCTAGAGTGGTTGGTCCCATATGTACCAGGTAAGGTGGAAGCTATTGCGCGCAACGAAGCGGGAGAAGTGATTGCGAAAGATCAAGTCGAAACAGCCGGCAAGGCTGCGGGTGTTCGTTTGTTGAAAGAAGAACACGCGATCGCAGCGGACGGTAAGGATTTGACCTATATTACCTATGAAATCGTCGATGAAGAAGGTCGTGTCGTACCAACTGCCAATAATTTGGTGCATTTCCATTTGCATGGACAAGGCCAAATTGTCGGTGTCGATAATGGGGAGCAAGCCAGCCGTGAACGCTACAAAGCGCAGGAAGATGGCTCATGGCAACGCAAAGCCTTCAACGGCAAAGGGGTTGTGATTGTCAAATCAACTGAGCAGGCAGGTGCCTTTACTCTGTATGCAGACTCAGATCGCTTGCAATCAGACCAGGTCAGCCTCTTTACAGGTAAGAAGGACCAAGCAGAACGCACTGTATTAGGTGTGGAACCTGTTCGACAAAGTGCTTATCTAGGAGAAAAACCAACCTTGCCAAGTAAGGTCAATGTGGTCTATAGTGATGGCAAGGCCCAAGAAGAAGCTGTTGAATGGGATGCGGCAGACTATAGCCGTGCTGGCCAAGTCCGTGTGACAGGTCATGTTCAAGGACGCACGGTCGAAGCTCTGGTCGATGTGATCGGCGTGGAACAAGTCCTTCCAGTCATCAAACAAATCCCACAGGGAGCAGATCTAGCAACAGTGGATAAGGCTGTGCAATTAGTCTTCACTGATGGGACCACTGCCCACTATGAGGTCGATCAATGGACCTTGGAAGCTGGTCAAGAAGATCAATTGTCTACACCGGGAGCACGCTTGAAGGCGACAGGACTCCTAGGCAATGGGGAAACGGTCCAAGCGACACTAGTGGTTGCAGGAGGAGATGTAACCAAGGCTAAGAAACCAACGGTTCAGCTAGATGGAGTAGCTCTTCCAAAATTTGGTAGTGGCAACCATACCATTTTCCGTTCCCTCGCTTATGGTCAAGAGCCAGGTCAAGTCACAGCAAGTGCAGAAAATGCTCAAGTGACGGTCCTACAAGCTAATCGTGAAAATGGTTTGAAGGCTCAAATTTTTGTGACTGCTAAGGATACGGGAGCTGTACAGACCTATGTAGTTCAATTCCAAGAAGAAAGTCCGCAGATCCAGCGCCTAGAATTGCGTCTGCCAGAAGGACAGGAACTCAAGGAAGACCAAACGGTACCACTTGAAGTCATTGCCCATTACCAAGATGGTAGCCAGGCAAGTCTCAAAGCAGATCAAATCGATGTGAAGACAAGAGCTGGTAGCCAAGGAAAAGCCGTCGCAACCAATAAAGGTTTGGAATTGCGAGAAGCAGGATTGGTTCATTTAGAAGCCAACTTCCAAGGACAAACGGGAGAAGTCAGCTTTACCATCACACCAAATCCTGAAGAAAAGACGGTTGTCAAGGTGCGTCCTGTACGGATTAGTACAGATCGAAACATTTTGCCAGCTCTTCCAGAGACCGTCTTGGTCGAGTATGATAAGGGATTCCCTAAAGAAAAACGCGTGACCTGGGATGCTGTAACCGCAGATCAAGTCAAGGATTACCATAGCTTTACAGTCACCGGTCATGTAGAGGGTGTGGAAAAAGAAGCCCAAGCTCAAGTGACGGTTGAAGGCATTATCGCTGTAGAAGAAGTCAGCACTACCACTCCAGTCGGAGAAAAACCAGCCCTTCCAGAAAGCGTGCGGACCTATCACTCTAATGGTAAGACCTATACTGCTAAGGTGGCCTGGGATGCGGTCGATCCGCAACTCTTGGCCAAAGAAGGAGAAGTTGTCCTAGCCGGTCGTGTAGAAGGAACGGATCTTCCAACACGTCTTCATATTCGTGTTTCCGCAAACACAGTCAAGGGGGCCAACGTAGCAGAGCAATGGACAGGATCAGTCTTGCCACTCGCTTTTGCAAGTGACTCTAACGATGCAGATCCAGTTGCTAAGGTCAATGACAAGGTCATCTCCTTTACCGATGCTCCAGCTAACCGTTGGACCAACTGGGGTCGTAACAATGCGGAAGATTCGGTTGGGATCTTGTTTGGGGATTCTGGTATCTTGACCAAGCGAGCAGTGGATAACCTCCATGTTGGTTTCCACGAAGACCACGGTGTTGGGGCTCCAAGTGAATATGTGATTGAGTACTATACAGGGGAACAAATCCCAACGGTTCCAAGCAATCCAAATCGTGTCAAAGACGAAACAGACCATCCATTTAACAATCCAGCCAACTGGAAAGAAGTTAGCAACCTAACCGTTGAAGAACCGGTAGCAGCTGGTAAGATGAATCATTTCAGTTTTGATAAAGTCGACACCTATGCCGTTCGTATCCGTATGAAGACGCCAAAAGGCAAGCGTGGAAGCTCTATTTCAGAGATTCAGATCTTTGCCAATAAGATTGCGGCAGAAGAAAAGAGCCAGTTGACCATTCGCGTCAATGGCGATGTATTGCCAGGTGTCAACCCAAGTGTGACCGATTACTACATCGATGCGCGTGATCGGGCTTATCCACAAGTGGAAGCGACAGCCAGCCATCACGGCCTTGCAACGGTTGTTCCAAGCGTCCACGAAGGTGAGCCAATCCGCGTCATCCATAAAGCGGAAGATGGTACTATCTTACAAGAATACCGCCTCCATCTCACAAGTGATGCAGAAAAACTGAAACAAGCTGCTCCAGTAGCAGTAGAAGCAGGTAGCCGTTTTGTGAAAGTCGGTCAAGATCTAGTTCTACCATCTACAGTAGGTGTCTACTTTAAAGGGGACACAGGTTATGAACGCAAGGAACTGACGGTGGACTGGCAGGCTGTACCAGCTGATGCGCTTTCTCATGAAGGCAGCTTCACGCTGGAAGGAAAAGTCCTCGGCTATGATCTGACAGCTCAGCTGACCGTCCGGGTATCAGAAAAGACAGGAGAAAACCTCTCTGTGAACCGTGACTACAATGCAGAAGATACAAGAGCATTTGCTAGTGAAACCAATGATCTCGATCCAAATCAAATCGACTATATCGATTACATCAACGATGGTGGCTACAACGAATACTATCGCTGGACCAACTGGAAGAGAGAACCGGATCAAACTGAAGTATTTGCTGGTCTCATCTTCAAGAAAAATGGTCAAGTAACAGAGCGTTTGGTCAATAAAGTAGCGGTCGACTTCTTTGCAGATCAGGAAACAGGTCTGCCAACGAAAACCGTTCTTGAACGCTACATTGGTCCAGACTTTGATGTTCCGGATGATTATGGCAATCTGAAGAATCTTCCAGATCATCCATTTAACCAAGCCTCAAACTGGGAAGAAATTCCTTATAGCGTGGATTATGACTTTGAAGCTGGCTATATCTCTAACCTCAGCTTCAATGAAACCAGAACCAAAGCCATCCGTTTAAGAATGGTCCGTGATGAACATCTTAAAGGAATTGGAATCGTTGAATTGAGTGCCTATGCTCCAACAGAAGAGGCCCAGGCAACAACTGATGTCACGATCCAAGTGAATGGCAAAGACCTAGAAGGCTTTAAACCAGATGTGACAGATTATCATCTAGAGTATGAGGGAGAACGTCCAATCGTTTCAGCACAAGGCAAGAATGGAACAGCCGTTACGGTCGTGGATGCTAAAAGTGTCAATGCTCCAGTTCTTGTCAAGGTTGTCTCAGAAGATGGCAAGCTCGAAAAAGTATATCAACTTTCTCTCTCCGCAAAAGCACCTACAGGCTCAGCCATTCCTGAAGAAGGGGTCAAGAATCTGGTTCATACCAAACCAGAGTTGGTGATTGAGCCAGAAGAGATGGACTTTGAACGCTTAGAACGTCCAAATGCGGAACTTCCAAAAGGTGAGAAACGTGTGGTTCAAGAAGGCCAAAAAGGTCGCAAATTGCGCTTGGTGGAAGTTTCTCAAGAAAATGGTGTGGAAAGCCGGAAGGAACTGGATGCCTTTGTAGAACTAGATCCAGTGGCAGAAATTACAGAGGTAGGCACGAAAGAGGTACTTCCAGACACTCCACAACCAGAGCCACAACCAGAGCCACAGCCACAGCCGCAACCGCAGCCAGAACCACAACCGCTTCCGAACCCAGAGCGCCCTCATGTTTCAGAAGGACCAGTAGCTATCGCAACTCCTCAAGCATCTCTTGAGGTCAAAGCGGTGCGCCAGGAAGGGATAGATGCAGTAGTGAAGGAAGTCGAGAAAGAAACTCAAACACCAGCAGTTTCAGCTGCTCCAGTTTCCGAAGGTAGATTACCAAATACAGGAACGGAAGAAAGCGTCGCAAGCCTCGTTGCTGGAATCCTAGCGGCAGGCCTTGCTAGTGCTGTACTGGACGATCAGAAAAAAAGAGCCAAAAAGGCCAATTAAACAGCTAGAGAAACTAGCAAAAAGCGGTGAAAAGTTCACAGGTAAAAAGAAGGAGGATGGGGAAGCCCCACCCTCTTTACCTGGTGACATAAAGGAATAGAATATGGGAAAAAGATTAGTTGATCAGAGAAATCGATTTGGCATTCGTAAACTCTCAGTAGGCGTCTGCTCGGTAGTCGTAGCGACTTGTTTTTTAGGAGCTACTACCAGTTACGCAGAGGAACAAGCTGAGAATAGTGAACCACGTGAAGAACGGGTCGACACAAGCGATGTCGATCACCAAGGAAAGGAGGAGAAAACTGTGAACGAGCACCAAGAAGAATCAGAGCAGCCCTCAGCAACTACTAGCGAGAAAGAAAATCGCACAGCCAGTCAAGGGACAGAAGCCACTCAACCAGCCACTTCTCTAGATGAGGAGACTGAGATTGCGGATTACGGACCACTTCCAAGCAAGGCTCAGATGCAATACCACCGCGAAGAACTAGCAGCTTTCATCCACTTTGGGATGAATACTTACTACGATCGTGAGTGGGGAGATGGACAAGAAGATCCTTATTATTTCTATCCAGAGCATCTGGATACCGATCAATGGATCAAAACCCTGAAGGATGCTGGCTTTAAACGGACGATCATGGTCGTCAAGCACCACGATGGCTTCCTCTTGTACCCATCCAAATACACTGACCATACCATTGCCAAAAGTGGTTGGAAAGATGGAAAAGGCGATGTCCTAGCCGAGGTTTCTGCTTCTGCCAGCAAGTATGATATGGACATGGGGGTCTATCTCTCTCCTTGGGATGCTCACAGCCCGCTCTACCATGTGGATACAGAGGACAAATACAATGAATACTATCTCAACCAGCTTAAGGAAATCCTTGAAGATCCAAAATATGGGAACAAGGGTAAGTTCGTAGAAGTCTGGATGGATGGAGCGCGTGGCGATGGGGCTCAAAAAGTCACCTATACCTTTGACAAGTGGTTTGAAGCCATTCGCAAGGCCCAAGGGGATATTGCTATCTTCTCAGCTGAGCCGACCAATGTTCGTTGGATCGGAAATGAAAAGGGGGTTGCCGGAGATCCGGTTTGGCAAAAGGTCAATCCAGATAAGATTCGCAACAATCCATCCAATAGCTATCTCAATCACGGGGATCCGGAAGGGAAGCAATACTCAGTGGGAGAAGCCGATGTCTCTATTCGCTCCGGCTGGTTCTACCATGACAATCAAGAGCCTAAGTCCTTGCGCGAATTGATGGACATTTACTTCAAATCGGTCGGCCGTGGAACCCCGCTTCTGCTCAATATTCCACCCAATCAAGACGGAAAATTTGCGGATGCCGATGTGGCCCGTTTGAAAGAATTCCGTCAGACCTTGGACCAACTCTACAGTGTGAACTATGCGGCAGGAGCTTTGGTAGAAGCTGACTCGACACGACGCAATTCTCTCTACAAGGCCAGCCATTTGACAGATGGAGATGAAAAGACCAGTTGGGCTCCGGCTGATGATGCCAAGACCGGATCTTTTGTTCTCGATCTTGGAAAAGAACAGCATTTTGATGTGGTAGAGCTCAAAGAAACGATCGAGAAAGGCCAACGGATTTCTGGTTTCACCATTGATGTGGCTGTGAATGGCCAATGGGTTCCATATGGGGCTGGCTCAACCGTAGGATACCGCCGTTTGATCAAAGGGCAACCAGTTGATAGTCGCTATATCCGGGTGTCCATCACTGATGCCCAAGCCACTCCAATCTTGAACGGTGTCTCTGTCTATAAGACACCAGCCAGCATTGAAGAAACCGATGGCTATCCGCTTGGTTTGACTTATCATTCCGACCGGACTGCTGAGCGGGCCAATGGTCAGTGGAATGAAGAGGGAGAAGGCGTCCGAGGCACTTCTATGTGGACCAAGGAAAAGGGGGCTTCGGTGACCTATCAGTTTGAAGGCACCAAGGCCTATGTGGTCGCAACTGTCGACCCTGGTCATGGGGAAATGGATGTCTATGTCGATGGCCAAAAGCTAGCTACCGTCAATACCCAAAGCCCAAGCCGCAAACGCAGCCAAAAGGTCTATGAAACACCGGACTTGGCAGCAGGATCTCACACCTTGACCTTGGTCAATAGCAAGGGAGATGCGATCGCAACAGAAGGGATTTATGCCCTCAATAATCAAGAAAAGGGGCTCTTTGAGTTTGCTCAGCCAACCCTAGCTGTTAAGAAAGGCGACCCAGCGCAAGTCGTTGTCAAGAGAAAAGGTGGCTCTAAAGGAAGTGCCAGTCTTAAATTGATCACAGAACCAGGAACAGGGGTTCATGGCAAGGTCTATAAAGATACCAACGTCACCCTTGAGTTCGCAGATGGCGAGACAGAAAAAACAGTCCAAGTTCCAACCCTTGATTTTGCGGGAAAAGCGACCGACGTCTATGACTTTAAGGTCAAATTGCTCCATCCGGATCAAGGAAGCTTGGTCGGCTTTATTCCAGAACTGACAGTCCAAGTGATGAATGAAGACCAGTTGCCAGAAAATCGCAAAGAAGTGGATGACCAAGATCCAAAACTGCACTATAGCCAAGGCTGGCATCATGAGACAGACAACAAAGACTTCTCAAATGGCACAGAATCTTGGTCTAGCTTTAACCAAGTGACCGATGAGGAAGGCAAGAAACACATTGAAGTGACCATTACCTTTAAGGGCACAGGTGTGGAGGTCCGAGGAGTAGTCGACCCAAGTCATGGGCTCTACAGCGTCACTTTGGATGGAAAAGAAATGGCCTTCGAAGAAGGTCGGGGCCATGATTATGAGATCGACAGCGATCATTATTTCAGTGGCTATGGAGACCAACGCAAGCTCGACCAGAGTTTGGTCAATCTGCAAGGCCTAGCAAAAGGCTACCACCAGCTACGCTTGCACTTAGATCCAGCCCTCAATGATCCTCAGTCATCTCGAGCCATCCAGGTAGACCGATTTATCCTCTCAGGGAAAGATAGTCAGTTGCTCAGTCAAGAAGAGCTGCAACAGATCATCAGAGAAGGAGTAGAAAAGATCAAGGCTACTTCTCTTGATCGCTTGAAAGCAGACCTCAAACCGACGGTTCAAGGACAATTAACGGACTTGACTCAGTTGTTGGATCAAGAGCGCCCAGATTTGGTTGCTGCAGCTAATCAAGTGGAAGCCCTTGAAACCATCTTAGAAGATGCTAACAATTATGAACCCCTGACGCAGACACGCCCAGATCAAGGTGTTCGGGATTTGATTCTTGAAAAGCCAGAACTTCTCATCGAAGCAGAGGAGATTCCATTTGAGAGTCAAACGCGTGAGAACAAGGACTTGGCCAAGGGCGAGAGCCGAATCCTTCAAGCAGGGAAGGTCGGACGCCGCTTGAAATTAATCGAGGTTCGACAAGAAGAAGGCAAAGAAATTCGGACAGAAGTCGATGCCTTTGTCGAAGTGGAGGCCCAGGACCAGATCACAGAAGTCGGAACGAAGGAAGCGGAAGAAAGTCCGTTGATAGCTGATATGCCGACTCCAACCACTCCTGTCACTCCAAGTAAGGTGCAACCAGAAGTTGCGACTCTTTCTCAAGTTGAAGAGAAAAAAGAAAAAGAAAGACCAGTTCTCTTTCAACCGAAAATCCCAGAAGCAGTTTCTGTTTCGACTTCAGACCATCCGGAAAAAGAAGTGGTTGAAAGTCCTTCTCTACAATCGGAAGGAAAACTACCTCAAACCGGTACAAAAGAAGGTGGTTTCTTTGCTTGGTTAGGCCTTCTTGGTCTAGGTTTCTTGGGCGGAGGCGCCAAATTCGCTCGTCGCAAAGAGTAGTTCATTCTTTGCATAAGAGGTTAGTTCTCGCTAGCCTCTTTTGCTTTGTATTCTTAAGAGATTCCTATTTCCATAGAGTCTTTGCTTTATTTACAGCCGTAAAAATTGTATAATAGTCAAATAAGGTCAATGATGAGAAGGAACACTCCAAGGCCATTTTTTATGGGCCAAAGAGCAGAGCATCCATCTAGAAAAAAACAAGTCAGAAAGGAGCATCATGGCAAATAAGAATACATCTGATAGCATTGAAGCTTATATCAAGGCCTTGCTGGCTCAAGCTGGCATGGCAGAGCTCAAAAGAAGTGAGTTAGCCGATGTCTTTCAGGTCGTACCCAGTCAGATTAACTATGTTATCAAGACTCGCTTTACCGAGAGCCGAGGCTATATTGTAGAGAGCAAGCGCGGTGGTGGGGGCTATATCCGCATTGGCAAGGTCCAGTTTTCAGATCACCATCAGATGCTCCAAGACTTGGCAGCCAATATTGGAGAGACCATCAGCCAGCAGGTCTTCAATGATATCCTCCAGATGCTCTATGAAGAAAAATTATTGACACAACGTGAGACTCAGCTCTTGCTTGCGACGACCTCCGATGAGGTCCTAGGTCGAGATGCTCTCATCCTACGAGCAAGTATGCTGAAAAAAATCATTCAACAAGTAGATAGAAAAGGAAATACCGACTAGATGAACTATTCAACAGCACTGTTAGAAAGTATAGAAGCGGCCCAAATATTAGCAGGCCACTATCAGGGGCATACCTTAGATACTTGGCATCTCCTGACGGCTATGGCCAATAATCCCTATAGCGTGGCAGGTTCTGTACTGAACGATTATCCTATGCAGATCGATGAGTTTCAGGATGCAGCGGAGCATATTACAGGTCAAGCTTTTCAAAGCGACAATCGGTATGAAATCTTCCCATTTTCTTATCGGATGGAAGCCATTATGAAACACGCAAGAGAGATTGCCCAGGTCCTTCATGCCAAGACCTTGGGAACAGAGCATGTGCTCCTCTCTCTTCTAGCAGACCGTGGGACCTTGGCGAGCCAAGTCATGGAGTTTGCCGGCTTTGCCTTTACAGAACAAGACAAGGG
Source organism: Streptococcus sp. HMSC065C01 (assembly GCF_001813525.1). Lineage (NCBI taxonomy): Bacteria > Bacillati > Bacillota > Bacilli > Lactobacillales > Streptococcaceae > Streptococcus > Streptococcus sp. HMSC065C01. The sequence continues at coordinate 31,833 of NZ_KV812846.1, read as the reverse complement.
AGTTCCTATTGCCTCCCTTCGCAAGAATCTAGAAGACAAGGCAGGCTGGGACAAAAATGATATTAAAGCTATCCGGAGTCTTTATCGGGCCCAAAACCCTAACCGCCAAACTATGGGGAATATGATGGGCATGCCCCCAAGTACAAGTGGAGGTCTTGAAGATTATACCCGTGATTTGACAGAAATGGCGCGGGCAGGCCAGCTTGAGCCTGTGATTGGTCGGGATGCAGAGATTTCACGCATGATCCAAATCCTCAGCCGCAAGACCAAGAACAATCCTGTATTGGTGGGAGAAGCAGGGGTCGGAAAGACAGCTCTTGCCTTAGGCCTGGCCCAGCGGGTCGCTAGTGGCCATGTTCCAGCTGAAATCGCGCAAATGCGTGTCCTTGAATTGGATCTCATGAATGTCGTTGCAGGGACGCGCTTCCGTGGGGACTTCGAAGAGCGGATGAACAATATCATCCAGGACATCGAAGAAGACGGTCACGTGATTCTCTTTATCGATGAACTGCATACCATTATGGGGTCAGGATCCGGCATTGATTCGACCTTAGACGCAGCCAATATTCTAAAACCAGCCCTGGCACGGGGAACCTTGCGTACAGTTGGAGCAACGACTCAAGATGAGTACCAAAAGCATATCGAAAAAGATGCAGCCCTTTCTCGGCGTTTTGCGAAAGTCACCATTGAAGAGCCAAGTGTTGCAGATAGCATCCAAATTCTCCAAGGCTTGAAAGAAACCTACCAGGACCACCATCATGTGACCATTACCGATGAAGCGATCGAAACAGCTGTCAAATATGCCCACCGCTATTTGACCAGCCGTCAATTACCAGATTCAGCCATTGATCTCTTGGATGAAGCGGCAGCTACTGTACAAAACCGCGATTCCAACGGTCACGTAAAAGAAGAGTTGACCGCCTTGGATCAGGCCTTGATGGATGGCAAGTGGAAGAAAGCGGCCCAACTCTTAGAAGTAGAGGCCGCTCCCATTGTCTACAAAAAAGAAGTCACTGACCAAGATGTCTTGGTGACCTTGAGCCAATTATCTGGTATTCCAACTCAAAAACTGACCCAAACCGATGCCAAGAAGTACCTCAACTTAGAAGCAGAATTGCACAAGCGCGTGATTGGTCAAGACCAAGCCGTTTCGAGTATCAGTCGGGCTATTCGACGCAATCAATCAGGTATCCGTAGTAATAAACGTCCGATCGGTTCTTTCATGTTCCTAGGACCTACCGGTGTCGGAAAAACAGAGCTAGCCAAAGCTTTGGCAGAAGTTCTGTTTGATGATGAATCGGCCCTCATCCGTTTTGATATGAGTGAGTACATGGAAAAATTCGCAGCCAGCCGCCTCAACGGAGCTCCTCCAGGCTATGTGGGCTATGAAGAAGGAGGCGAGTTGACCGAGAAAGTCCGCAACAAACCCTATTCCGTTCTCTTATTTGATGAGGTGGAAAAAGCCCATCCAGATATTTTCAATGTCCTTTTGCAGGTCTTGGATGACGGAGTTTTAACCGATAGTAAAGGCCGGAAGATCGACTTCTCCAATACCATTATCATCATGACCTCAAACCTGGGAGCTACAGCCCTTCGGGATGATAAGACAGTTGGCTTTGGTGCTAAAGATATCCGCTTTGACCAAGCCAATATGGAAAAACGCATGTTTGAAGAGTTGAAGAAGACCTATCGTCCAGAGTTTATCAACCGGATTGATGAAAAGGTGGTCTTCCATAGTCTCTCAAGCGAGGACATGCAGCAGATAGTGAAAGTCATGGTCAAACCGCTCATCGCGACCTTGGCCGAACAAGGTATGACCCTCAAATTCCAGCCTTCAGCGCTCAAGTTGCTAGCAACCAAAGGCTACGATCCAGAAATGGGAGCTCGGCCACTCCGTCGTGTCTTGCAGACCGAAGTGGAAGATCAACTAGCAGAGCTATTGCTGAAAGGCCAAGCCCAAGAAGGGCAAACCATCAAGGTTGGAACGACAGCCGGAACGATCAAGTTCGAGATTGTCTAGGAGGACGTCATGACGCTTCAGCGATTAACCCGTATTTCGCTTTTGGCGGCCCTTTGTGTCGCTCTACGTCAGGCTTTTGCCCCTTTCCCAAATGTCCAACCTATTTCTGCTATCTTTTTTCTCTTGGTGATATTTGAAGGGTATAGCTTTGCTTTTCTTGTGATGATGATCACCATGTTTGTCTCCGCCTTTTTCCTGGGGATGAGCTTGATTGTGTTCTTTCAGATTGTCGCCTTTGGCTGTTTGATGCTCATTTGGCGCATCAGTTACAAGTGGTTGCCCTTTGTCCTTCAGATCCTTTTTGTAGGCCTACTGTCCTTTGCTTATGGGGTGTTGATCGATAGTGTTTATGCCTTGGTATACCATATTCCTTGGTGGACCTATGCTTTGGTCAATGGTTTTAGTTTTAACCTTGCCCATGCTCTGTCGACGATCATTTTCTATCCCATTATTTATCAAATCTTTAGGAGATTTTATGTTGAAAAAAACCATTTCTAGCTTGATGACCTTACTTGCAGCTCTTCTTTTAGCGAGTTGCGCTCCGTCTCATAGCACAAACAATCAAACAAGTGCTTCTAGCACAGAAGTTGCCAAGAAAAACGAAATTTCGATTACAATTAGCGTGACGCCAGAAGGTCAAAAAGCGCAATTGAAAACCTTGAAAGTAGCAGAAGAGAGCAACCTTATGAAAGTGCTCAAAGCCAACTACAAGATTGAAGAAAAAAATGGCATGATCACCTCGATTGACGGTCACAGCCAAGACGAAGCCAAAGGCCTTTACTGGATGTACAAGATCAATGGCGAAATGGCTCCAAAAGGTGCTGCTGAAACCACTGTTAAAAAAGGGGACAAGATCGAATTCTATCAAGAAGTGTATAAATAATGAGAAGCTGGACAGTATGTCCGGCTTCAGATTAAAGATAAAGTTATCTTAGAAACTTTCCTTAGGTGAGTACGGA
>NZ_KV812846.1:6772-28754 GCF_001813525.1 Streptococcus sp. HMSC065C01 | reverse complement strand
CACTTTTCTCACAGCGGAAAGTTTCAGTAGATCATTGAGTACCCCTAACGAATAAAATTTTTTTTATCTTTATAGGAGGTATTATATTTGTATAAAAGAACAGTTTGTCTACGTGCTCTAGTCGGCTAGTTTGTCCGGCTTTTTTGCTAAAGTTTAGGAACTTACTTAAAACTTCTTTCAAATTAGAAAAATATTTAAGAAACTATTGACAGCCTCATATAAAAGTGTTACAATAATGTTACAAAATATTACAAATGTTACAAAAGAGGTTCTGTTATGAAAAACAAAAAAATCATTTCCCTAGCAGCCCTAGCCTTGACAGCTAGTCTTTTCCTAGGAGCGTGTGGCGGGAATAAAGAAGAAAAAACTTCAGAAGCAAGTAGTTCAAAGACCAGTCAGGTTAAACAAACAAGCTCTTCTTCTAAGAAAAAAGTGATCACTAGTAAAGATCCGATTGCCTCGTCATCCTCTGATGGCAAATCAGAAGAAAGTCATACAGTTGGTAGCAAAAATAACCAAGCTGCAGCTAGTCAAACACCAGCTCCAGCTAAAGCAGCGACTCCAGCAGCACCGGTAACAAAAGAAACAAAAGAAGTAGCCACACCAGCCACACCAGCGAAAGCAAAATTGCCAAGTCTAGAAGACGGTCATGCTCAGGCTAAGAAGCAAGCTTCTGCGACGGAGAATGCCCAATACAAGGGAGTCTATTCTGTAGCAGCAGGGGATTTCTCTGCAGCAGCTGGGAATTGGTCTGACAAACGCGACACTGGAGTCACTATTGGCCAAGGCGGTCAAGTAACCATCCAACTTCCTGGGGGCCAACCCGTAGCCTATGGTATCAGCGCTTATAACTATACCTTGGATGATGGTCATTACCATGCTAATCTCTCAGCAGGCGATGGATCTGCAGCGACTCTAGATATCGTAGTTGGAAAAGATGGCTCGGTATCTAGTGTGACGGTTTTGAAAGACGGTGTCAGCCACTCCCTCACTCGTGAATAAAATTCGAAAGATCTGAAAGGAGAAGCTTCTCTTTTCAGATCTTTTTTTGTTGGTTTGAAGAAAAATATATTTTTTTATAAAAAACTATTGACAGATAGAAAATATAGTTTATAATAAAAACATAAAGAAATATATTTATAAAAAATTATAAAAAAGGGGTTCGTATGAAAAAAGAAAGAATTGCCCTGGTGTTTGGAACCTTCGCGCCTCTTCATCAAGGGCATATTGACCTGATCCAGCGGGCCAAGCGTCAGTGTGATCGCGTTCGTGTCATTGTATCTGGTTATGAAGGGGACCGTGGTGAAGAAGTGGGATTGACCTTACAAAAACGCTTCCGTTATATCCGCGAAGCCTTCTCAAATGATGAGTTGACCCAAGTCTATAAGTTAGATGAGACAGAACTTCCTCGTTATCCCTTGGGTTGGGAACCTTGGTTACAAACAGCCCTAGACACCATCCAGTATCAAACAGAGACAGAAGAGTTGATCTTTTATGTGGGGGAGAAAGCTTACAAGGAAGAGTTGGAAGCTAGAGGGTTTGAAGTTCACTTAGAAGAGCGTCGCTTCGGGATCTCTGCTACCATGATCCGAGAAAATCCAAGCAAATACTGGAAATACATCGCCCAGCCCTTCCGTCGCCAGTTCACGAAAAAAGTCTTGATCATGGGGAGCGCCAGCAACGGGAAAACGACCCTTGCAAAGGACTTGGCTCGCTTTTACGATGCACCTGTTAGTCTTGAGTATGCCCGTGAATACCAGATCAAGAACAATGTGCGGGATGATGAACTCACGCCAAAAGATTACTATTACCTACTCTTAGGACAGTATGATCAAACCTCTAAGCTCATCGATAGTAGTGCCAATCGAGGCCTTGTCATCGCAGATACTAATTCCCTGGTGACCAAGGGTTACTACGATTACTATATGGAAGTCGAAGGCCAGAATACCAGCATGACCGATACCTTCGACAACCTCTTTGTCAGTATTCTGTCCAAAGAAAAATGGGATTTGATCCTCTTTGTACAGCCGATCGGCTCTTATGTCAATGATGGTTTCCGAGATATGACCATGGCTGACGAAGACATCCGCACCAGCTTTTCAAATTACCTAGACCAATTGCGCCAGCAATACCTAGGAAACATTCCGACCACTTTCCTCGCATCAGACTACCTCGGCAACTACGAAGAAGCCAAGAAGGTGATCGATGCCATTTACCAAGCCGACTAAGGAGCAGCTTATGAAAAACCTATCTGAAAAATTCACAACCTTTATCCAAGACTTTAAAAATGTTCACCAAGAAGCGAAAAAACAAGGCTTTGTCAATATTATGAAACTCCTGTGGAAGGACCTTTTTGTAGGACGCACAGCCTTTCAATGGATCTATCTCCTGCTTCTTTCCAGCGTTCCCTTCTTCTTAGAATGGACCAAAGCCCTCAAGAAGGAGGTGGCTTAAATGGCAAGTCTCTCAATTCCAGCAGGAATGACGGAGAAAGAGTATTTTGAGACGGCCGCTAGTGAAGCAGACTTTCTCAAGTGGTACAAGGAGCAAGACCTGCCGACTTATGAAACTCCAAGTGTCACAGCGGACATGGTAGCTTACTGTTTTGTTGATGGACAGCTCAAGCTTTTAGCCATTCGCCGCAAGGCCCACCCATATCAACACCGCCTAGCCTTGGTGGGGGGCTTTGTGAACAAGGATGAAGATGCAACCCATGCTTGTATTCGAGAGGTCAAAGAAGAAGTCGGGCTCGATCTTCCAGTTAATAAGGTGGAGCAGCTCATGACGGTTTCCACCCCTGGGCGGGATCCCAGAGGCTGGGTCATTACCATCGCTCATCTGGTCTATCTGCCAGCAGAAGCAGTAGACTTAGCCCATGCAGGTGATGATGCCAAGGAAGTCGTTTTTCTCGATGTCGATTTCAAAAAGTCCCAGTGTTTGCTCGATGGAGAACCCTTAGCTGCTTCTGATTTTGCCTTTGACCACTACCAGATTATTCAAGAATCGATCAAGCGGATTCAGGGGCGTCTAGACTGGAATCCAACCTTCCTCTATCTGTTAGAGGAGCCTTTCACCGTTTATGAAGCAACCGAATTGGTCAATCTGATCAATCCTGGACGTCCCATCGTTAGTAATAACTTCCTCGTAAAATTCGGAGAATTCGTGGAAGAAGTGGGCGTCAAGCGGGTACCTAAGAAAAAACCACGCAAGACCTACCGTCTAAAACAGTAGATCGAGCGGAGTTCATTCTATCAGCCCTCCCTTACTTTTAGTAACGGAAGGGCTTTTTCTGATTTTTCCTGCTCCACTTGTGTGCAAAGTGGTATAATAATCATAATTGAAATCAAAAGAGACAAGACTATGGAAGAAAAAATAATTTTACCGCAAAATACACGACTGATGGGGGCTCTGCTTGGTTTTATCGGAGGGGGCCTTGATGTTTTTTGCCACATGCACTACCGGAGTTTGGTCGCGACTCAAACTGGGAACCTCCTGCTTCTCATCGCTGATTGGCACGATCCCCGTGTCGAAAATACCATCATGCGTTTTTCATCTATTTTATTTTTCTCGATCGGCTTTGTGGTTGCCCTCCATATCAAAGAGTATCGCAAGACAGCCTTTTGGCGGACCAAGATGTTAATTCCTTTGTTTGTGGTGACACTCCTGATTCCCTTGGTGTCTGTCATACCACCTGTAGAAGTTCCCTTTATTGCTTTTGGGACAGGGATGATGATGTTGACCTTTACAGGGAGCCTCATCGAAAATCACCCTTATGTGATCTTTATGACTTCTGGAAATTACCGCAAGATGCTGACGGCCTTGTACCGAATCACTCGAGGAAAGGGAGATTTGGACGAGTATCGGCGTCAAGCCATGAATTACGGGATTGTCGTTGGGAGCTTTGTTGCAGGAGCTATTAGCGTAGCCATCCTCATGCATTTCATTCACCAATGGGCCATCTGGCTGATCACAGTGAACCTCTTTTTGATCATGACCTACTACACCGCCAGAGTCAAACAACTCGGCCTGCAAACAGACAATCTATAGAAACAGGACCCCGTGTGAGATCCTGTTTTAGATTAATGACAAAGCCATCTTAGAAACTTTCCTTAGGTGAGTACGGACGTCAGCGAACTTCGAAGAAGTTCCATGACTTAGTTTTGAGCCTAAGGTCTCAAAACTCCCGAGTGCCTGAAACAATTGTGTTTCAGGCACTTTTCTCACAGCGGAAAGTTTCGGTATTTTTTTGATTCGCTCAAAAAATTAAAACATATTTATATTTCTTTGCCGAATTGCTTAACTTATTTAAAAATAGTACAGGACCTCACATGAGGTCCTGCTTTTTGTATTTCTATGCTTTTAATTGTAAGAGTTCTTCAATTTCAGCAAGGGTACTGGCTTGAGAGATGGCTCCGCGGAGTTTGGCTGCACCTGAGGTACCACGGAGGTAGTGAGGAGCGAGGCCACGGAATTCACGAACGGCAATGTGCTCACCTTTGAGATCGATCAAGCGTTTCAAGTGTTCGTAAGCGATCTTCATCTTGTCTTCAAAAGTCAAATCAGGCAGGATTTCTCCTGTTTCAAAGTAGTGATTGATTTGGTTGAAGAGATAAGGATTGCCCATAGCAGCGCGACCAATCATGACCGCATCAGCACCGACTTCTTCGATCCGTTGTTTGGCGTCTTGAACTGTACGGATATCTCCGTTTGCGATAAATGGAATCTTGGTCAGAGCTTGTGCAACCTTGTGAAGGGTCTCAAGGTCTGCATGACCAGTGTACATTTGCTCCCGGGTCCGTCCGTGCATAGCAAGGGCAGAAACACCTGCAGCTTCTGCAGCAAGGGCATTCTCGACTGCTAGGGATGGGTCAGACCAGCCTGTACGCATTTTGACAGTGAGAGGGATATCAAGGACAGATTGAACCTTGTTGATAATAGAGTAAATCTTATCAGGGTCCCTGAGCCACATGGCACCAGCCTCGTTTTTGACGATCTTATTAACTGGGCAGCCCATGTTGATATCAACGATATCAGTTTTGGTATTTTCTTGGATAAATTCTGCTGCGCGTGCTAAGCTATCTTCGTCGCTCCCAAAGAGCTGGATTGATACTGGATTTTCTCCCTCATCGATATGGAGCATATGCAGGGTCTTTTCGTTGTTGTATTGGATCCCTTTATCAGAGACCATTTCCATGACCACAAGGCCAGCTCCGAGTTCTTTCGCAATGGTCCGGAAAGCTGAGTTGGTCACACCGGCCATGGGGGCTAGGACCGTCCGGTTTGGGATCTCGACGTTCCCAATCATAAAAGGTGTATTAAGATTTGTCACGAATGAGTTCCTCCAAGTCGTTTTCATCAAAGTGGTAAGTTGTCTGACAGAATTGGCAAGCGATTTCCGCGCCATGGTCTTCGTCCTTCATTTCTTGAAGGTCTTTGGCTGGTAAGCTTGCCAAGGCATTCATGAAGCGTTCCTTGCTACAGTCACACTGGAAGCGGATCTCTTCTTCTGAGAGACGCTTGTATGGTTCGTCACCATAGATGGCAGTAAGAAGGGCTTCAATATGGTCGTCAGAGGCTAAAAGGGTAGAAATGGCCGGCATTTCTTGGATCCGTTTTTCAAAGCTGGCAATTTCTTCTTCCTTGGCATTTGGCAAGACCTGCACCAAGAAACCACCGGCAACCTTGACCTTGTCTTCTTCATCAAGGAGGACATTGAGCCCAACCGCAGATGGCGTTTGTTGGCTTTCAGTCAAGTAATAAGCTAGGTCTTCACCGATTTCTCCAGTGACGAGAGGTGTCATGGAATGATAAGGATTGCCTGTGCCGTAGTCGGTAATCACTAGGAATTCCCCGTTTCCGACAAATGGTCCCACCAGAACTTCACCAGTCGCAGTCTTTTTGATATCCACTCCAGGATTTTGCACGTAGCCTTTAACATTTCCCTTGGTATCTGCCACGGTGATGATGGCTCCGAGTGAGCTAGTTCCAAGGACTTTGACCGTAATTTTAGTATCTCCTTTCTCGTTTGCCGCCAAGATTTGACTGGCAATGAGGGTACGGCCAAGTGCGACCGTGGAGCTAGCTTGTGTGTGATGTTTTTCTTGGGCTGTTCGTACAGTTTCTGTACTGTCTAGTACATAGGCACGAAAAGCGCCACTTTCTGAGATAGTTTTAATAATTTTGTCCATAGCTTCTATTTTAGCATAAAAAAGGGAAAGAGGTGAAGGGAGTAACTTGATTTATTTAGACGGTGAAGGGATAAAATCTTTCAGGGGAGAGCTTCGCTTAGAAACTGAATAGAATAGGATCTGTTTTAGGAAGTAAAGAAGGCAAAAGACGAACAATCATTCTTTAACGTTTAAAATGACGATCAAAAGATGGATGTTCGGAAAATGAGAAGCGGATTTTAAGGGTAAAAAACCAAGTAAAGAAATAGCCGACCTTGAAAAAAACGAGGAAATTTCTTATAATAGAGTGTAAGACAAACTTGCAGGTGAGACTCCTGCCCCTAGTTTGAAGAAAGGCATAGATAGGGAACTATCTATGGTATATGAAAAAGAATTATGACATCAGTTGTTGTAGTAGGAACCCAATGGGGTGATGAAGGAAAAGGGAAGATTACAGACTTCCTATCAGCCAATGCAGAAGTCATTGCTCGCTATCAAGGTGGGGACAATGCCGGACACACCATCGTAATCGACGGCAAAAAGTTCAAGTTGCACTTGATTCCTTCTGGTATCTTCTTCCCTGAAAAGATCTCTGTCATCGGAAACGGCGTGGTGGTCAACCCTAAATCATTGGTCAAAGAGTTGGCTTATCTCCATGAAGAAGGAGTATCAACGGACAGCCTTCGCATCTCTGACCGTGCCCATGTCATCCTTCCTTACCATATCGAATTGGACCGTCTCCAAGAAGAGTCTAAAGGCGACAACAAAATCGGAACGACCATCAAAGGGATTGGACCAGCCTACATGGACAAGGCTGCGCGTGTGGGAATCCGGATTGCGGACCTTTTGGACCGCGACGTCTTTGCGGAACGTCTTCGCATCAACTTGGAAGAAAAGAACCGTCAATTTACCAAACTCTATGATGCAGAGGCTCTGTCATTTGACGATATCTTCGAAGAATACTATGAATATGGTCAACAAATCAAGCAATATGTAACCGATACTTCTGTCATCTTGAACGATGCTTTGGATAACGGCAAGCGCGTGCTCTTCGAAGGAGCTCAAGGGGTTATGCTGGATATCGACCAAGGAACTTATCCGTTTGTTACTTCATCAAACCCTGTTGCAGGTGGGGTGACCATCGGATCAGGTGTCGGCCCAAGCAAGATCGACAAGGTTGTCGGTGTATGTAAAGCCTACACTAGCCGTGTCGGTGATGGACCATTCCCAACAGAGCTGTTTGATGAAGTGGGCGAGCGCATCCGTGAAGTGGGGCATGAATACGGTACAACGACTGGCCGTCCGCGTCGGGTGGGCTGGTTTGACTCCGTTGTTATGCGCCACAGCCGCCGCGTATCAGGAATTACCAACCTTTCCCTCAACTCCATTGACGTTTTGAGTGGTCTAGATACAGTCAAAATCTGTGTAGCCTACGATTTGGACGGTCAAAGAATCGACCATTACCCAGCAAGTCTGGAGCAGCTCAAGCGCTGCAAGCCGATCTATGAAGAATTGCCAGGTTGGTCAGAAGACATCACTGGTGTCCGCAGCCTAGAAGACCTGCCAGAAAATGCCCGCAATTATGTTCGCCGTGTCAGCGAACTGGTTGGAGTCCGCATTTCGACCTTCTCAGTCGGACCAGGTCGCGAGCAAACCAATATCTTGGAAAGTGTTTGGTCTAGTTTATAAGCAAATGAAGATAAGAGAGTGGGACAGAAATTGGTCATTCGTTAGAATTCGATTTCGTCGTCACACCTCCGCACAGTTGAGTAGGGCTGTAAAAGCTGATGAAACCAGTGTAGTAGAGCTCGCTCAACCACTGCGTCTTGCTCGACAAACCAAAAATAATTGAGAGGCTAGGACTTTTGTCCCAGCCTCTTTTTGAAAGCAGAAAGAGGAAAAAATGTATCAAACGATTTTATTTGACCTAGACGGCACCTTGACCAATTCAGAACTAGGGATTACCAACTCGGTGGCCTATGCCTTAGGAAAATATGGGATTCAAGTGCCAGACAAGAAAGCATTGAGAGTTTTCATCGGTCCGCCCTTGCAGGAGTCTTTTGAGCGCTTTTATGGATTTTCTAAGGAAGAATGTTTAAAGGCCATTGACTACTATCATGAGTATTTTTCCGAAAAAGGCCTTTATGAAAATGAGGTCTATCTAGGCGTTCCTGACTTGCTGGCTTCTCTCAAGCAGGCTGGCAAACAGTTGATTGTAGCTACGTCAAAGCCTGAAGAATTTTCCATTCAAATTCTCAAACACTTTGGTTTGTATGATTATTTTGACTTTGTCGCTGGTGCGACCATGGATAGAAAACGTAGTAAAAAAAGCGATGTTATCCAGTATGCCTTGGAGCAAAATGGGATTACAGATTTGGCGCATACCATCATGATTGGAGACAGGGAGCACGATGTGCTTGGCGCTCAAGCGCAAAAGCTTGATTCTATCGGTGTCCTTTATGGCTTTGGAAGCAGGGGAGAATTGGAAGAAGCCGGCGCCACCTATATTGCTCAAGAAGTTGGCGAAATTGCAGCTTTTATAGGATAACCTTTTCCAAAATATTAAAAGTTGGAACTTTTCTAATCTGCTGAATATTGCTTTATTTAATATTTCTATCGGTGTATACTTACTGTAGGTTAAGTCACACAGATTAAGAGGTGATAATATGAATTTGTCACGATATATATTAAAATATAGTACTGATGATGGTACGTTGTATTTTAATACTAAAACCAATCATTCATTTTTTCTTACGAATGAATTGAATAGAGTAGTCGACAGCAATGATGTGATTAGGAAAGAGTTTCATGCTTATCTTGATAAAAATAAATATTTAAGTGAGGGTGAGTATGAGGTCGAAAAGTATCTATCTAAAATAAGCGATACAGATGCTGAATTATTGGAACTAACAATTTTGACACATGGAGATTGTAATTTTCGGTGAAGGTTAAAGTGAATAACAAATTCGATGACAAAATGAATGCTAAACCTAGAGTATTTAACTATAATTGTGATTGTAAATAATCACGATTTTAAATAAATTAGAGAAGAGGGTTGTGCTAGCCCTCTATTTTGATGGATGATAATTATGAGAAATATTTATAAGTACATTGATAAGAAGTATCTTTTTCCTATTTTTTTAGGGCGTATTGTGAATAGTGGTTTGGTGTTGGCGCAACCTCTGATTTTAACGAAGGCCTTGAAGTTAGATCAAGACGGCCTTTCTTATGGAAAAATTCTCAATTTTGTTTTATTTGGTTTGTCTGTCTATCTTGTTATTTATAGTCTGATGCTGTTTTCAAACCATTCGCACAATATATTCCGAAGAGAAATCAACAAAAGTGTCCGTGCCCTTTTATTTAAGAAAGTCATATTGAATCCTAAATTTTCCAATGATGAAAAAGTTAGTCTGCTAACTCAAGATATGGAATATGTGGGCGATAATTATTTGGAAAATATAAATGTTATGGTGAGTTGGGGATTTGTCGCCCTTGTTACAGCCATTTATATTGTTTCACAAAATTTTCTCTTAGGACTTATTTTTGTCATTTTTACGATTATGAGACCTATTCCTCAGTTCATCATGAATCGTCGTTTACAAGATTCGGGAGACAGCTGGTCCAAGCTTAGAACGAAATTACATGGGCTTGTCTCGGATAGTATGCAAGGCAGCCAAACCTTACGGATTAATCAGGCCATGAGGCTGAATGAAGAGCGCGTGAATGATTTAAACGGAGAATATCAAAAAGCCATCCAAAGATTTTGTTTCACACATAATATTATTTTTTTCTTTAATGGATTTATGGTCTTTTTTAGTCAGGTTGTTCCTCTTGCTTTAGGCTTTTATTTGAGTTTACAGGGAAATTCTATTTCTATTACAAGCCTCATCTCTATGTATGTTGCTGCGGGGATGCTGGTAGAACCGATCCAAACTCTGATGTACAGTGCAGCCAATCTCCAAGGTGCCTTGCCGACTGCGAACCGCCTGTTTAAGATTATCGAGGAAGAACCTGATTTCGAAGAGACAAAGGATCAATTTGTTGAAAATCTCGAATCGTTGCGCTTAAATCATATTTCAAAAAGTTTTGCTGAACGTCAGCTTTTTTCTGATTTGACGGCGACGATTTCAGTAGGTCAGAAGGTCTTAATCAAAGGACCGAGCGGGTCTGGAAAGACGACTCTTTTTCGCTTGATTTTAGGAGAAGAAGTATGTGATGAGGGTGACATTTTCGTTCAGTATGATGGAAATCAAATAACGAGTCATTTCCAAGGGAATATCGGTTTAATTAGCCAGCATCCCTTCCTGTTTAACGATACTATCCGCTATAATCTAACTTTTGGTCAGCCTTTTCAGGACCATGAATTATTGGAGGTATTGGACCGAGTTGGCTTAATAGATGAATTTCAGGATATTTTGAATGTAGAAATTCATAATAATGGTGAAAACATTTCAGGAGGTCAGCGTGTCAGATTAGAGTTGGCTCGTTTTCTCTTACGCGAGAAGGATATTTTATTAGCGGACGAAGTGACATCAGCTTTGGACGAAAAAAATAGTCGTCTGGTTAGAGACCTAATCTTTTCTTTGCCGATCACGGTACTAGAAATAGCCCATCATATTGATGAAGAAGAGCGCTATGACCAAATCCTTGAGTTACGTAAAGGATGAGCGATGCCACAATAGTTGGTTCTGCGACAAAGCGGATAGTAGTAAGCCAGCAATTTGTCAGATATTTTTGAGATTCTAAGTGGTGATATTTCCAAAATCATCAATACTCAGAGAACTTAAGCTTTATTTAAGATAGGCCAGCTATACTAGAAGCATAAACAAAGACCTCCTAACTTTGTTTAAACCTCCTAAACTTTTTCATAATAATCTCCCATAAGAGTCGCCCAATCGGCGGCTTTTTTTGTGAGTCGTAAGCTGCCTATGGTATAATGAACAAAGAAACTAAAAGGAAGAAGGAAGAGATGGACTACACGATAGAGGAAAAAGCGATGTTTATGAGGGAAGCCCTGAAGGAGGCGGAGATTGCCCTCGCCAATGATGAAATACCGATTGGCTGTGTCTTGGTCAAGGATGGTCAGATTATCGGGCGTGGACATAATGCGCGTGAGGAGCTGCAGCGGGCGGTCATGCATGCGGAAATCATGGCGATCGAGAAGGCCAATCAGCGTGAAAATAGCTGGCGCCTGCTGGATACGACGCTTTTTGTCACGATTGAGCCCTGTGTTATGTGTAGCGGTGCCATTGGACTAGCTCGGATTCCCCAGGTGATTTACGGAGCGACCAATCAAAAGTTTGGCGGAGCAGGGAGTCTCTATGACATTTTGACAGATGAGCGCCTCAATCACCGGGTGGAAGTGGAAACAGGAATCTTGGAAGCAGAATGTGCAGCCATCATGCAGACCTTCTTCCGCCAAGGTCGGGAACGAAAAAAACAAGCCAAGCTCGCAGCCAAGGTCGAAACACAAGAATAAAAACCGGACCTTTGCAAATCGAACAAATTATGATATAATACCTATCGGAGCAACAGTTCTGCGTGAAGCGGGTCAGGGGAGGAATCCAGCAGCCCTAAGCGAAGTGAACTGTGTGCTCTTTTCTATTGCTCTTAGTGAGGTAAGCCTGTAAGGCGCGACCGAGCTTAGAGATATTGATCCTGAGGAGCGAAGCGACGTGAGGGCTATAGCGTAAAATGAAATTATCCTGAAAGTCGCAGATGAGCTTAGAGATATTGACCCTGAGGAGCAAAGCGACGTGAGGGCTATAGCGTAAAATGAAATTATCCTGTAAGGCGCAACCGAGCTTAGAGATATTGACCCTGAGGAGCGAAGCGACGTGAGGGCTATCACTCACCAGAGTCATGTAGAAATGACTTTCTTATTCATAGAATAAAAGAGAAAAAATAGAGTTTCGTGAGAAGCTTCTTTTTTTTGATTTTCTAGCCAAAAATAGTGCAAATATGCAAACGATTGCCATTGCGTCATTGCTTGATTTGTGAAAATAAAAAATTTAGCAAATGAAAACGTTTTATAGATTGGTTTCCCTTGATTAAATCCGTGTAAAGCGATATCATAGAGAAGAACAAAATTTGGAGGAATAACATGTCTCATATTAAATTTGACTACTCAAAAGTTTTGGGTAAATTTGTTGCCCCACATGAAGTGGAATACATGCAACCACAAGTGACTGCAGCTGATGAATTGATCCGTAAAGGAACAGGTGCTGGTAGTGACTTCCTAGGTTGGTTGGACCTTCCTGAAAATTACGACCGCGAAGAATTTGACCGCATCTTGAAAGCTGCTGAACAAATCAAATCAGACAGCGATGTTTTGGTCGTTATCGGTATCGGTGGATCATACCTTGGTGCGAAAGCAGCGATTGACTTCTTGAACCACCACTTTGCAAACTTGCAAACAAAAGAAGAACGCAAAGCACCACAAATCCTTTATGCTGGAAACTCAATCTCATCAACTTACCTTGCTGACTTGGTAGAGTACGTAGCAGATAAAGATTTCTCAGTAAACGTGATTTCTAAATCAGGTACAACAACTGAACCAGCCATCGCTTTCCGTGTCTTCAAAGAACTCTTGGTGAAGAAATATGGTCAAGAAGAAGCTAACAAACGGATCTATGCTACAACTGACCGCCAAAAAGGTGCTGTTAAGGTTGAAGCAGATGCTAACGGTTGGGAAACATTTGTTGTTCCAGATGACATCGGTGGACGTTTCTCAGTCTTGACAGCAGTTGGATTGCTTCCAATCGCTGCATCAGGCGCAGATATCAAAGCCCTTATGGAAGGTGCGAATGCTGCTCGTAAAGATTATACATCAGACAAACTTTCTGAAAACGAAGCTTACCAATACGCAGCAGTTCGTAACATCCTTTACCGTAAAGGATATGCAACTGAAATCTTGGTAAACTACGAGCCATCACTTCAATACTTCTCAGAATGGTGGAAACAATTGGCTGGTGAGTCAGAAGGAAAAGACCAAAAAGGTATTTACCCAACTTCAGCTAACTTCTCAACAGACTTGCACTCATTGGGTCAGTTTATCCAAGAAGGAACTCGTATCATGTTTGAAACAGTTGTCCGTGTGGACAAACCACGTAAGAACGTGATCATCCCTACATTGGAAGAAGACCTTGATGGACTTGGTTACCTTCAAGGAAAAGACGTTGACTTCGTAAACAAAAAAGCAACTGACGGTGTTCTTCTTGCCCACACTGACGGTGACGTGCCAAACATGTACGTGACTCTTCCTGAGCAAGATGCCTTCACTCTTGGTTATGCCATCTACTTCTTCGAATTGGCTATCGCCCTTTCAGGTTACTTGAATGCGATCAACCCATTTGACCAACCAGGTGTTGAAGCCTACAAGAAAAATATGTTTGCCCTTCTTGGTAAACCAGGATTTGAAGAACTTGGAGCAGAACTCAACGCTCGTCTTTAATCAATAGACAAAACGATCTTGAAAAAGATCGTTTTTTTATTTGCTAAACAAACTCATATTTTTGTCCCCTGGAATTAATTATAAAAACACGATCTAGTTATGTTTCTCGATCATATGGTAATCTGATTGCGATTGTCACCCTTCGAAAGAAATTTTAATAGAAGTTTCTAAAAGGTCCGATCTTTTTCAGTCTAAACAGACAGGAGTTGGTCCTTGCTTGGTTTTATGTTATAGTAGAAGAGAAGAATAAAAAGGAGAATTCGAAATGTCCGAGAAAGATCAAGAACAATTTATGAAAGATACTCCCGTAGAGGGTGCGCCTCAATTTGATGTGGCTGCGCCAGCCTTTGTCCCAAAAGAAGAAGCCGAAGACTTGGTCGTTCCAGAAGCTAGTGGCCTTTCAGTGACGGAGACGGAAGCAATGAAAGAAGAGGCAGACAAGCCAGCTATTTCAGAAGCAGTGGAGCTTCCAAAGGTGGATGAAGCAACTGTTGGAGAACATCCAGATGTAGTTGTTGCTCCCCAACCGACTCCTCCATTCCAGCCTGCGCCTCAAGCTCCTCAAAACATAGCAGCTCAACCAGTTAGTCCGCAAACAGCACCTATTCCTGGCATACCTATTCCACAAGCTCCTCTTTCTCCTGTTGGAAGACCGATGGATACTGCTGACAAGAAGGCGATTCGTTTTGCCCTTGGGATTTTAGTGGGTCTCCTTATCGGTGGTGTCAGTGGCTATTTGATTGGTCATGTTAACCCTAGTACGTCATCATCTAGAAAGCAGACTTCTTGGTCAGGCAACCAGTCTGGTTCGTCTTCCAATATCGATTTGGATCAATTGACCGCAGAAGACGCGGAAGTTGATTTTAGCTGGAAACAGTCTGATATCGAGCAACTTCAGTTTTTAACAGGAAGTGATGCTGGGGAGACTCCTGAGGAAATGATTGAAGCTTATGGGAAAGCTAGCTCCGTTCAATTTGAAAGTGGAGAATTGAAATTATTTTGGGATGATAACTCTTATAATAAAGAGGTCAAAGCGACTTACTCTAAGAAAGGGAAAGAATTCCAGCTTGTCAAATTTGAATTTAATCAATTTGGGAAAAATCTTACGGTTGAGGATAACTTTGCAGATGGGTTCAAGGTTGGAGATAGTGAAACCGGTGCTGGAGGGACCTCTTACAAAGAGCTTTTAGAAAAATACGGTGATGCAGTCAATCTGACGGTGAGTTCATCTGATGATTCAGACGAGATAGAATTGGTCATGGACTTCCAAAAGAAAAATGGGGACTACGTGGATTTGACCTTTATTCGCCAAGAAAATGGAGATTTTCTCTTGAGCAGTAAAGACAGCTACTAAAAGTATCAGACAAGAAAGAGGCAAGCGCCTCTTTTTTGGGATAAGACGAGACAAATACGCTAATTTTCTATACAATAGAAAGAGTTTGAATAGAAAGAGCATGAAGGATGGAAGAAATGAAACAGTGGATAGAACATCATAAGCGGATCCTCCAAAAAGCTGCAAGTGCTTTGCTGGCTTTTATGGTTGGTGTTTGCTTGGTGTTTATGATTCATCCAGTGAAAACCTTGCCCAAAGATCGCTTGTTGAGTTTGTCTCGCATGCAAGAAGACAGCCAGCAATTTGTTGCGTCTTCTTCCAAAGAGCCGGCTTTAGAAGACTTGTTGTCATTGGACCTTGCAAGGGGAGAAGGAAAGACACAAAAAAATTGGGTGACTTTATCTGCATTCGTCAAAAAAATTGGAAAAGCAGCGAGTTTTACACAAGAAGATACGACTTTTGGAACGCAAGTCCAGCTAGGCTATGGGACTCCTGTGCAGGGGATTCATCCTTATACCATAGAATTTCAAAAGCAGGATGATACCTTTTATTTGAGCTCGATTCAAGGCTTTGCGCCCAAGTCGGCTCACTATCAGAGCAAAAAGAACTTAAAACTGGCAGATTTTACAGGCTATCAGACACTAGATGGAAAAAAGGAAAAGGGGACAGCAGTAGAAGATGTCTTGAAAAAATCAGGTCTTCCCAATTCTCTTAGTTTGACCTCTGAAAAGGACAAGCAAGTCCTAGCCCTGTCTTATCAGGTGACAGATGGACTGGTCTCTTTAACCTTTGAACGTGACCATAGTGGTCAGTATCGTTTGACGAAGAAGGGGTGAAGCAGATGATCGAGTGGATGAAAAAGAATCGAAAAGAGCTCTTGCTGCCGTTTTTGTGTTTTGTTTTAGGATTGTTACTTGCGATTGCAAGCATCCAGGTGCAGGAGCAGGGAACCGATACCAAGGAGGACCAAACACTGACTCATTTCCAGCCAAAGGATTACAAGAATTTGGTCAGCAAGGAACAAGAAATCAAACAGTTTAAATGGACCATCGAAGCTGTGGCGAATTTAAAAGTTCGTCTCAAGCAGAGTCAGCAACCAGGAACCCGCTTGGAGACAGTTGTGGCTAAATGGGGAAAAGCTCAAAAAGTTCGCTACACTAAGACAGCTCAAGGGGATAAAACCGTTCTTGTCTTGACTTATGCGGCTAAGCAAACCGATCAGGGCAAGAAAAGTGTAACCTTGTGGTTTGAACAGGAAAAAGACCAGGGGTATCGCTTGACGATGGTGGATGCGACGAATTTGTTGGACGCAAAAGAGAAGACAAGCAGTGAGAAAGAAATCACTACTGAAAAAGAGAAAAAAGGGACAGAATTCGCCCAGCTCATTAAACAACTAGGAAATCCTCAACGCTTGGTCTGGGGGGAAATGCCAGATGGCGGAATGGGCTATCGCGCGACTTACCAGGTACCAGGAAGGCCAGAAGTGGTGATGGAATTCAAGAAAAAAGCCAAGAAATTGGTGTTGGTATAAGAAGGGAGACATCATTGGACGATCAACGGACAGACATCAAGGCAGCTTCCTCTCACCAGGGTGGGAGCCGCTTGATTTCAGAAGCTGACCTTGCTTCAATAGGGATGGACAATCATCAGGATACTAGAAGCCATTCAGATACGATGGCGTCTTCCCCTTCTTCCTCAAAAGAGAGGATTGGTTCGCTTTTGCGATTTTTTGGGTGGTTCGCCTTGTTAATGGCTTTTGTGTTTGTGCTTCAAAACGAAGTTAATAAAAGCTCTTCTTCATCTTTTTCGAGTGAGGGGATCAATGGTTTATCACGTGATAGTATCAGAACGGAATATCTGACCAGTGAAAATAGTTCTTATATCGCCTCAGCTAATGAATTTCAATTTCAGCCAACCTATGAAAAGGCAATGTCTCTTATTCCTGATTTTGCAGTGGAAGAAAAAAAGACCTCTTTTGGGACGGTAGACCCACAAGATGTCGTTGCAGCATTAGGTAAAGCAAGGAGTGGGGAAGCAAAGTATAGTGATAGCAGTTCCAGTCCCTTTTTGCTGACCTTAGATTACCAATCAAAGGATGCAGATGGGAAGGTTCTTCTTGAAAAAACAGGTGCCTTTTACAGGATCTCTTTTTTAAGTTTGAAACACTTAAAAAGTGACCGATTTGCGAATAAGAACGGGAGCTTGACGAAGGACGATTTTGCCGCTATCAAGGTCGGAATGCCTTATTTAGACCTACTCAATACGGTAGGGATTCCAGATGAAATAGATGTGTCTGGACTTTTAGGTTACGGGGAAGCACCTTCCTTTACTTATCAATTATCGGATTCTCAAACGGTTCAAATCCATTTTGATAGCCAGCAAACCATCAAGGATATCAAATCGAAAGAGGTAGCGACCACACCAGCTTCCTCTACATCTACAGCACAGTAAAAAAATCAGCCGAAGCATTTTAAATAAAAGGAGAGGACAATGGGAAATAAAGACTGGTCGCATCTACGAAATGAGCACCAGAGTCGGTTTTCGAAAGGCCAGCCGAAAGAAACACCCTTAGAAAAAGGAAGTCCTGAGAAGCTAGAAGATACGCTCGCAAAAGAGCCAGAAGTGGTAGAAGTCCCTGCTTTTCAGGAAGAGGTGAAACAAGAAGAGGAACGAAAAGACGAACCAGCGATTGGTGTGAAGGAGGATTCGTACGATTCAAAGGAAGCGTCATTTGCTACACCTGAAGAAGAATCAGCTCAGGTCGTTCTTGCTACACCACTAACAAAAGAAGCAAGGTCAGAAACACCAGCACAAGATACAATAGGTCAGTCTCCTTCAGCTGAGAAAAAAGTAGAGCACCAGGGTGGGAGTCGCTTGATTTCAGAAGCCGATCTGGCTTCAATAGGCGGAAGCAGGCATTCAGAACCAAGACAACCTGTACTAGACTCCCAATCGGATAGGGCGAAAACCTACTCTCCTTCCTCTAATAGTGGAGGGTCTTCGCTGGCAGCCTTTTTTGGATTATTGGCCATGCTGGGATTATTTGCCTATCTGGCTTCAGGAGGTATTCATAGTTCTTCTACTACTAGTGAATATGGAAGCACTAGCTTGTCTTATGGAACTAGAAAGGAAACCTTGAGAGGTGGTACGAGTAGCTTGATTGCTCCGGAGAGGGAATTTCAGTTTCAAGTGACCTATGAGAAGGCCATTTCCCTGATTCCTGGTTTAAGTGAGGGAGATCAAGGACGTACCTCTTCAACTTCTCTGTCTCCACAGGATGTGGTAGCTGTACTGGGGAAGGCTAGCAGTGGAGAAGAAACCTACCAAGAAGGTGGTGTCAGTCCTTTTATGACCCAATTGGAATATCAGACTGAAGGCTCTCCTTCTTCCGTAACAGTTTTACTTTCAAAAATTGGTGTTGATCGTTTATCTTCTCTTGATTTTAAAAACTTAAACAGTGAGCGATTAGCCAATAAAAATGGTAGCTTAAGCAGAGAAGATTTTGCCAATATGAAAATAGGAACGAGCTATTCAGATCTTGTGAATACAGTAGGAATTCCTAGCAGTGTTTCTTGGTCGAGTATGCTGGGTTCAGAGTCCTTCTTAACCTTTTACTATAAGCTTTCTGATTCGCGCTCCGTCATTATTCACTTTGGAAGTAATCGGACTATTAGTGAAATCAAGGGTCTAGAAGATTCAGCGACATCAACTTCCACGTCGCCTTAGGTGTCCATCTCACTAGGATTGTGGTATAATATGGATACCTATAATTGAAATGAATGGAGAATCTCATGACTGCACAAAAAATGTCTGCTCAAGAAATTATCGCTTTTATTGGGAATGCAGAAAAGAAAACCAATGTGAAAGTAACCTTTGAAGGGGAATTGGCAACAGCTGTTCCTACTTCTGTTACCAAGCTTGGCAATGTTTTGTTCGGTGACTGGAAAGATATCGAGCCCCTTCTTGCTAACTTGACTGAAAACAAGGATTATGTGGTAGAACAAGATGGCCGTAACTCAGCTGTCCCATTACTGGATAAACGCTACCTAAATGCGCGTATTGAACCAGGCGCTATTATCCGTGACCAAGTAACGATCGAAGACAATGCGGTTGTCATGATGGGTGCTGTCATCAATATCGGTGCTGAAATCGGTGCAGGAACCATGATTGATATGGGGGCTATCCTTGGTGGCCGTGCTACTGTTGGTAAAAACAGCCACATCGGTGCAGGTGCCGTTCTTGCAGGAGTCATTGAGCCAGCTTCTGCTGAGCCTGTTCGGATCGGTGACAATGTCTTGGTCGGTGCCAACGCTGTTGTGATTGAAGGAGTTCAAGTTGGAAACGGTTCAGTCGTTGCCGCTGGAGCGATCGTTACTCAAGATGTCCCTGAAAATGTGGTTGTAGCTGGTGTCCCAGCTCGCATCATCAAGGAAATTGACGAAAAAACACAACAAAAAACAGCCTTGGAAGACGCTTTGCGTAATTTATAAGATATGAAGTATAGAGGCCGTAAGGCCTCTATTCTAATAGAAAGAAGACAACGATGACATTGGATTTAATCAAAATCAGACGGGATTTGCACCAAATCCCTGAAATTGGCTTAGAAGAATTTGAAACACAAGCTTATCTCTTGGACCGAATCGCAGAGATCACAGAAGGCAAAGAATTTGTAGAGCAACGGACCTGGCGGACCGGGATCCTGGTGTATCTCCATGGGTCTGCACCTGAAAAAACCATCGGTTGGCGGACAGATATCGATGGTTTACCGATTGTGGAACAAACGGGCCTTGATTTTGCCTCTAAGCATGAAGGACGGATGCATGCTTGTGGTCATGATATGCACATGACAACAGCCCTAGGGCTTTTGGATCAACTGGTCCAAGTGCAACCAAAAAATAACCTGCTCTTTCTCTTCCAACCAGCTGAAGAAAATGAGGCTGGTGGGATGCTCATGTATAAGGACAATGCTTTTGGCGACTGGCTCCCTGATGAATTTTATGGTCTGCATGTACGCCCTGATTTGAAGGTGGGAGACATTGCGACCAATACGGGTACCCTTTTTGCAGGGACCTGTGAAGTCAAGATCACCTTTACAGGAAAGGGAGGACATGCTGCCTTTCCACATGAGGCCAATGACGCTCTTGTAGCAGCCTCTTACTTCATTACCCAAGTCCAATCGGTCGTGAGTCGAAATGTCGATCCAATTGAAGGTGCTGTGGTGACCTTTGGTTCCATGCATGCAGGAACCACCAATAATGTGATTGCTGAGACCGCCTTCCTTCATGGGACCATTCGGACCTTGACCATGGAGATGAACCTTTTGACTCAAAAACGGGTCAAAACCATTGCAGAAGGAGTTGCAGCAGCCTTTGATGTGAAATTGGACCTGGAACTTAAGCAAGGGGGCTACCTGCCTGTGGAAAACCAACCAGAATTGGCCAAAGAACTCATGGACTTTTTCACAGCTGAGGAAGACGTGAACCTGATTGATATTCTGCCTGCGATGACAGGAGAAGACTTCGGCTTTCTCTTGAGCAAGGTCCCTGGTGTCATGTTCTGGCTGGGAATTGATACCCCTTATGCCTTGCACCATCCAAAGATGAGCCCAAATGAAGCAGCCCTTCCCTTTGCTGTGGAAAACATTGGTAAATTTTTGAAAATGAAAGCTAACCAATAAAGGAATGATTCAACTCCGTCTGGAGTTGGATTTTTATTTTGTTGTATAAAAACTGTTCGGATCTTTCCTAAAAAATGATACAATTAAAGCTAGACAAAAGGAGTAGGGAATGAAGAAAACACTACGAAAAGAAACCATTGCAGCCATGAAACAGTTGCCAGAATCCGTGAAAACTCAAGCAGATGAAGAGCTGACTCAGCGCCTCTTGGAGCTGCCAGCTTTTCAGGAGGCAAAGACCCTTGCGACCTATCTGTCTTTTGACCATGAAGTTTCCACAGCTAGCTTGATCCAAGCAGCTCTTCAACTTGGAAAACGCGTCTGTGTTCCCCGTACCTATCCACAAGGGCGAATGGAATTTGTGGAATACGATCCTAATATTTTGGAAAAGACACGCTTTGGTTTGCTGGAGCCCAATGAAAAAGGAAAGCTTGTGGAACAGTCAGAGATTGATCTGATCCATGTACCAGGCGTGGTCTTCCAGTCAAAAGGCTACCGAATTGGCTATGGTGGTGGCTATTATGATCGTTATTTAGCAGATTTTACTGGAAAAACGGTTAGTACGATTTATTCCATCCAGCAGAAGGATTTCCAGCCAGATACGTTTGATCAGGCAGTTCAGGAGGTGCTAGTCTATGAAGTTACTCTTTGATCGTCGTTATCCTGTGACCAGCCTCTTGTTGCTCGTCACAACGGCAGTCTTTCTTTCCATGTTTATCCGATTTGGAGGCGACTACCAAACAGGTGCTGCTATTTACTATAGCGGTGGTATTATTGGAGAGGTTGTGAAAGTCGATCCTAGCCAGTTATGGCGAATAGTGACAGCTACATTTGTTCATATCGGCCTAGAACATTTTGTGCTCAATATGATCACCCTCTATTACTTAGGACGTTTGGCAGAAGATCTCTTTGGATCGAAGGCTTTCTTAGCTCTTTATCTCTTATCAGGCATGATGGGTAATGTCTTTGTTGCTATTTTTACGCCAGATGTGATTGCAGCAGGAGCTTCTACAGCCCTCTTTGGACTGTTTGGGACCATTGGTGCGCTGCGCTTTATTGTCCAAAGTCCCTATATTCGCCACTTGAGTCAGTCCTATACCAGCTTGATTGTGGTCAATTTGATCTTTAGCTTCATGCCAGGAATCAGTATGGCGGGGCACATCGGTGGCTTAGTAGCTGGGGTCATGTTGGCTTATGTCTTTCCAGTAAGAGGGGAAGCTCGTTTTATGAACCGAACCTATCAGATGAGTGCAGCCCTCTCTTATCTCTTGCTTTTGCTTTATTTCTTAGGTAAAATCTTGAATCTATTTTAAGAAGAGGCTAGGACAAAAGTCCTAGCCTCTTAATTGTTTTTG
>NZ_KV812846.1:0-6672 GCF_001813525.1 Streptococcus sp. HMSC065C01 | reverse complement strand
GAATTACCGATTTCTGTCCCACTCTCTTTTTTTCCTAAAAAATGTAGCAAAATCGTAAACTAACAGAAAATTGTTTGAAATGCAAAGGATTGTATATATTTATTATAATATATTTGTAGAGGCTAAATGAGCCTTCTATTGCTAGGTCCATAGAGAAGGTAATCATGGGTAAAAAAGTATAAAAATGCAAAATAGAAAGCGCTTGCAAAAGGGTTGAGAAAGGTGTAAACTGGAGATATAAAAACCAAAAATAGTGCTATTTTGTCAAAAGTAGTGCAAAAACAAAGGAGATTTGCCATGAAAAAATGGTTGTTAAAACTCTCATTGGTAGCGATGACACTTTTACTCCTACCAATTCAAGCTGTTCAAGCCTGTTGCGGTTTTATCATTGGTCGCCAATTGACCAAGGATGGGACCACTCTCTTTGGTCGGACAGAAGACTACCCTTACTATCCAAATGGTGGAAAGCACAACAAAAACTTTGTAGTTGTTGATGCGAAGAACTATAAGGAAGGGGATCAACTGGAAGACGAATCTAATGGTTTTACCTATCCACATGCTGCTAGTGAAATGAAATACACAGCGACTTATGACTCTGCTCGTGGAGATGGTAGTAACGGTGCTTTTGGTGAACATGGATTTAACGAAGCCGGCGTTTCTATGACCTCAACTGTTACAGCCATTCCAAACAAAAAAGTCTTGAAGACTGACCCATTGACAGAAAAGGGAATTCCAGAAGCTGCCATGCTTGATGTAATTTTACCTCGTGCAAAATCTGCTCGCGAAGGAATCGAATTACTTGCGAAAGTCATTGAAGAAAAAGGTTCAGCTGAGGGGAATACAGTTGTTATTGCGGACCAGAAAGAAACTTGGTACATGGAAATTCTTTCTGGTCACCAATATGTAGCAGTAAAAGTCCCAGAAGACAAATATGCAGTCTTTGCAAATACCTACTACCTTGGTCATGTGGATTTGAATGACAAGGAAAATGTGATCGCTTCGAAAGATGTCGAAAAAGTAGCCAAAGAATCTGGTAACTACAAGACAGACAAAGATGGTAACTTCCATATCGCTAAATCTTATGGACCAGAAAAATATGCTGAAGGAGACCGTTCACGTACTTACGCAGGAATCACTCTTTTGGATCCAAAATCAAAAGTGACTTATGAAGATGATGAATACGAACTCTTCCGCTCACCAACAGATCCAAACAAGAAATTTACTTTGGAAGATGCCTTTGCTCTCCAACGCAACCGTTTTGAACATTTGAATGGTCGTTTTGTTCCAGACGATCAAATTGGTGTCAAGAAACAAGGGGATAATGGTAGCAATGATGCTGTTCGTAAAGACCAATACAAGTATGCTTTAGGAAACGAAAACGTTATTGATGCCCATGTCTACCAAATCAATCCAAAACTTCCAAAATCATTTGGTGGTACGTTATGGCTTGGTATGGGACCATCTCGGAACACTCCTTATGTTCCATTCTATGGTAATCTAAAAGATACTTACGAAGCTTTCAAACCTCAAACAGCAACTTATGATCCAAATTCATGGTATTGGACAGTATGGCACATTGACAATATGGCGATCAATAACCAAGATGTCTTTGGAAAATCGGTCCAAGATCACTGGAAAGCTCTTGAAAAACAATTTATTGTTGATCAAGAAAAGAAAGATATTGAATATTATGCGTTGAAAGATCAACCGGAAGCTGCAAAAGCTGCCGAAGATAAGGTGACAAAAGATGCACTGGAATTGTCTGATCGTCTTTTCCAACACTTCAAAGATTATGAAAAATTAATGGAAAAACAATTAGAGGCAGCTGGACGTAAATCTGATCCATATCGTGCTTCTCAACCAGATAATTATAAAGATCCTGAAGAACCTAAGAAACCAGATACACCAAAAGTTCCAGAAAAACCACAAATCAATGAAGATGTGAACAAAATTAAAATTCCGGCTCCAGATTATGTAGCAACACCTTCTAATAAAGACATTCCAGCAAATGCAGAAGGAAATCCAAATAATCGCTTTGGCTATGCTGCTAACAAGGATAAACAACCTGCTGTATCTTCGAAAGTAGAAACGCCTGTGAAGCCAGAAGAAAAAGTTCAATCTCCGGTTGAAGCTCCTGTAGTAGGAAACAGTGTAAACAACAATAATCGCTTCGGTTCTAACTTTAATCCAGGCGAAATTGAAACTTTCCCAAATACAAATTATTCTTACAATGTTCATCCTTAAACAATAAGAATAAAAAGTAAATTGGACCAAGTCCAATGAAACGAAAGAGGCCGGATTTTTATCCAGCCTCTTTTTTATAAAAAAAGACTGACCATTGTAGGGCAGCAAAGCTCTTACATGATATGGCCAGTCTCTTTTGTATTCTGTAGATTTGAAAATGATTAGTCTGCAGTTTGTTCAGTTGCTTCTAATTTTTTTCCAAGGTCAATAATATATTGTTTAAGATCATCTTTGACTTGAGGGTGTTTCAAGGCATAGTCGATCGAAGTTTTCATGAAGCCGAATTTATCACCTACATCGTAGCGTTGGCCTTTAAATTCACGGGCAAAGACTCGTTGGGTCTTATTGAGGGTGTCGATCGCATCCGTCAATTGAATTTCATTGCCAGCACCTGGTTCTTGATTTGCAAGAATATCAAAGATTTCAGGAGTCAAGAGGTAGCGTCCGATAATGGCGAGATCACTTGGAGCATCCTCTGGGTTTGGTTTTTCGACAAAAGTTTCAACGCTATAAAGACCGTTAATACCTTCTCCTTGAGGTGCGATCACACCGTAAGAAGAAACCTCTTCGTGAGGGACTTCCATCACAGCGATGGTTGACGCATGGGTTTCATCGTAGTCGTTCATCAATTGTTTGGTCAATGGCAAGGCATCATCATTAGTGATGTCCATGAGATCATCTCCCAACATAACGACAAAAGGCTCGTTTCCAACAAAGGCTTTGGCTTGAAGAACAGCGTCCCCTAAACCTCGAGGGTGACTTTGGCGGATGAAATGAAGATTGATCGCTGTTGTATCATTGACCAACTTGAGTAAGTCAGTCTTGCCTTTTTGCTCGAGATTGTATTCCAATTCGAAGTTAGAATCGAAATGGTCTTCGATCGAACGTTTGGCCTTCCCTGTTACGACAAGGATTTCCTCAATCCCAGATTTCAGAGCCTCTTCTACGATAAATTGGATCGTAGGTTTGTCAACGATTGGCAACATTTCCTTTGCCAAAGCTTTGGTAGCTGGGAGGAAGCGTGTCCCCAAACCAGCCGCAGGAATGACTGCTTTTCTAACTTTAGTCATATAGTTTCCTTTCTAAAAGGTAGGATTGATGTTAGGGTGGTTGACTTATTTCCACTCATTTTCTTCTTTAAATTCATTGCTCATCATGTGGTGGATGGCTTCGCGGATATCTTTTCCTTCATAGATGACTTGGTAAATGGCTTGTGTAATCGGCATGTAGACATCCAATTCTTGGGCCAGCTCGTGGGCGACTTTGGTCGTAGAGATCCCTTCAATGATCATACCCATGTTGGCTTCGATATCTTCCAATTTTTCGCCACGTCCGAGAGCATCCCCAGCTCGCCAGTTGCGGGAATGGACAGAAGTTCCGGTAACGATCAGATCACCAACCCCAGACAAACCGCTATAGGTCAATGGGCTAGCTCCGAGCTTAACGCCAAGGCGCGTGATTTCAGCGAGACCGCGCGTGATGATGGCTGCTTTGGCATTGTCCCCATAACCAAGACCGTGCAGGGCTCCAGCTCCGACTGCGATGATATTCTTCAAGGCTCCAGCAGTTTCCACTCCGATAACATCTGTATTGGTATAGAGACGGAAGTAGTGATTGCTAAAGAGTTCTTGAACATAGCGTGCAGCTTCTAAATCTTTTGAAGCTGCTGTAATGAGGGTGATGTCCCGTACGATGGTCTCCTCTGCATGACTCGGTCCAGAAACGACCACTACTTCACTGCGAAGAGAAGCAGGGATTTCTTCTTCAAGGATTTGAGAAATCCGATCGTGTGTACCAGGTTCGAGCCCTTTAGAAGCGTGCATGACTGTGACAGGGTGATCCAGTGTTTCAGCGACTTGTTTAGCGACCAAGCGGGTCACCTTTGTAGGAACGACAAAAAGGATAGCATCCACGCCGTCCAAAGCTGCTTTCAGATCGGTCGTAGCAGTAATCTCTTCGCTAATAACGATGTCTTTGAAATAGCGTTGATTGGTATGAGCGGTATTGATTTCATCGATTTGTTCTTGGATATTTCCCCAGAGACGGACTTCATGGCCGTTATCATTGAGGACTTGTGAAAGGGCTGTTCCCCATGAACCAGGACCCAATACTGCAACGGTTTGTTTTTCCATTGTATCTTCCATTTCTATGTCTATTTTTTCAACAAGGCTAGGAAATCTAGCGCTTGCACCTTCGAAACGGCCGAATGTGTGCCTTGAAGGACGATTCTATTTTCCTCTCTATTTTAACATAATATAGGTAAAAAAACTTGTATGATCATCAATTGTTTTGTGAGGACATTTCATTTTGACAAGATGCTAAATAAAAAAATGCCACCTTTTACTTGTATTACTACTAATTTGTGATATAATATTTTTTGCCTATTATTATGAATATAAGGGGAGATAAAATGAAAAAATTGGCTATATATCTATTGATGATGCTTTCATTATTGATGGTATGCTTTACGCTTTTTTCTAAAATTGTAAATGCAGAAACGTCAAAAAAAGTGGATGTCATCACAAATGTAAAAGTTCAAAACAATGATGGCGGGGATTTAACAGCTCCGCTTGGAAGATACGATACTTTCCGTCTTAATGCAAAGTTTGCTTTGGAAGGAAAAAACGTTAAAGCAGGAGATACGACGGAAGTAGTTATTGCTTCTCCAATTGACATCAAATCGCAGGATTTTGAAATTAATGACTCCATTACTGGTAAATTGATCGCTAACGCAAAGGTTGATGCAACTACTGGTAAAATTGTCTTGACATTCACAAAGTTTGTTGAAGAGAAAAATGATATTTCAGGTTCGTTCTTCTTCTATGCTGGTGTTAATAAAGATAAGTTTCCAAATGATGGTAATGCGCCAGTTAAGGTCTCTGTTAATAACAAAGTGAAATTCGATGGTACAGTAAAAAGTGGGACTGTCGGAGAAGGTAAACGGTATACTATTATCAAATCTGGTTGGGATAATGGAGATCACAAGAGCCTAGGTTTTCGTATTTCTGTAAATAGGACCAACGAGGCAATCAGCAATGCAGTTCTTTCAGATTCTATGGAATCACCAGGTGTAACCTACAAGGCTGGTAGCTTTAAGATCTACAAAGGTACTTGGGATTACAGCACTGGAACATGGCAACTTAAAAACAAAACAGATGTCACCTCTCAATACACTGTAAATGCAACAGATACTACATTTACGATTAATCTAGGGAACATTTCTGCTAACGATCACTTTGCAGTTGAATATGAAGCAGTTGTTAACTATGATGCGGTTGACCGTGAGGTGATCAAAAATAAGGCGACTATCGTAGGTGATAATAAAAAACCATACGATTCAAATAGTAAAGTAAATATCCAAATCGCGGGTGGTGAAGGTGTTGGTTATGCCTTCGGCATTCAAGTTCATAAAGTTGACGAAAGTAATGAACCGCTGAAAGGTGCGAAATTCCAAGTTATCCGTCAAGCAACTGGCCAAGTATTAGGTGAGTTTGAATCAGATGCTAAAGGTGAATTTAGCCTTAAAGAACTCTTGAGAGATAAATACATCATCAAAGAAATTCAAGCTCCGAAAGGGTATGACTTGGCAGAAGATACAATTGTTGAAGCTAGTGAATTTACGACACCAACGAAACCTGTTAGCAAAACCATTGTAAACAAGAAAGAGAAGCCGGCCAAAACCCAAGCTGTTATTGAGCTGGATAAAGTTCTTACAGGTCGTGACTTGGTAGACGGCGAGTTTAGCTTTGAATTGTACGAAGGTTCAAACAAACTTCAAACAACTACTAACCAAAACGGGAAAATTACATTTGCACCGATTGAGTACACTGAAGAAGGTGAACACACATACACTGTGAAGGAAGTGAAGGGCGACAATGCCACTATTGCTTACGATGCTTCTGAAAAACAAGTGACTGTTAAAGTCATTCGTGATGGAGGAGCTTTGAAGGCAGAAGTCGTCTATCCAGAAAGCAAAATATTTACCAATGCCTTCACACCAAAGGCGGCAAATGCAACAATTGAGTTGACAAAAGAGTTGACAGGCCGTGACTTGGTAGACGGTGAGTTTAGTTTTGAATTGTACGAAGGTACAAACAAACTTCAAACTGTTACCAACAAATCTGGCAAAGTAACCTTTGATGCTATTTCTTACACAGCAGAAGGTGAACATACTTATACTGTGAAAGAGGTCAAAGGGGATAATGCTACGATTGCTTACGATGCATCTGAAAAACAAGTGACTGTTAAAGTCACTCGTGATGGAGATGCCTTGCAGGCAGAAGTCGTCTATCCAGAAAGCAAAATATTTACCAATGCCTTCACACCAAAGGCGGCAAATGCAACAATTGAGTTGACAAAAGAGTTGACAGGTCGTGATCTAAAAGACGGTGAATTCAGCTTTGAATTGTACGAGGGTGCTAACAAGCT
>NZ_KV812845.1:0-202 GCF_001813525.1 Streptococcus sp. HMSC065C01 | reverse complement strand
TGCTCGTAGAAATGGCTATGCTCATGGGGATATTCAATTCTATAGTCGTATGTTTAAACGCAAACTTTTTACACACTATTACTCAAGAGTGAAGCAACTAGCTTAGCTCTTTTTATTTTACACTCAGAAAGGAAAATCTTATGATCTCAGAAACACTTAAAATGAAACCAGAATTTATTGGCCCTGCTTACTACGAACGTTT
>NZ_KV812844.1:0-209 GCF_001813525.1 Streptococcus sp. HMSC065C01 | reverse complement strand
CAAATCCATGCAGGGGGCATCTAAATCAACAGGAAAAAGCCTTGATTTATAAGGCTTTTTTGCTTGTCTATAACTGATTTGCCCCATCATTTGCCCCACATTTTTTTATGAGCAATCTTTCCAGACATCTCTGACTACGAAAAACAAAAAAGCTATCCTACCTTTGCAAATTTGGATAAGATAGCAGAATATTTTAATGCAACTCCAAC
>NZ_KV812843.1:0-1676 GCF_001813525.1 Streptococcus sp. HMSC065C01 | reverse complement strand
AACCATACTTGGTAAACCAACTTGTCGCCACGGTTCACAGTCTTGGTGTTCAAGTTTTCTTTTTCGTTGTTTGATGCATCGTCCGCATATGGGTCCGCATTAGTATCTGCGTACTTGTCTGCCAACTCTTTGTCATCATCAACGAGCTTGTCGCCTGTGATATCGAATTTTTCTTTAGAAACAACGTATTTCTCTGGTTGGAACTTAGGTTCTTCTGGAGGACGAACTGTGTTATTGAATTCTTTATCAGCGATATCACCAACAGTTGCCACGAGAACTTTAGCTGTTCCGTCGTGTGATACTGTTACAGTTACTTCTGCTTTCATTGTATCGTATGATACTGTTGCATCTGTTCCTGCGACTTCTTCAACTGTATACTTGTGAACGCCTTCTTGACCTTTCTTGAATTCAAGAGCTGAGAACTTAACGTTACCTGATGCATCATTACTTACAGTTTCAAGAGTCTTACCTGTTGAATCTTTAAGCACGAAGCTGAATTCGTTGGCTTTAAGCTCACGACCTTCCAAACGTTTAGTGAAGTTGAACTCTACTGGTACTGGAACGTTGTTTACACGTTTTTGAGTAGGTTTCTCTGGTGTTTCAACCTTCTTAGTTGTTGGGTTGTAGTAGTTTACAACTTGCGCTGCAGTATTTTCAATATCTACACCAGCAGCAACATCAGCTTTCACTGTTGTTGGAATGTCAAACTTGTAGTAACGTCCAAATTCAAATTTAGTTGTGTCGATAACTTGAGTATTTTCTGCATCTCCTAGAGATTTAGTGAAGCCAGCTTTAATAGTTGCTGTGATTACTCCGTTATTAACTGTGATATCGAATTTATCTGTTACTTCTGCGCCTGTTACTGAATCGTAAGCTTTGATCTTAGTAGAATCAAGTTCCAACTTCGCTTCATCGTAGTCATCTGAAATTCCTACAGATTGGATGTTTTCTTTGTTAGTTGCTGAAAATTTAGTTGTATCCAACCATACTTGGTAAACCAACTTATCTCCACGGTTAACAGTCTTGGTATTGATGTTTTCTGCTTCGTTGTTGGCAGTACCATCCGCATATGGGTTGGCATTTGTATCTGCATACTCATCTGTCAACTCATCATCATCGTCAGCAAGTTTTGAACCAGTGATATCAAATTTTTCTTTGTTAAGAACGAATTTCTCTGGTTGGAACTTAGGTTCTTCTGGAGGTGTTACACGGTTGTTAAATTCTTTATCCGCAATGTCGCCTACAGTCGCGATAAGAACTTTAGCTGTTCCATCGTGTTTCACTGTAACTGTTACATTCGCTTTCATGGTATCGTATGTAACGGTTGCGTCTGTTCCTTTAACTTCTTCTACTGTGTAGTTGTGTACGCCTTCTTGACCTTTCTTGAACTCAAGTTTAGAGAACTTAACATTACCAGTCGCATCATTGCTTACAGTTTCAAGAGTCTTACCTTCTGAATCTTTAAGAACGAAGCTGAATTCGTTAGCTTTAAGCTCACGGCCTTCCAAACGTTTAGTGAAGTTGAATTCCACTTCAACTGGAACGTTGTTGACACGTTTTTCAGTTGGTTTGCTTGGTTTTTCAACTTTCTTAGTAGTTGGGTTATAGTAGTTGACTACTTGAGCCGCAGTATTTTCGATGTCTACACCACCAGGTACATCAGCTTTCACTGTTGT
>NZ_KV812842.1:0-240 GCF_001813525.1 Streptococcus sp. HMSC065C01 | reverse complement strand
TTCCCTTCAGCCGGACTTGGGTAATCCTCCAAGATAACAATGGACCTTGTAGGACTTGAACCTACGACCACTCGGTTATGAGCCGAGAGCTCTAACCAGCTGAGCTAAAGGTCCAACAAGATCAACAATATAGCGGCGAAGGGGATCGAACCCCCGACCTCCCGGGTATGAACCGGACGCTCTAGCCAGCTGAGCTACACCGCCATAATATCGGGAAGACAGGATTCGAACCTGCGACAC
>NZ_KV812841.1:0-534 GCF_001813525.1 Streptococcus sp. HMSC065C01 | reverse complement strand
TTTTGAAAGAAGAGTACCTTCCTGTAGCAAACTCGATTAATAAACCAAGAGAGAAGCAAAGAAAAAAGAAATCCAGCTCCTAGAAAATAACCTTGAGGTAAGGGATGAACTTTTAATTCTTCTAAATGTAAGTAGCTGTAGTAACTAATAGCCAATAAAAAAGGAAACCACCAGATAAACCATGTGATTCCCTTTAGTTTACGATGAAAAACGCGAACTCTTTTTCCTCGATAGGTAAAGAGTTTCATTCTGCATCACCTCCTAGTTTTCTTTCTTATTTTCTACTGGTTTGTTTTCTTTAGTCGGTGCGCCTCCAGTTTTTTTCTTGATTTTAGAAGCAAAGAGCTTATAGATATCATTACGATTGACGTGGGTATGCGTGATAACAATATCTTCTAGTTCAACCTCTTCTCGGTATTTAATACCTAGATCTTCAATTTCAGACTCAGACATATCTGCGATCGTGAAAAAGAGGGTTTCATGCTGGACAGAAGAATGAATTCCTACGACAATTCCACGGATCTCACCTGTATT
>NZ_KV812840.1:9666-9988 GCF_001813525.1 Streptococcus sp. HMSC065C01 | reverse complement strand
AAACATTTTTTTGAAGCTTCTTTTGTTCATCTATGGACACATCCCTTCTAACCTAAATAATCTATTTATTGAATTCGCTTTCATTATAACATTGTTATGCATTAAAGTCAAATAAAATAAACTATAATGTTATCGTATGTAATTGTATAAGTGGCCAATATCATAGTAAAAGGTCCTGATATAATTTATTTGCCAATGACAAAAAGTTATAAATATACCCATGAAACTTAATCCGTTAATTCTTAACAAAAACTAAGTAATTACATAAAAGAGACCCTTAGGCCTCTTTTTCTCCTTCAAACACTCTGTCACTGTCCATTTA
>NZ_KV812840.1:0-9566 GCF_001813525.1 Streptococcus sp. HMSC065C01 | reverse complement strand
AAGACTTTAAGAATCTTAAATTAAGTCTTGCAGATACATCAATTCAAACTCTCAACTTTCTGGAAAATATCTATTTTTCGGAAAGTCATATTTCGAAATTGAATGGTATTGGACTAATATTTCTAGAAAGTCTTAGAGAATGATGTGGGGTCCCGTTTTTATTTTTTTTAAGACAATATAAATTAGGTACAAGTTCCTTAATGATATTTTCCCTATTCATATACATACCATTATTTCCCCAGCAGGCAACTACTAAATCAGATTGTGCTACACATTCTAAAATATAATGATCATTTTCATTTCCGATAGGATCATCAACTAAATATATATCCCTTGGGTAAGTGCTTCTAAAAGCAAATAAGTTTGCCATTAGTAAGGTTCCATATCCCCAAGCTTTTGCATAATTTATGCATCGTGTGATCGTCGGATCATCGATAGTTTCATTGGCAATTGAAGGATTCAAACCAATAAATAGAATTGTCGGTTTTGTTGAGTCCCAGGTACGAGATAGTTTATAGCGATAAATCTGATCGTCTGAAATAGTAGCTTCTTTTTGCATAGTTGACCTCCACTTTCTTCTATTATATCATTAATGATTTTTCCAAGTAATAATATTTATAAATGTTATTACTTTTGATATAATATAATCAGAAACAGAGAGGAAATTACAAATGGGAAATGAACGTATCACATGTCAACAATGCAAAACTTTAATTGAATATGATTCTACATCTACCCATGAAGGCCTCAGAGATTTTGAGGAAATAGAGTGTCCACGATGTGGCCACGTTGTGACACGGGTTTTTACTAATTTAATTCCATCCGTTCGAGTAGTCGATTAGTAGAATAGAAAGGGAAATACTATCATCTCTATTCATGTTTAGTTGTTTATTTTTGATATAGTTTAAAATTAAATCAAAGATTGCAATTTTTGGTAAAGAGTAAAAGCCGTAAATTTGAGAAACTGATCATGACTGAAATCCCCTCATTGAATCAAACTTATTTAATTTTTTTGAAATAAAAAAGCAGTACAAGCCTGCTAAAGTTTGATATAAAGCTATTTATAATTACCTAAAATCAACCCGTGTCAAACCAGGTCTTAAGAAAGCTCGTAAAGCATCACAATTATCAAAACGTTAATCAACACGCTTATATCAACGTTTACAGACATTTAAGAAATTTCTCTTGGATGTCTTTTTTTGTCTAGCTAAATTTTACAAATTGGGCAATTTAGGTTACTCAATAATATAAAAAAGATAAAAATTTAAAGTTCGAATTTTAATTTTAAAAAAAGTAATTATTATTGAATATCTGTTCAAACATTTTTTCTTTTCTAAGGTTAATATAAGTATATATACTTTAAAAAAGGAAGTCAAACATCTTGCTCATAGATTTTTGCATTTTTAAAAAATACATTTTGTCATATAATAATGTGGAAAATTGACGGATTCCTTAAATAATCATAAAATATGAATATGTAAACCCTTACATACTATTCTACTTATACTTGATAAAATGCAAGTTCTTGAGGATCTATAAATATATAGACACTCTTCTATTTATAAAGTGAAATAAAGAATCACGGAGAAAGTTTATGGATATTAAAGAGACATTCAACCAGCTAGACAATACAAAATTTAATGATTTCAATAATCGCCTTGAAGGTTTTGAGAAACTTTTTAAAGACAAATATTATTTTACCCATCCCGAAGATTTTAGCTCAATCTTTAGCATTTTGGTAAAGTATGGAAAAAGTACAAGTAAATATATTTTATCGAAAGGAGAGATATATGAGTGAAATAGTTATTAATGCTCAGAATTTATCTAAAAATTTTTATAATTTTGATTCAAGACTCCCATTTATCAAGAGATTTTTGAAACGTAATCAAATAACGATTCGAGCTGTTCAAGATATTAGTTTTACGATTAAGAGAGGGAGTATAGTTGGCTTTATTGGGAGTAATGGAGCTGGTAAATCCACAACGATTAAAATGTTGACTGGGACTCTTTATCCTAGTTCCGGAAAATTAGAAGTGAATGGAGAAATTCCATTTAAAAGAAGTATAAATTTTAGAAAAAAAATTTCAATAGTAGTAGGAAATAAATTACAGTTATTTCAAGATGTTTCGGCTATGGATTATTTTCAATTGATTGGTACTTTATATGAGGTAGAACCGGCGATTTTACAAGAACGAATTCAGGAATTAAGCAATTTGTTGAATGTAAAAGATCAGCTTTACCAGCAGGTCCGGACCCTCTCTCTTGGACAAAAAATGAAAATGGAGTTTATCGCGGCATCTTTAACAAGTCCGGAAATATTATTTTTAGACGAGCCTACTATAGGGTTAGATATACAGTCTAAAAAAGATATCAGAACATTTTTAAAGAAAATGAATGAAGAATGTCATACTACTATTATTTTAACGAGTCATGATATGGATGATATTTCGTCTGTTTGTGACGAATTAATCGTCATTGACAAAGGAAAAATTATTTTGCAGGAGTCAATGGATGTTATTTTATCTAAATTTTCTGATTTTAAATATTTAAAGATAAAAATGACATTAGATTTGGTACCAGAGTTATGCTCTGTTAAAGGAGTAGTAGTCATTTCTCAAACAAAATCGGAATGTATACTAAAAATACCTAGAGATTTTGTCTTTGAGACATTAGAATCAATCAATAAGCTTGTAGATATAGAAGATTTTGAAATATCAAATCTTTCTTTAGAAGAAATTATTTTACAAAACTATTTTACAAAAAAGGAGCACAATTGAAAAAAGAAATGTCTATTATTCTGATATCATTTCGATCTATTTTGAACTATAAATCAAGTGTACTATTGTTAATGTTACAGGCAAGTATACAAATTATGATATCAGTATTTTTATGGACGTATATATATCAGAGTAACCAGATAAATATAGCAGGATATGATTTTACCTCAATGGTTCAATACTATTTGGGGACTATAATTTTTTCATATTTTGTTTTTTATCCAGTTGATTGGGAAATCAATGACGATGTTCATTCAGGAAATTTTTTTAGCATATTAATAAAACCTGTTACTTTTTATAAGTATTATTTTTGTAAAATGCTTGGAGATAGGCTTGCTCATTTATTATTTATCATCATTCCTGTCATTTTATTCTCCAGTGTTTATTACAAGAATGAGTTATTAACCATTGAAATTCTTATTTTAGGAAGTATTGCAATTATTCTATCTATGGTTCTATGGTTTTTAATATCATGTTGTGTAGGTATGCTTTCTTTTTGGTTAGAAAATATATTTTTTGTCCTTACTGTTAAAGAAATAGTAATTCAGTTTTTATCAGGAATATTATTGCCTTTAAGTTTTTTTTCAAATAATTTTCGTCTGTTTTTAGATGTATTACCTTTTAAATACTTAGTATATGAACCGCTTCAGATGTTTAGTAATGATACATATAAATTAATAGACTATTTGAGAATTATTTGTATTCAATTGATTTGGTGCATCATTTTTTATATTATATCAAGATTCATATTGAGAAAAGGAGTGGAGCACTTCTCAAATGTGGGAGGATAAAATGTTTAGAATAAAAGTAATTTTTAGGCTACTTCATTTTGGTTTTAAATCTGATATGAATTTTCATTTTGACTTCTTTTGTGGTCTATTTTCGTCGATACTGTGGATTGGTTTACCTATTGTATTTTTTAGATTGATTTTCTTAAACATAGACTCTTTTAATGGTTGGGACTATTATCAAATTTTATTTTTGGTAGGTTCCTACACTATTGTAGATGGAGTTATGATGGGATTGTTAATTAGAAGTATGGGAATTTTAGAATCAGATATTTTGAGTGGTAACTTGGATCAAATTTTATTGAGGCCGTTTGATACTCAGTTGTTCTATATTTTTAGATCATTTAATTTAGTTCAATTCGTGAATACTTTTTTTGGTCTTGCGATCATTTTTATAAGTTATGGAAATTTAAATGTACATTTAAATTCATTAAAAATATTATTTTATATCCTTTCTTTAATGTGTGGTTGTATTATATATTATTCAATTTGGTTTCTAATAACGATTAGTTCATTTTGGTTCCCAACTAAATTTTCAAAAGTAGATGTATTTTTGAATTATATTGGAATTTCTAAGTATCCATATAATATTTTTACAGGTATTAACAGATTGATCACTATGTTATTTGTTCCCAATTTATTAATTGCCAATCCTGCAGTATTAATATTTTTAGGGAAAGATACATTGAACCTATTTTTCTATCAAATAGTTTTTACAGTTTTTTTGATTATTATCAGTCGTACAATTTTTAGAAAAGGATTGAAAAAATATGAAAGTGCAGGAAGATAAACAATGTTGTTCAGTTATATGTTTGACTAAAGGAAGTGATTCGCTGTACTTTGTTTTGTGGTCATTGAAACATCAGATAATTATAAACTATAATTTAAAGAATAGTATTATTAACTTATAGGTGCTAAGAAAAAATTTAAAGAAATTCCCTCATTCAATCAAACTTATTCATATTTTTTAAAATAAGAAAATAGTTGGATTTTGATGATGGTTGATATAAAGCTAAACTGAAAGTACCTGAAATCCAACTGTGTCAAACCAGGTCATATGATCTGTGAGAAAAAGAACACATAACAAAAAGAGGAGCTTCACAATAAAGTTCCTCTTCTTTTATATATCCGAATCATTATTCTTATTTCAAAAAAGGTAGTGAAAAAGGTAGTGATTCGGTTGATTTATATTGCAATGTAGTGAAATTTAGAATTTCAAGAATCGCTTAAAATCAAGGTTTCTAACATCTATTGACGTGTAGTGAACCCCTATTTCACCTCTGTAAAAGTTAACTTATATACTTAAAAAGCTTATTTTAACAGCCTTTACGACTGTTTATGAAGAAAAGGTAGAGAAAAAGGTAGAGTTTCAAATGACTGTTAATTTTCACCTTTTATTTGTGAAAGTCGTTCCATTAAAATATCGACTGCTTCATTCTTTCGGTTAGGATCTAATTCCGCATAGATATCCATTGTGGTTGAAATAGATTTGTGACCCATACGTTCTTGTAATTCTTTCCAATTTGCTCCAGAGTTGAGCATTAAAGATGCATGAGTATGGCGGAATAGGTGAAAACCATAATCAGGTAAACCTAACTCTTTTAATCGTTTAATAAGAGTAGCTCGCTCATTTCGATCAGCCATGTAATTTCCATAGATAGTGGGAAATATCAACTTAGATTTTGGAAGCCCATGTTTTTCAAAGTAATTATTCATTTCATTGTTAAAATCTTTAAGTTCTTGAATAATGGTAATAGGTACTGATACTTTGCGATTTCCTGAATCAGTTTTCGCAGAATTTTTACAAATAACCTTACCTTTAGTACCTAAGGTTTTGTCTCCGCTCCTCCACATAAGAGTTTTATTCACGTTAATTTCTGATGAGTCGAAAAGTAAGTCATCAACTTCCAATGCTAACAGTTCATTAATTCGTAAGGCAGAAGCTAAAAGAGTATTACAAATAACTTTAAAGCGCCTGTTGGCTCTTGAGTTTGGGAGCGTATCTAAGTAGTTCAACCATATAGCGATATCTTTTTCATGTAGAACTTGAACTCGGTTTTGAGACGATTTAGGCTTGGGTGGTATCCTGACTTGTTTTGCGGGATTATTCTTTAGATTAAAATGTACCATTCCAAAATCAAGAATATCTTTTAGTTTATGAACGACTGCACCATAATCAGATGCCTTTCCTTTATCTGCCTTACGTTTTCCCTTATTTATTTCTATTCTAGCTTTTTCTGCTAGCTGATCAACCCATTTTTGGACTTCAGTAGATTCAATAGAATCTATTTTATAATCACCAAATTTTGGAAGGATATATGTATCCAAATACCCCCTTACTCTATTTCTAGTATTATCAGAGGATACCCAAGATTTATAACTATCATACCAAACTTCCGACAATTCTTTTATAGTACCGATAGGTATAGTTTCTTTTCGAGTACAATCATTTTCTTCAAATTTTCTTTTAGTCTCTAAGTATTTGCGATCTAAGGCTTTTAGTGTTGGAGCTGATATAGTAGTTGTAACTTGTTTTCCTGTTTTTTTATCATTTCCTAAATAAGCTCCTTTCATAGAGTAAGTTATAGAGCCATCTTTTTTGATTTTCTTAAGAACTTTCTTATTGTTTCTTTCTATTATCTCAATTTTCATTTAGTTTCCCTCAGATGGTCAAGAATTTAAGAATATCCCCACGTTTATAATACACTGTTCGGGTCCCTTCGATTGGTGGCTCTAATCGTGGCAGGCCTTTACGTTCCCAACTTTTGAGTGTGTTAGGGGAAATATTCAGTTCTTTGAGGACTTCCTTTTGGGTCATGATTTCTAACTGATTAGTATCTGATTTTTTATCCAGAAGATTTACCAGAACCTGTAATAGATTTTCAATTTTATCTAGTTTTACTTGTTGTAGTGTATCCATATAATTATCCTTTCTAATGTCCTAGTACATAGGTAAATTGTTTTGCTGTCTGAGCGTCAAATGTACGGTAACTAATCACTCCAAGTCCTTTCACATTACATTCTGAGACAAGAATTGAGCCATCTGATTTGACTTGTTCCACAAAGGCAATATGCCCGTAGACTGGATCTGCTCCACCTTGTCCAGGGCTAAATGATAGAGCAGAGTGTTCTGTTGGTGTATGGGTTGTTGTGAAACCTGGCTTATTCATCCATTGTCCACCATTTCCCATAAATGGATCAAAATTAACTCCGACTTGTTTTCCACGGTTAAAGACATACCAGGTACATTGTCCCCAAGGATAGGTGCTAGTGATATATCCATTTGTGTCGATAGCTTTTGTAAGACTATATCCTACTGGTATATCATTTGAAGTAACTCCACCTCCATCTCGAGTTTTTCCTGTAGTTTGTTCAGGAGCTTTTGGTGTTCCTCCATGTTCATCAATGAAAGCATCCAGTTTTTGCATGGTTTCTGCACGTCTTTTTCCCGATCCTGTGGTATCTGTGAAATAGACTCCACCATCAGTTGCTGGATTGAGCGTTCCATTCGCAAACTTTTTAGCTTTGTCATCTTGAATTTTGAAGGTTTGGTTTTTATTTCCAATGATAGTTTGTTGGGTTAGTCCGACAACAGCAACTTCATCATTAAAGTTATTGGCATATTCTGGATTGGAGTCATAGGCTCCAAACCCAAACATATTGGCTCCAGGATTAGTGGCTACTCCAGCAGTTCCAAGGGAACTTTCATTCAGTGCGATCGCAACGATTCCACGGACATCAAGATTAGATTTAGCTTCCCATTCGAGGAGTTTCTTTCCATTAATTCGGGTCTTATCATAGGAGATTCCTAACGTATCTAAAAAGCCGTCTAATTGCTCTGCTGTAATACCGAAGCGATGAACCAGTAGGTTGTGAGTATAGGGATCTCCATCTGACCAGTGATCCGCATAAGTCACTCCATTTTGGGATTGGGGTGAGCCATTTGTTCCACCACCTCCGACAGCCCCCATAAGGATAATAATAATGAGGACTGGTAGAAAGAGAGGAATGAGACCAGCTAATAGAAACCATTTTAGTTTTTTCATCGAATCTCCTTTCTAGTTAATGTCTTATATAAGCAGTGAACAAAACAGTCCCAAAACGCCATTTTGCATCTAGAACGACTGAATAGGACTTAGCCTGTAGGATGATTTGGTCCCGCTCTTGTTCTGAGACTGGAAATAAAAGAAGGAAATCGACTGAGCGTTTTCCTTCTTGGTAGGCTTGATAAAGAGTTTCTTCAAGAACTCTTGGAAAAGCAGTTCTTGAGCGTATTTTGGTATTCATATCATTCTCCTCTGAGTTGTTTTAAGCGTTCTGTTAATCGGTCTCTTCGTTCAATATTGGATCTCAATTTATCGTCTCGTGTCATAGTCTTTCTATAAGCACGAGTGAAAGCATTCGACCCTTGAGCTTTGTACATAGCTTGAGGATCTTTATATTCCTCTAATTTGCGCTCAATACTATTAATGCGGAGTTGTTTAAATGGAGAAATCCATTCTTCTTTAAGAGTTTGAAATTCCTCGTTTGAACTTGGTGTTGGCTCCGCTGTGATTGGGGATTCCATTGAAGGAGTTGGTATTTTTTCTTCAACTGGTTTAATCCCTTCTAGCGCTGGCTTTGTTTTCGGAATGTTTGGTCCAGGAGCATCCAGACTTTCTGAAGTTTCAAGCGTTTCTGTTGGGAGCACTTCATCGGGTTGGTGCTCTGATTCCTTATTAGTAAAGAAAGAACCAACATTTTGGAAGTGACTCTTGGCATTCATCATCATCCCAGCTCCAAAACCAGCACCTGCTAAGGCAAAGTTTCCAAGGTGTTGAGCAGATGAAAGACTTCTCGATGGTACTTGTGAAGCCACCTCTCTAGTCTTTGTGACTCCTTTTTCAACTTTGTTTCCAATGTCACTTGCCACCATTCGAGCTTTGGATCCAAGAATGAATTGGATCAACTCAGCTTTGTATTTCCATAGAAGGAAGTATACAAGTCCTTTTGAGACAACTGAAATGAGTAGTTTAAAGACAAGACCGAAGATAATCAAAGATGGAAGTGTTTTAAGGATGCCATCAAAACCTGTAATGACAATGTTTTCTATCATTTTTTCAATGTAGAAGACCAAAAGAGTTAATAGACTCGTGATAGCTGGGAAAAGCAGCCCACCAAACATGACTTTCAGAACTCCAAAAATCAAATCTTGCATTCTTGGTATAAAGGACATTAGTAGCACAATTGGAAAGAGCAGGATCATCATCAGGACAAGTGTCTGAGCAATGACGTTTAACATCTGAATCAAGATAACGGGTATCGCTAATACAAAGGCTTCACAGATTTTGAAGATGACATAAAACATACGAGTGAAAATGAAATCAGGCATAGCTGAAACCCAACGGTTCTTTTCACCATCATCATTGGCTCCATTTCCTAGTTCATCCAGATATTTATTGCGATCTTTCGATTTAACTGCTTTAAAGTTTCCATTTTTATCGCCTGTTCCTAGTACCTTACTATCATCAAAAGTTTCTTGTTTCCCATCTTGGCTATTCTTATATTTTCCATTTTCTTGACCTGTATTGACAAAGACATATGCTTTATAAGAGGTTTCTGCAATATAGCTATCTGCCATGGAATCGCCAATTTTTATGGATTTATTATTTCCATACTCCACCTTGATATTCGTGATATTTTTAGTGACATCTTGAGAGACATGGTTGATAGTATCAAGTAGATATAGACCACCTGATGTTCCAGCGATTGTTCCAAAATAACCAAAGCCGAGGATGAGAACTAGAAAGACATGAAGGAGAGTCCTTGAAAAAGCTCCTTTCGAAAAGAAAAACTGGTAAAAGAGATAGAAAGCTAGGATTAGAAGCAACATTGAAACGAG
This sequence comes from Streptococcus sp. HMSC065C01, assembly GCF_001813525.1. Taxonomy (NCBI): domain Bacteria; kingdom Bacillati; phylum Bacillota; class Bacilli; order Lactobacillales; family Streptococcaceae; genus Streptococcus; species Streptococcus sp. HMSC065C01. The sequence continues at coordinate 120 of NZ_KV812840.1, read as the reverse complement.
TGATTGTTTTGCGACTCCGCCAGAACTTGAACCGATAAATCCTTTCCAAATATTCATTGCTCCATTAAACACATAGTTCTTGTAGTTAGAGTAGAGATCAATCTTTTCAAGAATTCGAAT
>NZ_KV812839.1:0-265 GCF_001813525.1 Streptococcus sp. HMSC065C01 | reverse complement strand
CCAACTACACCGCCAACTACACCACCAACTACGCCTCCAACTACCCCATCAACAGACAAACCAAAAGGTGATAAGCCTTCTGGAAGTCAACCAAAAGAAGATAAGAAACATACTCTTCCTTCTACAGGTGAAACAGTGAGCGAGGGACTAGTGGCTGCAGGACTTGCTTTGGCAGTAGCTGGAAGTGCCTTAGTTTACAAAAAACGTGAAAATTAATTTCTAAAACAGGTTTTGTTCTAGCCCTGCTAGACAAACCTGTTTTTTT
>NZ_KV812838.1:0-211 GCF_001813525.1 Streptococcus sp. HMSC065C01 | reverse complement strand
TAAGATACAAAGCCCGTAAAATGCCAAGTGAAAATAGGGAGTAGGACAGAAGCGATACTTTGGCAGACGCTTCGTCGTCCTACCCCCACAAGGCTGATTAGGATTCTTCCGAGCTGATAGGCGAGAGAAGAGTCCAATCAGCTACTGTGTCTTGAAGTTAGTACTCGTATAGTTGGCGTTTTTTCACACAGCATTTAGGGCGTGTTCAATT